>DASVCO010000241.1:0-7549 GCA_036381575.1 Caryophanales bacterium
GCTACTGATCTATTGGGGCAAGCTGAGCACGGGCCAACTTCCCCGGGGGCGCTGGTTACAACATCGAAAGAACTTGCCGGAAAGGTCGAAAAAGAAATAGAACGGCAACTGCAAACCTTACCTACAGCGGATGTCGCCGGACCAGCTTGGAAAGAGAATGGTAGTATCATCCTTGTGAAAAATGTGGAAGAGGCAGTTGCTGAAGCAGATAGATTGGCTTATGAGCATGTGGAAGTTTTAACGGAGGATCCTCGTTATTTTTTAAACCATATGACGAATTATGGGGCGCTTTTTCTTGGCCCTGAAACAAATGTTGCTTATGGTGACAAAGTCATCGGAACCAATCACATTTTGCCAACTAAACAAGCGGCGCGTTATACAGGAGGCTTATGGGTTGGGAAATTCATGAAGAATTGTACTTATCAAAGGATTACGCCTGAAGCCAGTGCAAAGATAGGCAATCATGCAGCAACCTTATGTGAATTGGAAAATTTCTCGGGCCATAAGGAGCAGGCAATGTTACGGGTCAAAAGGTATGGAAATAATTAGAAGAGTATAACGGAGATCAATCCCACCGTCCAAAAAGTAGATTTAAACCACAAATTTTGGGTTTTCTTAGGGAAAGTCGAAGTTATTGATAAGTTGAAAGACTTGGTTTACTAAATTGCCCCTTCGTACCTTCCGTTAGCGGTGATTCCACATCCATAGCCGCAACTGAAGGAGAGGTTTTGGATGAAAAAGCCGGGCAAGTTGTAAGGGACGTGGTTTCGCTTTTAATAAAATAACAATGGCAAAAATCCGCGGTGAAGAACTGCGGATTTTTGCACGATCAGATTTTTTTACAGAAACGGAGGGGTGCTATAAAATAATATCGTACTAAATTTATAGGAATTAGGGGTGATTCTATATGTCGATGCGTTCTGTAAGCGAGGATCGGCTTAAAATCGGTTCTGAGCAGGAAAAGCCAAAGCTGTTTTCCCCGCAAAAATCATCTATTATTGGGGCTGTCATTGTTACATTGATCCTGACTTATTTTGCAATTAAGGTTGCGGGGCTTCAAATGGGCATTTTACTGTGGATCGGTTTGTTGCTTGGTTACACGCTTTTCCATGCCAGGTTTGGATTTACTTCAGCTTTTCGGCAATTGTTGTCTGTCGGAAACAGCAAAGCATTGCGGGCCCATATGTTGATGCTGGCCGTTGCTTGTACATTGTTTGCGCCAATTCTGGCATCAGGAATTGGTTTCTTCGGCACCAACCCTCAAGGTTATGTGTTTCCTGTAGGTGTTAGTGTGGTTGTCGGCGGCTTTATTTTCGGAATCGGAATGCAATTGGGCAGTGGTTGTGCTTCGGGCACCTTATTCGGAATTGGCGGCGGACGCACCGCATCGCTGGTGACCATCATTGGATTTGTTATTGGCTCGGTAGTCGGCGCCTGGCATTGGGGATTCTGGGTCAAGGAAATGCCTCATTTTCAGGCAATTTCTCTTGCTACCACCACCGGCTGGGGATATTTCGGTGCATGGATTGTCTCTATGATTGTGTTTGCCGGCATTGCTGTTATCGCCTGGATGATTCAGAAGAAGCGTCGCCCGCCTGAGGTAAAACCGTTACCTACGGCGAAGGGGTGGTTGCGCATCTTTCGCGGGGCCTGGCCGTTGTGGATCGCAGCGATTGTTTTGGCTGTTCTGAACGCGGTCACTTTGGTGTTTCGCGGGCACCCGTGGGGAATAACATCCGCTTTCGCGCTTTGGGGTTCCCAAGCTGCTCAGGCTATCGGAATTGATGTAGTTCAATGGACTTATTGGTCGGGAGCGAAAGCCGAAGCCCTGGATCAATCCGTATTCAAGGATTCGACAAGTATGATGGACTTCGGCTTGATTTTGGGGGCCTTTCTTGCTTCTACCGCGGGCGGGCTGTTTTCCTTCAGTAAACTCCCGTGGAAAGTCGTGACCGCCTCTCTCATCGGTGGCTTCCTGATGGGGTACGGGGCACGTATTGCTTTCGGTTGCAACATTGGCGCTTACTTTGGCGGCATCGCTTCCTTTAGCCTCCACGGCTGGGTTTGGATGGTATTCGCTTTGGCAGGTACGTTTTTGGCATTATTCCTGAGGCCGTTATTTGGGCTCTCAGTTCCAAAATCGGATGATTCTTTTTGTTAACCGTATCAGAAATCACCAATGACTTGGCGTAAGCCAAGGTTATCTTGAGACTTGAACCCGTCTTGCCGTTCAGCAGGCGGGTTCTTACTTTATCCGTAGGAGAGTGAATAAGGTAAAAAAGTTCCGGGAGATGCCGCAGATTTTTAGGGGAAGTAACAGGTCAGGGGCATATTTGATTGATGTGTGCAGAATTGTTTGAAATGCAAGACTTATGATAAGCTGAATGCAACTACTTTAGGAGAGGTGGGAGGTCGAGAATATGAATTTTGAACTGAGCGAGGAACAGCAAATGGTTAGAAGGACGGTGCGAAGTTTCGTAGATAAAGAGATTTTGCCATATATCCAAGAGTGGGATGAGAAAGGGGAGTTTGACCCGAAGATGATGAATCGGCTCGGCGAATTGAATCTGATGGGTGTCTGTATTCCCGAAGTATATGGCGGAAGCGGTATGGATTACAACACACTCGCAATTGTATGCGAAGAATTGGAACGTGGAGATACAGCTTTCCGGACAGCCGTTTCTGTACATACCGGGCTGAACAGTATGACGTTATTGCAATGGGGTTCTGAAGAACAGAGGCGGAAATATCTCGTTCCGCAGGCGAAAGGTGAAAAAATTGCTGCATACGGGCTGACGGAACCGAATGCGGGTTCAGATGTTGCTTCACTACAAACCACGGCGGTTAGACACGGCGACGATTATATTTTGAATGGACAGAAAGCCTGGATTTCTTTGTCCGACACAGCAGACCATTTTCTGATCTTCGCCTATACAGATAAAAGCAAAAAACATAAAGGGATCTCCGCGTTCATTGTCGAGCGGACAATGCCAGGCTTTTCCTCGAGGCCGTTCAAGGGAAAGTTGGGCATTCGTTCCGGCAACACGGGAGAATTGATTCTTGAAGATGTAAGAGTTCCGAGGGAAAACTTGCTTGGAGAAGAAGGGGAAGGTTTCAAAATTGCGATGTCAGCGCTTGATAACGGACGCTTCACTGTTGCAGCCGGGGCATGTGGAATTATTATGGCTTGTCTCGAGGAGAGCGTGAAATACTGTCATGAACGAAAAACGTTTGGTGAGGAAATCGGCAGGCATCAACTCGTTAAGCAAATGATTGCCAAGATGGAAGCGGGGTTAGAGATGTCGCGGTTGCTGGTTTTTAAGGCCGGAGAGCTCAAAAATCAGGGGAAACGAAATACGAAAGAAACATCACTCGCAAAATGGCAAGCATGCAATTTCGCCAATGATGCTGCAAATGATGCCGTACAAATTCATGGGGCATATGGCTATTCCAATGAGTATCCGGTAGAAAGGCATCTCCGAAATTCCAAAGCGCCGATGATTTACGAGGGAACACGGGAAATTCATACGCTTATGCAGGCGGATTATGTGCTGGGTTACCGTAAAGATAAACCACTCCGCCGGATGTTGCCGGAATGGCCGGGTAATAAGATTAAATAATTGAAAAGGAATGAATTCTATTGCTTAATATTCTGCGTGAATTAACTCGTTTACATGGTCCGAGCGGGCACGAACAATCTGTTTCTTACTACATAAAAGAAAAAGTTGAAAGTCTCTGTGACACGGTGAAAATGGATAACCTCGGGAATGTGACAGCGGTCAAAAATGGAGGAAAGCCTGGTCCCGCTGTTATTTTAACAGCACATATGGACGAGGTTGGGTTCATAGTTAAGAAGGTGGAAGCCAATGGATTGTTGCGATTCGAGAAGTTAGGCGGCCATGACGATCGCATTTTGCTGGGACAAAAGGTGGAGGTTCAGACAAAAGAGGGCACTCTGTTGGGCGTGATTGGAACGATTTCTGCCCATTACGCTAAATTTGATGATCCCAAGAAGGTTAGAAATTATCGCCATCTCTATGTTGATATTGGCGCCTCGTCGAAAGAACAGGCGGAGGCGTTAGGTGTTGAAATAGGTGACACAATCACTTGGACAAGTGAGATGAGATTCCTTGGAAATGAAAATACTGGAAAGCTTATCGGGAAAGCTTTTGATGATCGGGCGGGTTGCACCGTTCTTCTCAAACTGATGGAGGAACTGAATCAGCAAGAGGCATTTCCGGGTAAAATGATTTTTATTTTTACGGTTCAGGAGGAAGTAGGCCTTCGCGGTGCAACAGTAGCGGCTTCAGATGTTCAAGCTGATGTAGCTATCGCAGTGGATACAACGGCTGTCAGTGATACGCCTGAAGAGACCATGGATAACAGCTTGTATCTTGGAGCAGGAACCGGAATCAAGATGATGGATTTCAGTTTAATTGCTCATCCAACGGTCAGGGCGCGACTTGTGGAACTCGCCAAAGAATATAATATTGATTTTCAGAGCGAGGTCTTTCCGGGAATCGGGACCGATGGAGGAGCTGTGAGCCTTGCGAACAAGGGGATTTCAACTGGAGTATTATCCATTCCCTCGCGTTATGCCCATTCTCCAACAGAGGTAATTGACATGGAAGATCTCAAAGCAACGAAAGAATTGATTAAGGCATTCATTTTATCTCTTGATTCCGAGACTGAATTTCCGTTTTGATAGAAAAAATGGAAAAAGGAAACAGGATTTTCTCTGTTTCTTTTTTGTAAGTAAACCTGAATAAAAAGGGGATGGAACAAGTGGATCTGGGATTGAAGGGAAAATCAGTGATTGTGACTGCGGGCAGCAAAGGTTTGGGAAAAGCGTCGGCCAAACAATTTGCGGCCGAAGGGGCCAATGTTCTTATTGCCAGCCGGAATGAAACTGATTTGAACGAGGCAAAGAAAGAAATCCAGGAGGAGAGTGGAAACGGTAATGTGGACTATGTCGTTTGCGATATGACAAACGGACAGGATATTCAGAATCTGGCGGCGAAAGCAGTCGAATGGAACGGTACCGTCGATGTGCTAATCAACAATACTGGAGGCCCTTCAGCCGGCGGCTTCGACAGTTTCGAAGATGAAGACTGGCAAAACGCCTTTGAATTGAACTTGCTCAGCTTCGTAAGGACAATTCGGGCTGTGTTACCTTATATGAGAGAGAACGGTGGAGGGCATATCGTTAATTTCGCCTCTTCTTCCATTAAGCAACCCATCGATCATTTAATATTATCGAATACGTTCCGGGCAGGCATTGTCGGGTTAGCCAAAAGCCTCTCTCAGGAATTGGCGCCTGATCATATCCTGATCAATACGGTTGGGCCGGGAAGAATTGCTACTGACCGGGTGACAAGCCTTGATCAAACTCGTGCCGATCACCTGGGTATAAGCCTTGAGGAACTTCGGGATAGGAATGAAAGAGCTATTCCCTTAGGCCGTTACGGAAAACCCGAAGAATTTGCAAAAACCATCGTTTATCTTTGTTCTGAGGCCAATAGCTATATGACAGGACAGGCGTTGGTCATTGATGGAGGTATGGTCAAAGCTTTGTAAGCCGTGGAGCTTAAGGAAATGTGGTTGTATACTTTCAAGTAAACGAGGCTGGGACAAAACCCAGTAAATCAAAATAAGAGTGTGCCACGATCAAAAGCGTTGTTCGTGGCACACTCTATTTATTTTACTTTTCCTTTTTGACAAGAAAATAAGGACACCTTCTGATAAAATTAAAGTGACCAAACCATAACCATCGGAGGTGTCCTTATGTTTAAACAGTATAACATGAATCAAGTGGTTTTGCCCCTGGACTTAGAAAAGAAACTTCAGGAAAATGATATCGCCTACGCAGTCCATGATCTGGTTGAACAGATTCCTGACGAAGCTTTCACGGGTTTTCTACGGGAGACGGGTTGTCCGGCTTATCACCCTCGAATGATGATGAAAGTAATCCTATGCGCCTACACGCAATCGGTGTTCTCAGGGAGAAAAATCGAAGCCCTCCTCAGAGATAGCGTGCGCATGATGTGGTTGGCTCAAGGGTATGAGCCGAGCTATCGGACCATCAATCGTTTTCGCGTCCACTCTGAAGTCAAAGAACTTCTTCGGCAGTGTTTTGTCCAGTTTCGTTGTCACCTGGTTCAAGAAGAACAGATTGATAACGAGGCGATTTTTATCGACGGAACCAAGATTGAAGCCAATGCCAATAAGTTTACATTTGTCTGGCGCAGGGCTATTGAAAGGTACAGCGCCAGCTTGATCGAGAAGTCAAACCGGTTATATGACGATCTATTGGAAAAAGAAATTATCCCCGAAATTGAACGGGAAAACCCAGACGAACTCTCCATCGAAGAGCTTTCTGAGATCACGGAAAAGTTGGAAGAGAAGGTCGAGGAAATGAATCAAACAATTGAAGCGAGTGAAGATGTCGGGAAACGGAAACGCCTTCGATCGGAACGTAAAATACCGAAGCAATCTCATAAACAATTCAAAGATTTTCTGGCGCGCAAACAGAAATACAAAAGTGATATGGAAACCTTTGGAGACCGCAACAGCTATTCGAAGACAGACCATGACGCCACATTTATGCGAATGAAAGATGACTATATGAAGAACGGTCAACTGAAAGCGGGCTATAATGTGCAGCTTGCGACCGAAGGCCAATACGCCCTTGCCTACGACGTATACCCGAATCCAACCGATACCCGCACGTTCATCCCTTTTCTTGATCATATCGAGAAACATTTTTTGGAGCTGCCTCAATATATCGTCGCTGATGCAGGTTATGGAAGCGAACAAAACTACGAAGAGGTCATGGAAAACCGAAAACGCACGCCATTGATCACATATAACCAATACCGGAAAGAAAAGAAAAAGAAATATAAGAATGACACCTTTAATGCGGTTAATTGGGAATATAACGAGGAAGGCGATTATTTTATCTGTCCGAATGGTAAAAAATTAACGTTCCACTACCTTTCCAATCGAACGGACCGATATGGGTTTACACGGACGTTTAAAGTCTATGAATGTGAGGACTGTTCCGATTGTCCGCTAAGATCCCAATGCACCAAAGCAAAGGACGGAAATAACCGAAAGATTTATTATAACGAGAAATGGGAAAATCAAAAAGCCTATACGAGACAGAAGCTTTCGGAAAAAGAAACGGGTGACATTTACGGCAAACGTAAAATTGACGTGGAACCCGTCTTCGGATTCCTGAAGGCTCATTTGCGTTTCACGCGTATGTCTGTGAGAGGCAAAGAGGAAGTGGAAAATGAATTAGGTTTTGCATTCATGGCGGTAAACTTGAGAAAGTATACCGCCATGAAAGCCAATCCAATCATAGAGGGTGACCATCATCCGAACCCAAAAGGTTCCAGTCATCAAAAATCGATGATTGGAACCTTTTTTAAGTTATTCTTGGCTAGTTATGTCCCAGCCCCTTCTTTCTGCCCTATTTTCTAATAGAAAAAGGGGAAGAAAAACCTTCTGATTCGGAAAAACGGGAAACGGAACCTTCGGAACCTCC
>DASVCO010000242.1:0-14621 GCA_036381575.1 Caryophanales bacterium
AAAGCGTAATGGAGCTCGAGCCTTCTTCCGCTTTCAGGTCAGTAATTGCCTCTGGAACTTTTCCAGCCTCGGAAACCAGCATCCTTCCGCTCATTGCAGGAATTATGATAGTCACCGTGCCGTTTTCAGCCGCTACCCGAACATTTTTATCCAATTGACCTTTCATCGTAACCCCGTTCGGAAGCTGATCCTCAACATTCAATTCAATTGTTTTGGGCTGCTTGCTATCATTGATCGCAACAATCGCAAACTGTTCATCAGTACTCCGTGCATAAGCATAGACTGCACCTTCCGCGTACAAGGTATGGATATCTCCGTGGGAGAACAAGTTTTGATATTTCGTCCGAACCTTGCCCACTTTTTTATAAAACTCAATCAGTTGTTTATTCTGATCTTTCCATTGGTACGTGCGGCGATTGTCCGGATCTCCGGAACCTGTGACACCTGCTTCATCGCCATAATAAATGGTCGGTGCCCCCGGATAACCCATTTGGAAAATCAGGGCCAGCTTTAACCGCTTATAACCAAGCTCACGATTATAACTCGGGTCGTTTTCCGCTCTTTCGTAGCTATCGGATCCTCCTCCAAGCAAATACGCAGCACGTGCGGTATCATGAGTCCCAATGAGGTTCATCAATACGTGAAAGACCTGCTTCGGATAATCCTCTTTGATAGCCTTTAGCTGTTGGGCCGCTTCTTCTGCGTTCTGGTTCCTAAGGAAATTCAGGACAGCCCCGCGGAAACGATAATTCATGACGGAATCATACATATCCCCAAGGAAATATTCGGAGGCATCATCCCAAATTTCACCTAAGATGAGCGGTTCTTCTCCTCCGGGCAACTCATAGTTGTGTTTCAATTCATTACGAAAAGCATGCCAGAATGCAGGATCTACCTCATTGGCAACGTCTAAACGCCATCCAGATGCCCCGCGGTCAAGCCATGTCTTTGCAACGGAATCCTCATCGAATAAAATATAATTCGCCCACGATTCGTGATTCATTTCACTTGGGTGGTCCACCACATCGCCCGATATCGAGGAGATTTCCGGCAAACTGTCGTAGCCCCACCATCCCTGATACTTGTAATGTTCATTCGGTTTGCCGACATTCACTTTTTCATTCTCAATATTGAACCAATTTTCCCAGTGATACTCACTAAACACTTGCCCTTGTTCTTTGAAATATTGGGTTGCCTGCTTCTTGGCTTTATTCTTGCTTAACCCTTTATTGTTCATCAGGTCATAGATTTTAGCCCAATATTCATAAGCACCGACGTACTTATATTTACTGTAACGGTCGAAATAGATAGAATCATCGCCCACGTGGTTGAACACGCCGTCGACAATGAGATGCATCCCGCGTTGCTCCACTGCATGGGCAAACTTGTTGAATTCTTTTAAAGAACCAAACATCGGATCGAGTTTTTTATAGTCAGTTGCATCGTATTTATGATTGGATGCCGCCATATTGATCGGATTGAGATAGATGGTGTTTACACCCAGAGACTGTAGGTATCCAAGCTTTTGGCGGATTCCACGAATGTCCCCGCCGAAAAAGTCGTTGCTCCAAATGCCGTCTCCATTGTAGCCCTGTGTGCCTTGCATGTCAGGATTATCCGGCAGTTGATCCCAATCACGATGTTCGATCGGCTGAAAGCCCCTCGCATATTTCTTGGCATTATCATTTTTCTTGTTTCCATTTCGGAATCGGTCAGGAAAAATCTGATACACAACGGCCGTTTTCATCCAGTCTGGTGTCTGGAAATCCGGCTCATAGACTGTCATCTGAAACATTTGGTTTAGCTGGTCGCCTGTCTTGCCGGTTCCTCCTTGTGTAGAATTCTCCCCGTATTCCACACGTACAGGGCCGTCTTTCGCGATAAACTTGTAACCGTAAACTCCTTTTTCTTCGGGGGTCACCGTCACTTCCCAAAAATCAGCCTTGCCGAAGGCTTCCCTATCCGCGGAACCGGCGTACTCCATGTCATAGATACCCGTATCCCCAGTCCGTCGATTTTTCAAGACCAGACTCGCACCTGTTAAATCACCTTTTGCCGAACGGAAACGAAGAGTGACAGCAGTCCGGGCCGATACTGCCCCAAAAGGTTCCCGGTAAGCTTCCTTCCAGGAGTTGTGAAACAACTTGTCTCTATGGATGGCATGATCAACGCCTTTTCCAAAGTAATCGGCCATCACCTCATGGGTTTCCGCATTGTAAGAAAACGTTACTTTCTTTGCCTCTTCCAAATCGAATTTGGCATTTTGCGATGGATAAGCAGGTTCCTTCCAGGAATCCCCCAGAACAACCTTGAATTCGTAATGTCCTTCCGGTAATTTTGCTCTATACGTGTAAACGTTGTCAAAATCATCATCAACCAAATACGCGTCCGACTCCGCCGGATTCCATTCGCCGCCTGCCCCAATTTCCGGTTGCAAGCTACCAACAAGGCGAGGCCTTGCGTCTCCTGTTATAGGTTGATAATTTGTTGAATTGGCGATCTTGTGGCTGTTGTCGTTGTAATAGAAAATTACTGTTGTTTTCTGACTGAGATCCAGGCTGATATTTCCGCCGTTCAGCTGCCCTCCGGCACCGTAGTTTTCATTCCAGCTTCCGCCAACGGCTATCTTGTACTCATAATGACCCGCAGGAAGTGTTCCAACAAATTCATAGAAACCATTGCCAATATAGGTCATTTGCGTCACATTTCCTGCCGGATTCCAATCCTTGCTCGCGCCAAGTTCCGACTGCAGACTTCCCGTAAGCACAACTTGCCTGGCAGATTCAGCATCCTCCCTGCCAACAAGAAAAACACTGTTTGTACCGCCGTAACCATCATCTATTCCATTTGGGTTAAGCGGATCCGTGATCCAATTGCCGTCTACGACAAACTTGTACCTATGCAATCCCGGTGAAACCGAAATCGTCGTCGCCCAAACATTGTCCTCGCCTTTTGTCATATGGACGGCCTGTTCACCCTTCACAGTCCAACCATTGAAATCTCCAGCAACCTTTACACTGTTTACGGAACCGTCACCCTGATAATGAAAAGTGACTTCGTGCCCGTTAACGACTGGGCTCCGCACATCATCCGCCGCCCTTGCAGGCAAAATGTTCGAAAACATAGGAACAAACAGTGTCATAATAACCAATAATAAAAATTTCCTTCGCAAAATAAACAACCTCCTTTTCATAGAAGCAAACGTTTGCACTAAAATGATCCTCCCTTGTATTATTGAATAAACAATTGAACTTACATACCGTTAAAATACCAACCAAACAACTCAATCGCTTCTATCTTTTCAAAGAAAACAATTCTTGCGCAAACGTTTTCATTATTGTATCATAATCGGGAAAGCCGATCCAATAACATTCACAAGATTAATAAATTCATGACTATTGAACTATTTTCTGTTCTAACGATAGCCAGGATGTTTCATGATGCCATGGCCTGGCATCGATATTATTCTATGAGATCAACGAAAGGATGAATACCATGCTTAAAGAAACCATCTATCACCGGCCGCAAGACAATTACGCCTACGCATACGATTCGGAGACACTGCACATTCGCTTGCGTACAAAAAAATACGATATTGAACAAGTTTCTCTGATATACGGAGATCCTTATGATTGGAAACACGGACACTGGCAATTCTCCGAAAAACCAATGATTCCAAATGGATCGGATGAACTCTTCGATTACTGGTTCGCTGAGGTAAAACCACCTTTCCGCCGTCTTCGTTACGGGTTTGAACTGGTCGATGGCAGTGAAACTCTCGTTTATACAGAAAAAGGTTTTTACGACAGTCCCCCTGCCGATATCCAGAATTATTTTTGTTTCCCGTTTTTAAATACTATTGATGTCTTCCGGGCGCCTGAATGGGTGAAGGACACCGTATGGTATCAAATCTTCCCTGAACGATTCGCAAACGGGGATACGTCCAACGATCCCAAAAGAGCTTTGTCATGGGGAAGCACCGAACCGACTCCTACAAATTTCTTCGGCGGTGATTTTCAAGGTGTGATCGACCATCTGGATTACCTTGAAGACCTTGGCATCAGCGGCATTTATTTTACACCGATTTTCAAAGCCCATTCCAATCACAAATATGACACGATAGATTACATGGAGATCGATCCACAATTCGGGGACAAGGAGAAATTTCGCCAGCTCGTAAAAAAATGCCATGAAAAAGGCATTCGAGTCATGCTTGACGCAGTATTCAACCACAGCGGCTATTACTTCCCACAATTTCAGGATGTTCTTGAAAATGGGGCGAAATCCCGATATAAAGATTGGTTTCACATAAAGGATTTTCCGATCCAGAGGAATCCGGCGCCGAACTACGATACGTTCGCTTTTGAACCTAACATGCCGAAACTAAACACAGAGAATCCGGAAGTGAGGAACTTCTTGTTGAAGGTCGCAACTTACTGGATCGAAGAATTTGACATCGACGGTTGGCGGCTCGATGTAGCGAACGAAGTGGATCATCATTTTTGGCGTGATTTTCGCCGGGTTGTCAAAACTGTTAAACCTGACACTTACATTCTGGGAGAAATCTGGCATGACTCTATGCCCTGGTTACAAGGTGATCAGTTTGATGCCGTGATGAATTACCCGTTCACCCTAGCCGCATTAGAGTATTTCGCTAATGGAACTAAGAAAGCCGATTCTTTCGCAAACGACATCACCAATGTCTTAAACGCTTACCCTAAGAATATTAATGAAGTTGCCTTCAACCTGCTTGGAAGCCACGACACTCCCCGGGTTCTGACCGAGTGCGGGGAAAATAAGCAAAAAGCAAAGTTACTGTACTTGTTCCAGTTCACTTTCACAGGTACGCCATGTATCTATTATGGGGACGAAATCGGCATGACAGGCGGAGGTGATCCTGGATGCCGGAAATGCATGCTTTGGGACAAATCTGCGCAGGATCAGGATCTTTTTCAATTTATGCAGAAATTGATTACATTGAGGAAAACAGAACCCGCCTTAAAAAGCGGAGGCCTTCTGAAGTTTCTGGAAGCTGACAGCACATCAAACCATTTAATCTATTCAAAAGCATTTCGCAATGAAACCATTTTTATAGCGATTAATAATGGGAACGACTCTTTGAAAGTGAAACTACCTTTTCAAATGAGAAAAGGAAAAGACTTGTGGACGGGAAAAATGATCATGTCTGAAAAAAATTCGGCGATTCTCAATCTGGGCCCGTATGATTTTGCGATTGTGAAAACCGTCTGAACCGGGTTAACTGCGTGAATTCTCGGCATTTTTGAGGTTCATTTGATATAATGAATCTCAAATAAGGGGGATTCTGTTTGAAGCTTTTATTTACCTTGTGTTCAATAATTATTCTCATTTTTATATTAGCAGCGCTCCCGATGACCCTCCATGATGACTCCCGTTCAACCAAGGACAATGAATTTCGATTTACTCCTCGGGCCGGCCTCGAAGCTGTAAAAGATTACTTCATCGGTCTGAAAAGCGGGGAGACGTTTCATTACCGGCAAGGTTCGGACAGAGAGCCAAGTTTTTTCAGGGATATAGGCAGTTATTTAATGTCCTCTTACTTTTATTTGGTGGTTTCCGGGCTGATTGCTGTAGTAGTCAGTCTCATTATCGGGGCATGGCAAGCGAAATCAAAACAGGAATGGGCAAAGGACATGCTCGGATTTTTAGGGGTAATACCGGATTTTATTCTCGTGTTATTGCTGCAACTTGCGGTTGTTTCGGTATATCAATCAACGGGGATTCATGTAGCGAAGGTGGCTTCGAGTTCAACTGATAATCCGGCGATTTTGCTGCCGATTATTACCCTTTCCGTTATTCCGGTCATTTATTTGATACGGACATTGTCTGAACAAACCTTTGAAGTGTTGACGGAAGACTATATTTTGACAGCGAAGTCAAAGGGAATTTCGAGACTCTCGATTTATATCCAGCATGTGTTTCGCAATATTATCCCTTCCTTGAAAGCAGATTTGCATAAGATTGCGGCGATAATGATGGGCAATTTATTTATCGTTGAGTATTTGTATAATACCAGAGGCGTAACCGGACTGATGTTCATCGAAGGGGACTATCAGTACAATCTAATTGTGAATGGATTATTGACGCTTGTCATTTTGTACCTCTTTTTCTATTGGAGTATGCGGCTGTTTGTGTTCGGATTGGAAAGGATTTTTGCTTATGAGTAAGGGGAAAAGAATCAATTGGCGGTTATGGAGCGGAATGATTTTAACAGCTTTTCTTTTTTTTGTTGCGATCTTCGGGCCGGCGATGGCCCCTTACGATGACGATTATGAAGAGAAAATCGTTTATGTTCAGACCGATCAAGGCAGTGAGCTGAAAGCTGCGCCGTTTCCTCCATCCTCCAAACACTGGTTTGGCACAGACAAATACGGACACGACCTTCTGACGCTCCTGTTACATGGTGCAAAATATACGGTATTCACAGCAATCATTGTTGCACTTGGAAGATTGATAATCGGGGGCGCTGCGGGGTTTTTCGGCGGAATGCACCGGGCGGAAAAAGTAAAGGGAAAGAACCAATTTGGTGTGCTGGGAGCGTTTCCGGCATTTCTAATCGTTTACTTTGTGATGCTTGGGATGAATATTAATTCTTCTCTGTCCCCGTGGCAACTGACCGTTTTCCAGGCTGCGTTAATGACAGCTGTCGGGATACCGGGTGTGTATTCCGTTATTCAAAGCAAAACAATTGAATTAAGAAAAAAATTATTCGTGACGGCAGCCTCTTCCCTTGGCGGAGGGACGTCTCACCTGATTTGGAAACATCTTTTCCCCCATCTTAAAGGGAATCTCATCGCTTTATTTGTGAATGAAATTATCGCAACGCTTGCCCTTATTGGCCAGCTCGGAATTTTCAACTTGTTCCTAGGCGGCACCATCAAACAATTCGTGCCTGTCATTTATTTTTCGAAAACGCATGAATGGGCGGGACTGGTTGGTCAGATGCGCGGGTTTGTTTTTAATGCACAGTGGATCCTTTTCTTTCCTTTGTGCGCCTTTATTCTGGCCATCCTGTCTTTTTATTTGCTGTCGCGCGGGTTGGAACTAAGAGAGCGAGCCGCCATGCATAAGTTCCCACATATCTAATGCCTTGTTGATTCCAAGCCCTCTTTTTTTGGTAGGAGTCAGGTGTTCAGATTGCTCCTTCACTCAGCATGAACAAATGGCCCAAACGCCCTTCTTTTCCCTGACATATCCTGATCACAGACAGGATGATCGGGAGGAAAATTATGAGGCCAACCACACCATTGATTTACACTGCTATCGGAGACTCATTGTCTGTCGGAACAGGGTCGTTTCTTGCTCCAGGATTCGAAAAACGCTATGCCGCTTTGGCAGAATATCAATTACAGCAGCCCATCCAAATTCGGATCTTTGCCAAAAACGGGGCAACCTCTGCTGACATTCTTCAAAGACTCCGTTCTGAGAAAATAAGAAAAAGCATTCATCAAGCTTCGATTCTAACCATTACAGCCGGCGGGAATGACCTAATCCGTGCCTATCGGGAATATTCCAAAACCAGAAAGAGCTATGTTTTGGAACAAGCCATTCATCATTTCTCCATGAATTTATCAAGGATCATGGAAGATATTTATGCTATTAAGTCTCACAGGGCAAATCCGTTTATGATTCGCCTGATCGGGCTGTACAATCCGTTTCCAAACATCCATGGAAGTGATTATTACGTTCAATTATTCAATCGCCATCTCCAACATTTCAACGGTCCCAATACGAAAATTGCTGATATCTATTATCCGTTCCGGCGATACGGAAAGAAACTCCTTTCAATCGACGGCCTTCATCCGAACAGCAAAGGATATCAAATGATTGCCGACGTTTTAAACCAATCAGGATACTATCCGCTGAATTATTCGTAATCCCAGGGGAATAAAATTTAAGGTTTCCTGAAAATAAGATTATCCAAATCTTATACTTTCTTACCGTGCAAAAAAGAGCCCTTCCGGGGCTCTCATTAACGATCTACAATTTCTACGTTGTAATCTTCCAGCCATGTATTAATCTGTGCCAGGTGGGCAATGAGCTGCGGACCTGCCATTAATTGTCCATACCAGGGAACATCGAATGCCTCACCTTCTGTATCTATGATTTCTTGCAGCTTTTTCTTATCCATTAATTGTAATATCGGCGAGGACGGGGTGTTTACAATTTCGGAAAACCATTGGAAAACCGTTTTTTTATATTCAGGATGAAAAGTTTTCGGGTACGGGCTTTTCTTTCGGTATAAGACGTCGTCCGGCAAAAGTCCTTTCATTGCCCGCCGGAATATTCCTTTTTCACGGTTATCCAGCATTTTGACAGACCAGGGGACATTCCACAAATATTCTACAAGACGGTGATCCGCGAACGGAACACGAACCTCCAGACTGGCAGCCATGCTCATTCTGTCCTTGCGGTCAAGCAGCGCCGCCATGAACCAATGCATATTAAGATAGAATAACTGGCGCCGTTTCACATCTGTCGGGCTTTCACCCTCCAGTGCAGGTGTTTCGTTCATTGTGTCATTGAATCGACTGAGCACATAATCTCTTAAATTCAGCTTCTTCTGCCATTCCGGGCTTAACAGGCTTTGCCGTGCCGCAGTGGAACGCATCCAGGGAAATCCTTCCTCAGCTGATGTTTCCGGACTGTGGAACCATGGATAACCACCCAAAATTTCATCCGCACACTCTCCGGATAGACCGACAGTTGCTCCCTCTTTAATTCCTTCACAGAACCAGAGCAGTGAGGAATCAATATCGGCGTACCCCGGCAAATCACGTGCATGAACAGCGTCCTTCAGATATTTTGCAAGTAATTGGTTATCCATAATCAGGCGTTGATGTTGTGTTCCTAAGAAACGGGAGACCTTATCCACCCACGGCCCATCCGGATCCGGCGTAAACTTGCTCGATTCGAAGAACTTTTCATTTTCATCGTAGTCGATAGAATACGTATCGAGAGCCGCCTTCCCCCTTTCATGAAAAACATGTGCTGCTACGGCAGTGATCGCACTCGAATCGACTCCCCCGGACAAAAACGCCGCAACAGGCACATCAGCAACAAGCTGCCGCTTCACTGCATCCTGAAAAAGCTCTCGTACCTTTTCCACCGTTTCTTCCACACTGTCCGAATGCTCTTCACTTTCAACATCCCAATAACGCCAAGTTTTCAATCCGTCGCGATTATAAAGCAGCGCATGTGCTGGACGGAGTTCATCCATATCTTTGTATACGCCATGTCCCGGGGTGCGCGAAGGGCCTAGGCCGAAAATTTCCGACAACCCTTCACGGTCGACAAGCGGACGTACATCCGGATGAGCCAGAATGGCTTTCTGTTCCGATCCAAATAACAAATACCCGTGTTTTTCACTGTAGAACAACGGTTTCACGCCCAAACGGTCACGAGCCATGAATAATTCATGTTGCTTTTCATTCCAAACGGCAAAGGCGAAAATGCCATTCAACCGTTCAAGGCAATCCGGCCCCCATTCGATATACGAAGTCAAAAGGACCTCCGTATCAGAGTGGCCCCGAAACCTATATCCCTTCTCCAGCAGTTCTCTACGGAGGTCTTCCGTGTTATACAATTCACCGTTGTATACAATGGTATACGAGCGTCCGCCATACATTCTAGTCATCGGTTGTTTCCCGCCATCCGGATCGACCACAATCAACCTTGTGTGTCCAAATGCCGCACATGGTGAGGTCCACGTATTCAGATCATCCGGCCCGCGACGCCTCAAAGTCCGGGCCATTCTTTCGAGAACAGGAGTTTCATGTTCCAGATCTCTGTCCCAATCAATCCAACCTGTAATCCCGCACATGCAAAAAACACACCCTTTCTAGAGATGGGAAAGAAGGTGCACCATAAGTAAATGGATTCATGGCCACTTCATCATTCCCAACGAGGAAGCAATCGATTCTCTCTAATCATCACGAGGGCATTCGCCCAATAATTACGCTATTCATTCACTCAGGAATTGTGCATAGGAAAGCCCCTCACGGGACTTAATTTCTCCAAAAAGAAAAAAGCCCCCGTGGAAACGAGACTTTTTTCTGGTAGGAATATGGAGAAAGCAATAGATCAAATCCAGCGTTTATTGCATTTGCGCATTTTTAATATTGATAAACCGTTCAAATTTCTTCACCGGCAAAGGACGACTGTAAAAAAAACCTTGTACGCAGCCGCAACCAAATGTCCTGAGCATATTCAACTGTTCTTCCGTTTCCACTCCTTCGGCCACAGTTTTGACCGACAACCCATTACACATAGTCAGGATAGCCTTGACAATTGCTCCATCATGGCTGCCATCCTTTAAATTCCGGACAAAGGAACGGTCAATCTTCAAAATATCGATAGCGAAATCCTTCAAATAACTAAGTGAAGAATAGCCGGTTCCAAAATCATCTATGGACACTTTGACCCCTAATTTCTTTAAAGCGCGTACATGTTGGATACTGTGCCGGATATCCTGAATCGTAATACTTTCAGTTAACTCCAAATGGAGATACTGCGGTTCCAGACCCGATTCGGCCAAGATATTCCTCACTTCATTTAAGAAACCGGCTTTCTGGAACTGAAGAGCGGACACGTTCACACTGACAAAGAATTCATCATAGCCATCATCCTGCCACCCCTTCGCCTGCTTGCACGCCGTCCTCATCACCCAGTTTCCGATTTCATTGATTAATCCTGTTTCCTCTGCAAGTGGAATAAACACTTCCGGGGAAACCAGGCCGAGTCTGGGGTGTTCCCAGCGGATTAAAGCTTCACTGCCGCAAACCTTGCCGTCTTTCATATTGATTTGCGGTTGATAATATACGGAAAACTCATTATGCTCCAATGCCTTGCGCAAGTCACTCTCCAATTCCAGCCGATCTTCGAAATAACTTTTCATTTCTTCTTTATAGAATTGGATTTTTCCCTTTCCCCTTTGCTTGGCCCGATTCAATGCGGTATCTGCTTTCTTCATCAAGTCTTCGCCGCTACCAGCATCATTCGGAAACATGCTGATTCCGATACTGGCTGAAAGGAAGAAATCCCGATTATTATGCTCAACCGGTTTTTTGAAAGCCTTCAGAAGATTGCGGGCAATCTCCCTTATTTCCCCCGTTCCACTGGTCCGGGGAACGAGCAATACAAATTCATCTCCATTGAAACGTGATAAGAAGTGGTCATTCTGAATCGCGTCTTCCATTCTGGCTACCGCTTTCTTCATAATCTCATCACCGTTATGATGCCCCACACTGTCATTAATGATTTTGAAGCGATCTAGATCGATGAACATAACAGCCATCTCTTGCCCATGTCTTCTTGCGCGTTTAATCACGCTTTCGAGCGTCTGCTGAAACAACAGGCGGTTGGGAAGCCCGGTCAAAACATCGTGATAGGCCAGGCGGGCTATTTTCTCCTGATCCTGCTTTTGTTCGGTTATATTCTGAGCGATACCATGAACACCGACTATGCTTCCATCGACAAAGATCGGGATATTTGTAACATTATAAAGTTGGGAGCCGTTCTCTTTATTCTTGATAGCCAATGAAAAATGCTGGGGCTCGCCTTCCAGCGTTTTCCGGAAATATTCAATAGTTGACGCCCGCTGCCCTTCCACAACAAAATCAACCGCGGGGGTATTTCGAATTTCTTTGGGCATGTAGCCGGTTTCCTTGATCAGCGCCGGATTGACACTGGTGATCATCCCGTCCCGATCCATTGAATAAATCAAATTCGGATGATGTTCAAACAACGATCTGTAACGTTGTTCCGATTCCTGTAAATGCCGGTTCAGCTTCATCATTTCCAATGTCAGCTCATCAACCGTTGTTTCTTCGAATGCTGTAAAAGATAACAGGATTTTCCGTCTCTTCCCGTCCTCAACAGTCTCGGATTTTTCTTCGGACCACTGAAAAATCCGGGCATGTGGAATTTGTTCTTTTAATTGGTTAATTAAACTTTTGGATAAATGCCGGTTTCGGTTCCCCATGTTCATTTGAACTAGAACATGTCGGGGCTCGGAAAGCCTGTTTTTCTCAATAAAGTTCTGTAATGATAATGGATCCTGATATTGGTACGTATACGTTTGCAACATTCGACACCCCTTTAAGGGAAATTCTAGACTTATATCGACATAATCCGAAAATCATTTAGTGAAAAGGCCTTCTTTAAACTTTTTTAGGTCTAAAGTCTCGGTTTTCTAATGTTTCTTTAGGTCTAATGTAGTATCTTTGCCATATTAAAAAAGGTTGCTCCTTAGAGCAACCCGAAAAATACGCATATTTTCTTATAAATCGGCTTAGCTTATCTGAAACCCGGGTTTCTTAACCGGGTAACACCACATACCCATAATAGAACACGAGAACAATATCAATTATAAACACAATCCACCAAATGGCGGCCTTTTCCCCATCCCGGCTTTTCACCAAAATCGTTTCCATCAGGAACAATAATATGATCGCCAATGCTCCCTTAATCAATGCGGCGCCGTTGCTGAAACCATAACTGAAAACCAGACCGATTCCTGTTAACAACGTAATAATGTAAAACAAACGAAGAATCATGTGAAAGATTTTTTGCGGCTTTGGTTTGTCCGCTTTTACCAAAATCAAACTAATGACGAATAAAATCAATGTGATTGTCCATGAATAGACATGAACTTGTACTTGATCCATAGTAGTTGCAGCCTCCTTTATACAGATTTCGGAATGGCTAGATGCCGGATGGACGGATTCCAGGAAAAAGAAAGGTGCCTTCGCGTGAAATATTACCGTAGGTCCTCTCGTCCAGCTTTACTTTAATCTCCGGCCTTCGATTCCAAGCCTCCGGAATTTCCATGTTTATCATATCATTTTACCAGGGGCCAGCCAAATTTTTTCTTGAATCGACACAGAATGTTTACAACATTTACGTGGAAGGATATCAATATCTCAGCGGTCGAAGTTCCCGGTGTTTTTGGTTCCAATGTTATTCAAGACCTCACAAGGAGTGTTATAATGATTGGTGGGAAGTGATTACTAGGATTGGAGTGAAGCAAATGACCAGATCTCAGGAAATTATTGAAATGGCCGACACATACGGAGCCCACAATTATCACCCGCTTGACGTTGTCCTTTCCAAAGGTGAAGGCGTTTGGGTTGAGGACCCGGAGGGCAACCGTTACATGGACATGTTAAGTGCCTATTCGGCGGTGAACCAGGGGCACCGTCATCCGAAAATCGTGGCGGCTTTGAAGGAACAAGCCGATAAGTTGACGTTGACATCAAGAGCTTTCCGCAATGACCAACTGGCCCCATTCTATAAAAAAGTTGCCGATTTCACAGGCAAAAACATGGTTCTTCCGATGAACACCGGTGCTGAAGCAGTAGAAACGGCAATTAAAGCCGCCAGGCGCTGGGCTTACACCAAAAAAGGCGTGGCGGAAGATCAGGCTGAAATTATCGCCTGTGAAGGAAACTTCCACGGCAGAACGATGGCGGCGGTTTCCCTTTCATCAGATCCTGACAACAAAAGCGGCTTTGGGCCGATGCTCCCGGGGATCAAAGTGATTCCATATGGAGATGTCGAGGCCTTGAAACAAGCGATCACTCCAAACACGGCTGCTTTTCTGTTTGAACCGATTCAGGGTGAAGCCGGAATCAACATTCCACCTGAAGGATTCTTGAAAGAAGCATATGAAGTCTGTGAAAGCGAAAATGTTCTGTATATCGCTGATGAAATCCAGGCGGGACTTGGACGGACGGGCAAACCGTTCGCCTGCGACTGGGAGAATGTCACGCCGGACATTTACATTCTTGGAAAAGCACTTGGCGGGGGCGTTATGCCAATGTCTTGTGTAGCAGCGAATAATGATATCCTCGATGTCTTTAATCCGGGTTCGCACGGTTCCACCTTTGGGGGGAACCCATTGGCTTGCGCAGTTTCAGTCGCAGCGCTTGAAGTAATTGAAGAAGAGAACCTAAGCGAACGTTCACGTGAACTTGGGGACTATCTTCTAGGCAGATTAAGGGCTATTGATAATCCAACCATCAAGGAAGTTCGCGGAAGAGGACTGTTTATCGGCGTAGAGCTTCATGAGGCGGCACGGCCATATTGCCAGAAGCTGAAGGAACTCGGCCTGTTATGCAAGGAAACACATGAAAATGTCATCCGTTTCGCTCCGCCGCTGGTTATAAAGAAAGAGGATCTTGACTGGGCTATTGAAAAAATCGAAGATGTTCTGTCTGTCTCGGTTTCCTAGCCAAATAAAGGGTGCCCCCAAAAGCTATTGAGGGCACCCTTCTTATTTACTCCAGAGTCCGGTTGGTTCGGTCAACAGAGAACGGCTCATCCGGTTCCAGGCTTTCACCTTCCTGGATTACGCCGTCACCGCCGCAAACCGTGCACGTATATTTCCACTCTTCATCGTCCATTTGCAAGCCCGTCCCGTCGCACGCCAGGCAAATTTGATCCTCTTCAGCCATATGATCTCTCCTTAAACATGATTTAGCCTTATTTTTTCACCCTATGGTCGAAAAATGCGAACTTATTATTGGAAATGGACAAGAATTCATGATCGAGTAGGAGGCTAATCATTATTTGATTAGCCG
>DASVCO010000243.1:0-7126 GCA_036381575.1 Caryophanales bacterium
TCTCATTCTTGTCGATTCCCGCTTTCGCGATAACCCGTTCTCCCTGATTCACCTGACGGCTGAAACGGATGTCGGCCTTTGCAGTGAGAGCGAGCTGATCGTCGATAATCGCAACCGCCAGTGAATTCGCCTGTGCAAACAAGTGGTGGCCCCGAGCAATTCGCGTCCGCGAGAATACATGCTCCGGACCGATATCCAGGATCGAGATAGCGCGTTCGTCAAGTTGTAGGTCAACAACTTCTCCGATAACCTCTTCGATTGGAAGCGCCTTTACTTCATCAAGCTGTTGCTGAGCGACATCCCTGATCCTTCTGCGGACCTCGGGAATAGACAATTCCATGCGGTCAAGACGGATGGTTTGCACACTAACAGCAAATTTCCGCGCCAATTCCTCATCGGTAATAAAAGGCATGGCCGCAATGGTCGTCTGCAACTGCTCTTGTCTCTCTTTTTTTCCTTGTTTCATGAGTTGACCACCATCCAACAACGCTTCTGAATATGACATAAGGTGCTGACTATATTTCCAGGCAGAATTATGACTAGGTATTAATAGCAGTATATGATTAAAGCAGGAAAACCGTCAAGACCTACCCAAAGACACAAACTGTATCAGGAAAAAAATGAAAAAGTTTCACAAAACATCAATCGATTCTCTCACGAGACGTTGCACCGGCTTCTTTTAGATATTCGCGTAAAGATTGATAGATGTCTTTATGCCAAAAAGCTTCGCTCTCTACCAATTGAGCTGCATCAGCTCTCGCGGTCTCAAGCGTCCGGTAATCATGCGTAAGATCGGCTAATTTGAAATCAGGCAAGCCGCTCTGGGCTCTGCCGAAAAAATCACCCGCTCCCCGGAGCTTTAAGTCCTCCTCCGACAACAGAAAACCATCATTTGTCTCCGTCATGATCCTCATTCGCTGCTTTCCATTATCCGACTTTGGATCAGCCAGTAAAATACAATAGGACTGCGCCTTCCCCCTCCCGACACGTCCCCGCAACTGATGGAGCTGTGCGAGTCCGAAGCGTTCCGCGTCATAGACTACCATGACCGTTGCATTGGGAACGTCAACTCCGACCTCAACAACTGTGGTGGAAACCAGAATCGGATAACGATTATGGCTGAAATCTTCCATTACCTGCTCTTTTTCCTCAGCGCCTAAACGCCCATGCATCAGGCCAACTTGATACTTCCGAAAATGTTCT
The DNA here is from genome assembly GCA_036381575.1 of Caryophanales bacterium. Taxonomy (GTDB): domain Bacteria; phylum Bacillota; class Bacilli; order Bacillales; family DASSOY01; genus DASSOY01. The sequence goes on from DASVCO010000243.1 coordinate 1,204, forward strand.
TGCAACATGGCATGAACCTCAATAGCGTTTTGCACGTCCAGCTTATCCGATTCCTCAATAAGCGGACAGATAACATACGCTTGCCGCCCGTTTTTCAGTTCTTTTCCAACAAAATCAAGCACCCTTCCCATCATTGAATGCTTTGCCCAGTAGGTTTCAATAGGTTGCCGGCCTGCGGGCATTTCATCAATTGTAGACACATCCATATCCCCGAACAATGAAATCGCCAGTGTACGCGGAATAGGCGTTGCCGTCATATATAAAACATCTGGGGAAGCGCCTTTGTCGGTTAACGTACGGCGTTGTAAAACTCCAAATCGATGTTGTTCATCAGTAATTGCCAAACCAAGTCGGTGGAAAACAATTTCATCCTGAATAAGAGCATGAGTCCCAATAACGATATCAATGCTTCCGCTCTCAAGAGCAGCCAACATTTCACGGCGTTCCTTTCCTTTCACCGAACTTGTCAGCAATGCCAGGTTTACGCCATGGGGAGCCAGCAACGCTTTCAATGAATCAAAATGCTGCTCCGCCAAAATTTCCGTCGGGACCATCAGTGCTCCCTGGAAACCGGCGATAACGGATGCATACAAAGAAATCGCCGCCACCACCGTTTTGCCTGAGCCCACATCTCCCTGAAGCAAACGATTCATCCGTTGAGGAGAGCGCATATCTTGTAATATCTCACTTGTAACACGTTTTTGGGCAGATGTCAGCGAAAACGGCAGCGCCTGTTCAAAACGGCTGACCGATTCCGAATCAAATGATTGCCCGATTCCTTCAGAGTTTTCACGACGGATTCTCTTAAACATATGAAGCTTGAGCTGGAACATCAACAATTCTTCATAAACAATCCGCCGCCGCGCACGGCGAATATCATCATGGCTTTCCGGAAAATGCAGCGCCTTCACCGCTTCCTTCCTGCCCATCAATCTGTATCTCTTAAGCAACGCCTCCGGCAAAATTTCGGGTACCTCGTTCCCGAATTCCTGAACAACGGCAGCCATAATCCGCCTGAACATTTTCACTGTAATATTTTCTTTAACGGAATATACGGGGGCAATCGTTTCGTCCTCGCTTCGTTCACCCTTTTTCCATTCGTTAACGGTGATCGTTTTCCGATGTTGATCCCATTTCCCTGTTACAGTGACAGTCTCACCAGGCGTCAATTGTTTCTTGACATAAGGACGGTTAAACCATATCGCCTTTACCAAATAATGACCGACAAGGAGACGAACCGTCAGCCGGGAACGTTTTCTTCCGAAAAAGGCGAGAGAAGGTTCACTGTGAACCTTCCCGATCACGGTAGCTCTCTCATTATGGCGGACATCGCTTAAATCCTTCAATTCGTAATGATCATAACGAAACGGAAAAGCAAATAACAGGTCACCGACTGTTTCCATTCCCATTCCAGACAACGTTTTCGCACGTTCGGCTCCAACCCCGGGAACTTCACTTACGGGCAAAGCCAGTGGGTTACCCGTCACTTCTTGCCCAGCGGCATGCCGAAGATTCTTTCCTCAAGCGCGCGTCCGGTAGGGGTAGCCGCCAAACCTCCCTGTGCTGTTTCCTTCAGTGCAGTCGGCATCATTTGCCCGATCTTATACATCGCCTCGATTACTTCATCGCACGGAATACGGCTCTGAATCCCGGCCAAAGCCATATCCGCCGCGACTATAGCATTAGAAGCTCCCATTGCGTTCCGCTTCACACACGGCACTTCCACAAGTCCGGCAACCGGGTCACATACGAGGCCGAGCATGTTCTTCAACGCAATAGCAAGCGCATCCGCCGATTGCTGCGGCGTTCCTCCGGCCAATTCAACTGTCGCTGCCGCGGCCATACCTGCCGCGGACCCTACTTCCGCCTGGCAACCGCCGCCAGCTCCTGAGATTGAGGCGTTGTTGGCAACGACGTAGCCAAAGGCGCCGGCTGCAAACAAATAACTAATCATTTCTTCCCGCGTCGGATTGAGCTTTTCTTTCAAAGCAAATAAAGTTCCCGGAACAACTCCGGCTGAACCGGCAGTCGGTGTCGCACAAATCGTTCCCATCGCAGCATTAACCTCATTCGTTGCCATAGCCTTACTAGCAGCGTCAAGCAACAGCGGCCCGGCTAAGGTATTTCCTTTTTCAATATATTCCTGAAGAAGCACTGCATCTCCGCCTGTCAGGCCAGAACGGGATTTCACCCCTTCTTTGGCTCCGCGTTCCACAGCCTGTTCCATTACCTTAAGGTTTTCGTCCATTTGCTGCAGAACTTCCTCACGACTTTTCCCGCGCTCCTCAACTTCTTTACGGATCATAATTTCCGAGATTTTCATATTCTTCGATTCCGCCAGTTTCACAAGTTCAGCTGCGTTACGAAACATCTTCATTCCCCCTTCAACTTTGTCCAACCTTTGTTGAACAGGATTCAGGATTCACTACTGTTATCGCCAACCCTTAGACAGTTCAAGAAGCCTGTCTTCCCGGTCAGCGTAACACCGTCTACCCTGCGAGCGATACTCCCACGCATAGTAGTGCATAATACAGTGGATTTATCCGTCTTAGTCGTAGCACAGTGAGATTTGTTTGGGGGTTGAGTCTTTTTTCAACAAGGCCCAACCTTAAACAAACACGAATTTAACGACATGCAAATTAGTTTTCCAATTTTGAAGCATTGAGCACGTTTGGAAGCGTCATCAATTCAGCCAATACCGAATCATTGATATTCTGGTCGACCTCAATGACCATCAAAGCCTGTTTTCCCTTTTCCTTACGGGATACTTCCATATGCCCGATGTTGATTTCGTGTTTGGCTAACAAATTGGCGACGGCGGCAATCACACCAAAGCGATCATTATGCACGACGAAAACCGCCGGATAATTTCCGGACAAGCGAAGTTCAAAGCCGTTCAACTCCGTAATTTCTATTTTTCCGCCACCAATTGAAATGCCTACGATTTCAAGCTCTTCTTGACTGTCGCCAAGACGCAGTTTGGCCGTATTGGGATGATCCGTCACAGCCTCTTCTTCTATGAAATTGATCTTCATCCCCTTCTGTTCAGCTAGAGAAAGGGCTTCGATTATCCTTTCATCATAAGTGTCGAAACCAAGCAGGCCACCCACAAGGGCAACATCGGTTCCATGCCCCTTGTAAGTCTTTGCAAAAGACCCGTACAGCGAAATTTCAACCCATTCCGGCTGTTTGCCGAATAACGTCCGTGCAACACGTCCGATTCTTGCAGCGCCTGCTGTATGAGAACTGGACGGCCCGATCATCACCGGCCCGATAATATCGAATACACTTCTGAATTTCATGCCTGTCTCCCCCTTAACATAACGACTTCCAAGGGCCGAATCACACCCGCTTACGCTGCTATTCTACAGAAATGATGTAAGAATAAACCGGTTGCCCTCCGTTGTGGGTTTCCACATCGATATCCGGGAAGCGTTCTTCAGCAAAATCAACTAGTTCCTCAACCTGGCCTTCATCAGCATCATCGCCAAACACGATCGTTACAATTTCATCTTCTTCTGTGATCATGTTTTCAAGCAGCCTTTTCGCGGCTTCCAGCTGCTGTGCATCCGTAGCCACAATCTCTCCGTCAGCAATGGCAAGGAAATCGCCTTTTTTAATATCAAAACCATCTTTGGACGTATCCCGCACAGCAAAAGTGACCTGTCCCGATTTAACCTGTTCGGCGGACTCGGCCATTTGTTTCTCATTTTTTTCAGCGTCTGTTTCAGGATTGAATGCGACAAGCGCGGCAATCCCCTGCGGAATCGTCTTTGTGGGAATCACAGTGACCTTTTGGTCAGCAACCTCTACAGCCTGTTGAGCAGCCATCACAATGTTTCCGTTATTAGGCAAAATAAAGACATGCTCCGCCCCGACATCACGAATCGCCGATACAATGTCTTCTGTACTCGGGTTCATTGTTTGGCCACCTTCGATAACTACACTGGCACCCATACTTTTAAACAATTCGGCAAGTCCTTTACCTGAAGCTACTGTAACAAAACCAAACGGCTGTTGTTTCGGTTTCGGCTTTGACTTAGCAGGAGCTTTTTCCTCTTGTTTGCTCTCTTCCAATATTCCTCTGTGCTGACCTCGCATGTTTTCAATCTTCATGTTAACAAGTTCTCCGTACTGTTGGCCAAGCGACAGCATGTCCCCTGGTTTTTCAGTATGAATGTGAACCTTTACAACCTCCGAATCGGAGACCACAAGCAACGAGTCTCCATGCATCCCCAATTCATCGCGAAATAACGCCTCATCAAAAGAAGCTTCTGCTTTCAACTGAACCATGAATTCCGTACAGTAACCATATTTAATATCCTCTGTTTTCATCTTGGTCTGTACTTTCTTATGGTGAACGGCGTTGACCATTTCCTTCATTGAAGGCCCGTCGTTGTTGTTTTTCACCGGGGCTTTTCCGGTTAAACCCGCCAGAAAACCTTCGTAAATCGTTACCAGTCCCTGGCCGCCGGAATCCACGACCCCAACCTCTTTCAAAACAGCAAGAAGCTCGGGTGTGTGTTTCAGGGATGTTTGCGCGGCCTGAACCACTTCCTCCACAATTCCCGCAAGATCTCGGTTTTTCCGGGCTGATTGCGAAGCCCGTTTCGCCGAATCTTTGGCGACCGTCAAGATCGTTCCTTCCACCGGTTTCATGACAGCTTTATAGGCCATATTCACTCCTGCTTCGAGTGCTCCAGCAAACTCCTTGGCTGTTATCACTTTCTTCTTGGCGATTTCCCTGGAGAACCCCCGAAACAATTGTGACAAAATCACTCCCGAATTGCCTCGGGCTCCCATCAACAGCCCTTTCGAAAAAGCTTCAGCCGCCTCGCCGACTTTATCAAATTCACGTTCCTTCAATTCCTTGATCCCCGAACTCATCGTCAGGTTCATATTGGTACCCGTATCCCCGTCAGGAACAGGAAACACGTTAAGTGCATCAATCGATTCCGCTTGTGCGGAAAGGTTTTCCGACGCTCTGGTTACCATTTGTATGAAATTATCAATATCAAGCTGTTCCATTGCCACAAGACTGTCTCCTTCCTGCCTTTACGGGGCCGCCACCCGCACTCCTTGAACATAAATATTAACAGAATCCACTGCCAGGCCAAGCATTTGTCCGAGCGTGTATTTCACTTTGGTCTGCACATTGTGGGCCACTTCGGAAATTTTCGTACCATAACTCACAATAATATACATATCAATGTGAACTTCATCTTCCAATTGCCGAACGACTACACCACGCCCGAAGTTCTCTTTTCTCAACAATTCACTTAAGCCGTCTTTAATTTGTTTTTGAGAAGCCATACCGACAATTCCGTAGCAGTCAACTGCAGCTCCTCCGGAAATTGTTGCAAGTACGTCGTTTGATATATCGATAGCACCATATTGGGTTTTCATTTCGACCGACATCCGCAATCTCCCCTTTATTGATTCATTAGGCACATGTATCCATATCTTATTTTACTATACTTTACTGTCCCCCTACAACCTGGCTTGAAATTCGTCCCTGTAAATGCTAGGATTAATATTGTCTGTATTGATTCCGATGAATAATAACAATCCGGATACCAAGGTTTGGCTGTCGGAGTAAAGCTAAGGTGGAAAGCTTCACCCTGCCTCAAGTTCTGATATCCAACAGCTATAGAAGGAGGTATGAAAATGAGCCGTAAATGTGTCGTGACCGGAAAGCAAACGCGTTCCGGCAACAATTGTTCTCACGCAATGAATTCTTCAAAACGCAAATTCAAATCCAATGTGCAAAAGGTCCGCATTATGGTGGACGGAAAGCCGAAGCGGGTCTACGTTTCCGCCAAAGCCTTGAAGGCAGGCAAAGTGAAAAGAGTTTAACCTGAAAAAGGGCCAGTTGTGTTTCACAGCTGTCCCTTTTTGATTTTGCCACCATACAAAAAAAGCA
>DASVCO010000244.1:0-33158 GCA_036381575.1 Caryophanales bacterium
ACCGCGAGGTTGGGAATGAAGGTCGGATTTATCGGCAAGGTGTCCGATGATCAAATGGGACGGTTTATTACTGGTTATTTGCGGGAGAATCGGATTAACACGTCTGAGGTCAAAACGGATAAAAGTGGTGCGGTAACCGGGTTGGCTTTTACTGAAATTAAAAGCCCTGCTGACTGCAGCATTTTAATGTACCGGGACAATGTAGCGGATTTGAAGTTAGCTCCGGAGGAGGTTTCTGAAAACTACGTCCGTGATTCAAAAGCCTTGTTGCTTTCAGGTACCGCACTCGCTCAAAGTCCTTCAAGAGAAGCAGTGTTTCAAGCATTGGACTATGCACGGAAACATGGAACCGTGGTGTTTTTTGATCTTGATTACAGGCCCTATTCCTGGAGATCACGGGAAGAAACAAGTGTATATTATCGGCTGGCTGCGGAAAAATGTGATGTTATTATCGGTACCCGGGAAGAGTTCGATTTAATGGAGACCTTTGATGCTGAGACCAACAAGAATGATAATCTTACAGCAAAAAAATGGTTTGGATATCATGCCGAAATTGTGGTCATTAAACATGGCGGAGAAGGTTCTGTTGCTTATACAAAAGACGGTGATGTTTATAAAGGAACCATTTTTCCCGCTGATATTGTGAAAACTTTTGGAGCAGGAGATGCTTATGCATCATCCTTTATTTATGGCTTGATGAACGGGTGGAACATTGAAAAGGCAATGGAATTCGGCAGTGCTTCTGCAGCCATTGTGATTTCAAGCCACAGTTGTTCAGATGCCATGCCTACGGCGGAACAGGTCAGTGATTTTATCGATCAGGTCAACAAAGAAGAACAAGTATAGGGGAAGGGGAGATTTGCTATGTCTGTAAATACAAAAGCCAATACACTAAGGAACTTTATCGGAGGTGAGTGGATTGAGTCCGCTTCGGGAAAAAGTGATCCGGTACCGAATCCTGCAACAGAAGAAATACTGGCAAATGTTCCGATTTCAAATCAGGCGGATGTAGAAAAAGCTGTCCAATCTGCTCAAAAAGCTTATGAGAACTGGAGCACAACCCCGGTGCCGAAAAGGGCACGGATTTTGTTTAAATATCAACAGTTATTGGTTGATCATTGGAACGAACTGGCGGAAATGGTCACGAAAGAGAATGGGAAAAGTTATAATGAAGCCTATGGCGAGGTTCTGCGGGGAATAGAATGTGTCGAATTTGCTGCCGGCGCTCCAACCCTTATGATGGGGGATCAACTGCCGGATATTGCGACGAACATAGAATCAGGCATGTATCGCTATCCTGTGGGTGTGGTTGGGGGCATCACGCCATTTAATTTCCCAATGATGGTCCCCTGCTGGATGTTTCCTTTGGCGATCGCATGTGGAAACACTTTTGTCCTGAAACCTTCTGAACGGACCCCGCTGTTGGCTAATCGGCTGGCGGAACTTTTCCAGGAAGCGGGCTTGCCTGATGGGGTGCTGAATGTTGTTCACGGGGCTCATGATGTTGTGAATGGTCTTATGTCTCATGAGGATGTCAAAGCCATTTCCTTTGTTGGCTCGCAGCCAGTGGCCGAATACATTTACAAAACTGCCGCCTCTCACGGCAAACGAGTTCAGGCATTGGCCGGGGCGAAGAACCATACCATTGTCATGCCTGATGCTGATCTGGAAAACGCCGTCCAACAAATTACGAATGCGGCTTTTGGTTCTGCCGGTGAACGTTGTATGGCTTGTTCTGTTGTCGTAGCTGTAGGCGATGTCGGGGACCAACTAGTAGATTTGCTTGTTCAAAAGGCAAATGAAGTAAAAATGGGAGACGGCATGGAGGAAGGAGTTTTTCTGGGGCCGGTCATTCGGGCTTCACAAAAGGACCGGGCTTTGAAATATATCGATATCGGAGAAAATGAAGGGGCCCATTTGGTGAGAGATGGCCGTAAAGACCAAACAAACTCGGAAGGTTATTTTATCGGCGCTTCTATTTTTGATAACGTGACAACCGAGATGCAAATCTGGCAGGATGAAATTTTCGCACCGGTATTGTCCGTTGCCCGCGTCGATACAATAGAAGAGGCCATCGCTTTGACCAATCAGTCGGATTTTGCGAACGGAGCTTGTTTGTTTACAAAGAACGGCAGCAATGTGCGGAGATTCCGGGAGAAAATTGATGCGGGTATGTTGGGGATCAATTTGGGTGTTCCTGCACCGATGTCCTTTTTCCCGTTTTCCGGTTATAAGAATTCGTTCTATGGTGATCTTCATGTAAACGGGAAAGACGGTGTGGACTTCTATACTCGAAAAAAGATGGTTACGGCCCGTTGGTAGAGGAAAATTGGGGTGAAAAATCCTTGCTTAGGGTGTATAATCATATATTAAAGTAAAGCGTTTAATCAAATAACAAGTATATTGCGAAAAGGTGCATGAAATGAAACCGACCATCTATGATGTTGCCCGGAAAGCCGGGGTTTCCATTGCTACGGTCTCTAAAGTAGTGAATCACACGGGAAGAATCGGTGAAAAAACAAAAAAACGAGTATTGGAAGTAATGAAGGAACTCAACTATTATCCAAGTGTGGTTGCTTCCGCCTTAACAGGCAAAAACACTTACACCATTGGATTGCTTGTTCCGGACATTGCCAACCCTTTTTTTGCAGAAATTGCACGAAGAGTTGAAGACCGGGGGCATGAACTTGGGTTCAATGTTGTCATGTGCAGCACAGACCATAATGAGGAAAAGGAAGCACAATATATATCGCTTCTCAAAAGGAAAAGTGTAGATGGCATTATTCTTGCGAGCGTGATTCAAAATGTTGAGATATTAAAGGCGTTAATTGCAGAGAATTTGCCCGTAGCTCTCATTTCCAGGGACATGCCGGAATTAGCGGTGGATACTGTACTTGTTGATGATTTTATAGGTGGATATACAGCGACCTCACATCTTGTTAAGCAAGGCCATCAAAGAATAGCGGTGCTTGCTGAAAATCTGGGTTTAGCCAGTAGCCGTGAAAGAGTACACGGCTACCGAAAAGCTCTGGAAGAAGCCTCTTTAATCCATGATGAAGACCTGGTGTTGGTCAGTGACTTTTCCGTGGAAGCCGGCAGAAGCCTCACGGGAGAGTTGTTGGATTTGCCGGATCGACCGACCGCAGTTTTTGCTTGTAACGATCTTTTGGCGATTGGAGCTATTCAAGCGGCTCGGGAAAGAAACTTGAAAATTCCCGATGATTTATCTGTGGTCGGGTTCGATAATACGATATTAGCCACTACAACGGATCCGCCCTTGACGACAGTTGCCCAACCGATTCAGGAAATGGGGCGTAAGGTGATGGATTTGCTGATTGAAGAAATTGAGGGGAAAAGCCGGACAAAACAGCGGGTGGTTTTGATGCCTGAATTGGCTGTTAGGCAATCCACCAAATCACCATTAATTAAAGAAGGTTTATAATGGGCTCCGACAATTGTCGGGGCTCTATTCATGTTGATCGAAAGATTATGGTGAATTTCCCGATTTATAGATGGCCCTTCTAATTTCACAGGAATATTTGATGCTGACTATGCCAATAAAAGTCTTTAAATAAACTGCGTGGCTGCGATACCGGCATTAGCTGACAAGACTTCCTCAGTCGTTTCCCACAGTCCTGGCAATAATTATTGGCATCTTCGACTCGGCGGCAATTCTACATCGTCTGGCAAGCCTATGGTTGAGCCGCTGAAATAAGCCCCTCGGAAACCAGCCTCTTTGCTGATGTTTTTCATGGCCCACTCAATAGCTGCATTTCGCGCAGATCCTGCCTTCATAGATTTTATCCCCTAATTTTGGAATTAGGTTTCTTCAAACAATCTATATTTAATAGGTTTTTAAGGTAATACGCCAATTATAAAGAAGGAAATTTTCAAAAGTCAATTTTATAAGAGTGAATCAAAATTTACTAAAATAATGTTGAAAGAAGTCAAAAATTGAATGTTAATAAGTTATAGATATAAGCCGTATATTTAGCTTTAAGGAAAACAAATAATGAAATTATTTACTAAAAGCTCTTGGAAGGGCTTTATTTTTGTAATAGTATTTCCTGATTGATAATAAACTTTTACTAAAAATACTAAGAAAATGTGTGGTGTTTTGAATGGCTACCATTAAGGATATAGCTGCTCTTACAAATGTCTCAAGCTCAACGGTATCAAGAGTGTTAAATAATGATAAAGAACTGTCGGTTACAGATGAAACAAGGCAACGAATTCTGGAAGCCTCAAGAGAATTAAATTATAAAACAGTCCGGATGCGCAGGGATGAAAGGAAATTATCAAATCATAAGAATCCCAGAGTAGGTATTGGATTTGCGCAGTCCCGGGAAGAAGAACTGGATGATCCTTATTTTCTGTCCATAAGAAAAGGAATCGAAACGGAGTTGATCGACCGTAATATTGTTGCGACGACTTTAATCCGATTCTCCAACATGGATCCTGATCAGGTCATAAGTGACTTGGACGGCCTGATTGTAGTGGGGAGACTTAGTTCTGATTCTTTAATAAAAATCAGCGATCGTTTGGATAATGTCGTTTATATCAATCATTCTCCTGATGAGAATAGGTACGATTCAGTTACAGTTGATTTCAAAAAAGCGACGACCCGGGCACTGGAACATTTGCTGTCTATAGGATATCGGCACATTGGTTATATAGGTGGGAACGAGAAAGAGCATCACAAAATCAGGAAATCCGTAAAGAAAGTCGTCATCGAAGATAAACGGCTGACTACCTTTCAGGAGATTATGAAAAGGGAAAAAAGGTACCGCCCCGAGGATGTCTTTATTGGGGAATTCAAAATGGCCGACGGGGAGGAATTGATGAATACAGCGATTCAAACGAAAAAAGATAATCTTCCGGAAGCTTTCTTTGTGGCGAGTGATTCCATGGCACTTGGTGCCATTCGTGCTTTGGAAAAGGCTAATTTGCGAGTTCCCGAGGATGTAGCTATTGTTAGCTTTAATGATATTGAAATGGCTAAGTTTGCAAGCCCTCCATTAACTACTGTCAAGGTTCATACGGAACAAATGGGAAAAACCGGGGTGAACTTATTATTGGATCGCCTGAACGGCAGAAAAATCCCATTGAAAGTTACCGTACCAACAGAGCTTGTTGTAAGAGAAAGTTGTAGAGCGGAAATTCGTAAGGGAGGTGAAGGATTGGTTAAGAAATAGTTTCGACAATGAATTTCTCTTGGGGGTGATTTAACGAATAAATATGACTGAAATTTAGTGGAATGGATTGAAAAAGGGGAAAGCCCTGGATACTAACATTAACTTACTGATTTCTTAACCAGAAGTTAAAGCAAAACAGTGATGGCAGTCACTAATTTCCAGGGCCAAGTAAACAGGAACGCATCCACTGGAGGATGCGGTTCGTCACATATTATAAGTGAATCCCCTTTTGCTAGCAAGAAAGTGAATTGATTTGTAATCGTAGGTACATTATTACAAAGAATTTCTGAGGGAGGATTTACTATGAAAAATTACATGATAGGGTTAATGTTTTTGCTAGTTTTGGCTCTTTTTGCAGTGGGATGCTCGAGCGATGGAGCCTCTTCAAGTGATGGTTCCGGGAATGGCGGGGTAACGTTGTCGCTTTATTCCACGATGGGGCTGGAACTCTCCAAGAAGGCATTGAAGAGCGCTATTGCCGATTTTGAAGAAAAAAATCCGGATATTCAAATTGAAGCAAACTTTCCCGGGGACGGTTATGAAGGTCTCCTGAGGGTGAAAATGGCGGCGAACGACATGCCCGACTTGTTCGATACTCATGGCTGGGCAAAGCTTCGTTATGGTGAGTATACCGCGGATTTGAGCGGGATGGATTGGGTGAAGAACCTTGATCCTGCAATGGAACCGATTCTTAAGGATGAGGAAGGAAAGGTCTATGCTTATCCGCTCAATGAAGCCAAAGACGGGATTACCTATAATGAGAATATCCTGAACCAATATCACATTGAGCCGCCGCGAACCTTCAAAGATTTTATGAACGCTTTGAGAACGATAAAAGAAAAAAGCGGCGGAAAAGTTGTGCCTCTCTGGATTCCGGCTGGCCAAAGCGGTCCAATCGGTCAATATTTTGATCAATTTGCAACACCGTTGTTAATAACCGATGATGAACACAGTTATGGAGAGGAACTTAAAAACGGGACATTTGATTGGTCCCACTACACTTTTCTATCCAAGAAGTTAAAGGAAATGCAGCAACAGGGACTTTTGAACAAAGATATTTTAACAGCTAAACCGACACAGGGTGCCAAGTTGATGGCTCAAAGCAAAATTGCCTTTACTTTTATGAATGGGTCAATGGGACCGAAGGCAACGGAATTAAATCCGCAGGTTCAAGTTGGCAAAATGCCGATGCCCGTTGTATATGAAAATGATAAGAGATCCTTTATCGGCGGGGAACGTTATACACTTGCTGTTTGGAAGGATTCAAAATACAAGAAAGAAGCCAAGAAATTCATTGAATTCATTTCCCAACCAAAATATGTGAAGAAAATTGCGGAAGCCACGTCATTGCCTGCAGGATTAACCAATGCAAACGTGAAAACCTACTATGCTGATTATTACGAGAAATACAGCGATATCAAGGTGCGCCCTTACTTTGACCGTGTGTATTTGCCCAGTGGCATGTGGTCCGTAATCAACAAAACAGGTGAACAATTGTTAAGCGGAACTATGACACCGGAAGAAGTCTCACAGAAAATGGCCAAGGAGTATAAGCGGCTGAGAAATCAAAAGGAGTAAGAAGCGGAAAGGATTACGGGGATAGGGAAGCGAGATATCCCCTGTCATCATAAAAGCTAATAGGGGTTGAAAATATGAGTCAGTTAGAAAGGAAAATCTCTTACACGACAAGCAAAAGTTTAAAACCCAAAATCAGGCTTAAAAACTCCCTTTGGTTTATGTATCTTCCGGCCCTATTGTTGATCTTCACATTTATTGTTTACCCATTTTTCAACGGTGTTAAATTATCTTTTACCAATTGGAACGGTTTTTCGCAAGATTACGAGTGGGTAGGACTTGAACAGTATAAAAGAATGCTGACGGATCCAACGACATGGCTGGTGGTCAAAAATACTCTTATCTATGGACTGGGAAGTACGCTTTTGCAAAATATTGTTGGTTTGCTGTATGCTCTTCTCTTAAACAAGAAAATCCGTTTTAAGTCGGTTACCCGGATTATCGTTTATCTTCCGGTTATCATCAGTCCTTTGATCATGGGGTATATCTGGTACTTCTTTTTTGCTTACCAAGGTGGAGCGCTCAATGACATTTTGCTCTTATTAGGGTTTGATAAAATCAATGCTCTGGCGAATCCGAATATGAATGTGTGGATTATTGTGTTCGTCAATACATTTCAGTTTGTCGGAATTGCGATGATCATTTTTCTGGCCGGGCTTCAAAGCATATCCAACGAATATTATGAGGCAGCGCGCATAGATGGGGCATCTTCGTTTCAACAGTTCAAAAAAATCACATTGCCGTTGTTGGCGCCATCTATTACAATCAATATTGTTCTGAATACAATCGGTGGGCTAAAGCTGTTCGATGTGATTTTCGCATTGACTGGCGGGGGACCGGGGAATGCCTCACAATCCATGTCTACCTACATGTATGATTTGTATTTTCAACAACAGAATGCGGCCTATGCAGCAACACAAGGAATTTTGATGGTGTTCATCATATTGATTCTCAGTCTTTCTGCCCTGGTTTACTTTAAAAGCAAGGAGGTTGAGGCTTGATGGGTTCCAGGAACAGGATGCTGAAAAACCTTCTGGCCGGGATAGCGATTTTCATAGCTGCGTTTCACATTATTCCTTTCTACATCATGATTACGACATCTTTCAAAAGAGAAAGTGATTTCAGTTCAAAGTGGATATTTCCGGATTACTTGAGGTTGGAAAACTTTGCGGAAGCATGGAGCCAGGCTCATTTAGGAACGGCGTTTATGAATTCCATTATCATCACTGCGATATCGGCTGTTCTATTAATTATTCTGGGGTCCATGGCTTCCTATCCGTTGGCTCGATATACGACGAGGTTAAATAAAGCTGTCTATTATTTCATTATCTCGATTATGGTAGTTCCGCCATTGACAGCATTGGTCCCTTTATACAAATTAGTCGTAGATATCGGGATGATGAATACACGTACGATTGCGATTCTTAATAATACAACAGCTTTCTTGCCTTTGACTGTATTTTTGTATGCGGGATTTATTCGGTCAACGGTACCGAGGGAGTTGGAGGAAGCGGCCAGGATCGATGGGGCAGGGACCTTAGGGATTTTTTATAAGATTGTGTTCCCGTTGTTGAAACCTGTAACTGCCACAGTCTTGATTATTTCCAGTGTTTTCATCTGGAATGATTACCAGTTCGCCATCTTCTTCTTACAGGACAACGATGTTCAAACCATTACAGTAGCACTTGCGGGCTTCTTTGGGCAGAATCAGAGCAATTTAAGCCTGGTGGCGGCAGCTGCTTTAATGGCTGTATTGCCTATGACGATTGTATTTCTGTTTTTGCAGAAATATTTTATCCAGGGTCTCGCCGGAGGCTCAGTTAAAGGTTAACTTTATTCAGTAGAGTTTGAGCTCTACTGAATAAAGTCAAGCCTCCGGCGGATGCCACAGATTTTATATAAAAACTAGAGGAGAGATACGATGTCGAAAATCACATTTCTAGGTGCCGGAAGTACGATCTTCGCGAAGAATGTTCTCGGAGATTGCATGTTAATCCCGGGCATGGAAGATTTCGAGTTTGCCTTGTATGATATTGACGAGCAACGTTTGAGAGATTCGGAGAATATGCTTAATCATTTAAGGAAGACCTTGAATAACAAGATTCAGGTAAAGGCGTATCGGGACCGCAAGGAGGCGCTTCGCGGAGCGAAATATGTGGTGAATGCGATTCAGGTCGGTGGTTATGATCCGTGTACGATCACCGATTTCGAGGTGCCGAAAAAATATGGATTGCGCCAGACGATAGGGGATACATTAGGGGTTGGGGGGATTTTCCGCACCTTAAGAACAATTCCGGTCATGCTTGATTTCGCCAAAGATATTCGCGAAGTTTGCCCGGACGCCTGGTTTTTGAATTACACCAATCCGATGGCTCCGCTTACGGGAGCAATGCTTCGTTACGGCGGCGTGAAAACAGTTGGTCTTTGCCACAGTGTCCAGGTTTGCGCGGATCATTTGTTGGGCTCCCTGGGAATGGAAAAGGACAACATTCAGCAGAAAATCGCGGGAATCAACCACATGGCATGGTTATTGGAGATTACAAGAGACGGGGAGGACCTCTATCCTGAAATCAAAAAGCGTGCCCGGGAGAAACAAAAAGAAAAACATGATGACATGGTGCGTTTTGAAATGATGTTTCGCTTTGGTTATTATGTGACGGAATCTTCCGAGCATAATGCGGAGTACTTGCCTTATTTTATAAAGAGCCAATATCCGGATCTTATCGATCGTTATAACATCCCGTTGGATGAATATCCACGCCGTTGTATCAATCAAATTGAGGATTGGAACAAGATGAGGGAAGAAGTGGTGAGTAATCAGAACTTGTCTCATGAAAGGACACATGAATACGGCTCTTATATTATAGAAGCGATGGAAACCGGCAACCCGTATAAAATTGGTGGGAACGTGCTGAATACGGGCGGGCTCATAAGCAATCTTCCGGAAAAAGCTGTAGTGGAGGTTCCGTGTCTTGTTGATCGCAATGGTGTTACACCAACCTATGTGGGGGATTTGCCGGAGCAATTGGCGGCTTTGAACCGAACCAATATCAATCCGCAATTGTTGTCCATTGAGGCTGCGGTTTCCGGGGATCGCGAAAAGTTGTATCAGTCTGCATTACTCGACCCTCACACTTCAGCTGAATTATCGATGGATGACACTGTGGCGCTTTGCGATGATTTAATTGAAGCTCATGGTGATTGGCTGCCTCAATTCAATGGGCGAACGGTTTCTTTATAATCGAATCGATAGAGGACGGGGAAGCGGCAATTGAAATTGCCGCTTTTTCCATGAATAAGTTCCGTTTTGTTAAAATGACCTTGAGGTGATTGAAATGCAATATCCATTGGGTGAGAAAAAGCCAAAGATTCATTCAAGTACGTATATAGCACGGGGAGCTCATGTTATTGGAGATGTTGAACTGCAAGAGGATACGTCGGTATGGTTTAATGCTGTTTTGCGCGGGGACAACGATACAATTACAATCGGCAAAGGTTCGAATGTTCAGGATGGAACGGTTGTCCATGTGGACGAAGGGTATCCGGTGAAGGTCGGTGAAAATGTGATCGTCGGGCATAATGTGACATTGCACGGATGTACGGTGGAGGATAGGGCATTAATCGGAATGGGCGCCACAGTATTGAATGGAGCTGTGGTGGGTAGAGGTGCTCTGGTAGCAGCGGGGGCCCTTGTCCCCGAAGGTATGGCGATCGAACCCGAAACGTTGGTTGCAGGTGTGCCTGCCAAGGTGGTTCGCAAATTAAAAGCTGAAGATACCGAACGACTTAAGCGGGGTGTTCAACATTACATTGACAAAGGCCGGCAATTTAAAAAAGAGGGAATGACTAATGAAGAATAAAAGATTGATCTGAATCATTTTTTTGGAGCAGATGAATAGGTTTTCAATCTTTCTTTGTGCTATGATAGCCGTCAATGGATTTTCAAAGACGGCACTGGAAAGAAGGGATTCCGCTGTCTAAAGCACTAACTTACAGCTTGTTGTTTCTTGTGATGTTTTTTTGGGGTCTTAACGTAATTGCTATTAAAATCCTGGTGGCGAATTTTCCACCGGTCATGATTACATCTTTACGTATTTTATTTGCGGGTCTTATTGTTTTGGCTGTTCTGGTTTTCCAGAAGAATTTGCGCGCTTTATCTACAAAAGAGTGGATGTATACGGCTTTAGGCGGATTGTTGGGGATGGTAGCCAACCAGTCTTTGTTAGCTGTCGGTTTGGAACAGGTTACTGCCTCGAACGCTGCTTTGATCCTGGCGCTTGTTCCTCTGACCACATCCATTCTTGCGATGATCTTCCTGGGCGACCGCCTGACTTTGTTACGTTTAATAGGGATTGGCTTTGGCCTTACGGGTATTTCTTTTGTCATCCTGGAAGGAAGCGGAGGAATCGGCGGTATTTCCGTTGGAGCGTTCTATGTATTTGGAGCGATGTTCTCTCAAGCTTCCAGTTTTATTTGGATTAATAAAGCGACCGAAACGCTTGAGCCCCGGCAAGCTACGGCAGTTATGCTGACCATGGGGGCCGTGATTTTATTTGTAATCAGTCTTTTTCTTGAACCTGCAGGGACGGCTAAACTGGATCAAGGTTCACTTGGGGTTTGGCTCGTTTTTTTGTTATCGGCGGTTTTGGCAACGGCCCTTGGCCAGAATTTGTACAACATGGCCATTCATCGGTTGGGAGCCGGGCAGACAGCGATTTTCATCAATTTGATTCCGTTCTTTTCGCTTATCGGGGCGGTTTTGTTTTTGGGAGAAGACATCGTTTTGCCCCAAATCCTCGGGTTTGTGTTCATTGTAGCCGGTGTTTTGTTCGGGACCGGTTATATGGATGAACGATTGAAGAAGCTGCGAAATCGGTCACAAGCTGTAAAAAGAGAAGTGTAAAGGATAGCGCCCGCCAAGAAGCTTTTGGCCTGGTTCTATTTTCTAAGATTAGAGAACCTTAAATGTGGAGAGGAATCATCATCAATGCAAAAACGTTCAGTCGCGAACCTGAAAGCCTTTCAATTTTTCTTTCATTCAGCGGCAACCATCATTATCAGCTTTCTGCCGTTGTATTTCAAAAATGAGGGCTTGACCGGTACGGAAATTGGGTGGCTGCTGGCTATCGGCCCGTTTGTGTCACTGCTCGTTCAGCCGTTTTCAGGCTATATGAGCGATAAATATCAGACGGTCAAAAGAGTGCTTATCGTTTGTTTGATCGGGCTTATTCTGAGCAGCACCGTGTTGTTTCAAATGAATAGTTTTGCGGCGTTAATGCTTGCCGGGGCTATGTTTTTCTGCTTTATGTCGCCGATTGGCGCATTGGGGGACAGCCTGGCTCAAAAAACAGCCGATCAGAGAAAGATTCCTTTCGGCAGTATCCGGACCTGGGGCTCTATCGGTTTCTCGACAACAGCGCTGATCACAGGGCAGGTTCTTTCCATAATTGGGGTCGGAAATATGATTTTCCCGTATTTGTTTTATGCAGGATCGGCTTTTCTGCTTAGCTTCTTTATATCGGATGTGAAAGTCAGCCAACAGCCCGTGAAGTTTGTGGAAGCTGGAAAACTGTTGAAGAATCAAAAGCTTGTGCTTTTTTTATTTTTCATGATGTTTATTACCGTGACTCACCGTGCCAATGACAGCTTTATTGCGATTTATATCACTCAACTTGGCGGGGATGAATCTTTGGTTGGGATCGCCTGGTTTGCAGGTGTGGCAAGTGAAGCGGTAATGTTTGCGTTAAGCACACTGTGGTTTCGGAGATTTCACGAATTGACCTTCATGTTTGTCGCCGGTCTGCTATATGGCACACGGTGGGTGATTTATTCTTTTATCGATCAGCCGATGACATTGATCGGTTTTCAGGTTTTACACGGCATTTGCTTTGCGATTTTCTATCTTTCGGGTTTTCAATATGTCACGAGGATTATCCCCCGGCATTTACAATCGACGGGACATCTTTTGTTCGTTTCGGTGTTTTTCGGGTTGTCTGGAATCCTCGGTTCCCTTCTCGGTGGAATGATAATGGATCAGGCGGGCGGCCACACTTTGTATCGCTTGATGAGTTATTTTGCTTTCGCAGGAAGTGCGGCTTTCATTCTTTATCGATTAGTGAGTAAGAGAATGGCTCGTAATACCCGGGTTTCCCATCATTTATCTTAAGTCATTTGGTTTTGGAAATGAGGGCTCTTGTTCTAAAATATAGAGTAAGTTGTGAAAATGAACAGGAGGGATTACATGAAGTATCGTCGTTTGGGAAGCAGCGGTGTCAAGGTCAGTGAGGTAGGGCTTGGAAGTTGGTTGACCTATGGGGAAACTATCGGACAGAATACGGCTGAGGACTGTATTCATAAGGCCTATGAATTGGGTGTGAATTTCTTTGATACCGCGAATGTTTATAATCGGGGCGAGGCCGAAAAAGTTGTGGGCAAAGCGGTCAAATCTTTTCCGCGGGATTCTTACGTATTGGCTTCAAAGGTATATTTCCCTATGGGGGACGGCCCGAACGACCGCGGGCTTTCGCGGAAACATATTATGGAGCAATGTGAGGCCAGCTTGAAACGGCTCGGTGTGGATTATCTTGATCTGTATCAATGCCACCGGTTTGACGAAGAATCACCGACAGAGGAAACGTTGATGGCGCTGGATGATCTCGTGCGCCAGGGCAAGATTTTGTATTACGGGGTAAGTGAATGGAGCGCGGCGCAAATTACCGATGCCGTACATATCACGAAAGAGCGCAATCTTCATCCGCTCGTATCCAACCAGCCGGTTTATAACATGATCAACCGTTATATTGAAAAAGAAGTGTTGCCGGTCAGTGAGGAGAACGGGATCGGCCAGGTTGTTTTTTCGCCGTTGGCACAGGGAGTGTTGACCGGAAAATATAAGCCGGGACAAGAAGTTCCATCGGACAGCCGGGCGGCGAATGACCAAATCGGAAAATTCGTCGAAAGGTATTTAAAGGACGATTTGCTTGAACGGGTTGCCCGCCTGGAAGGCATTGCGGGAGACATGGGTGTCAAGCTGTCGCAGCTGGCTGTCGCCTGGATTTTGCGCCAACCGGGTGTCAGTTCCGCTATTGTTGGTGCCAGCCGGCCATCGCAAGTCGAGGAGAATGTCAAAGCGGCCGATGTGGAGTTGACAGATGACGTACTTGAAGAAATCGAATCGATTTTGCAGGAGATTGGATGAATTTTAAGGGAGAGCCGCCAAAAATGGGGCTCTCCCTTATTTTCATCCATTATATTTTTGTAAATAGTCCAGTGTTACTGCTGCCAATACCTTTGAGCCATTCAAAAGGGCATCTTCATCGATGTCGAATTTCGGGTGGTGATATGGGTGAACAATCCCTTTATCCGCATTGGCGGAACCCGTAAAGAAATAAGAGCCCGGAACTTGTTGCAGAAAGTATGAAAAGTCTTCTCCGCCCATATTCGGAGGGATTTCTTCCAGGTTCTCGTCTCCTAAAATGTTCGCGGCAGAGTCAACCAGCAATTCCGTCATGCTTTCATCGTTTTTGGTAGCCGGAAATCCTCGATCGTACGTCATTTCATATTCCGCGTCATACATTTGGCAGGTGTGCTGCGTTATTTTTTCAATAGACTTGGAGATGCTATCCCGGACGTCTTCATCAAATGAACGAACGGTTCCTTTCATAGTAGCCGTTTCCGGGATGACATTGTGTGTTTCTCCAGCACGGAATGCCCCTATTGTCACCACCGCTGATTTCAGGGGATCAACACGCCTGCTGATGATGGATTGCAGATTATTGGCCAATTGTGTTCCAATCACAAGGGCGTCTTTTGTATCTTGCGGAAAGGCTGCATGCCCTCCCAATCCTTTGATTTTAATCTCGAATTCGTCGGAGGCAGCTAATATATGGCTCTTACTATAAAGCATGTTGCCTACGGAAGTGTAATTTTCCATATGGGTTGCGAAAATTACATCGACGCCCTCCAGGCAGCCATCCGCGATCATATCCCTGGCACCGCCGGGTTTTGATTCTTCCGCATGCTGGTGAATGAATACGATATTGCCTTTCAGTTCATCCTTATATTCAACAAAAGCCTTCGATAACCCCAATGCGATTGCCGTGTGCGCGTCATGCCCGCATGCGTGCATGACTCCTGAATTCTTGGATTTATAGGGAACATCGTTTGCTTCTTCAATCGGCAAAGCATCGAAATCGGCGCGAATGGCAACTGTTTTGCCGGGCTTTCCGCCTGTTAATTTAGCCACAACCCCGTTTCCTCCGACTCCGGTTTGAACCTCGAGTCCCAATTGCCGCTGATATTCGGCGATGACTGCTGCCGTCCGTTTTTCCTGAAAAGACAGTTCAGGATGCATGTGGAGATCTCTTCTTATTTCTATCATTTCCGGATGCAATTCCGTCAACTTTGCCAAAACGTTGGCTTTCATAGTTATAACACCTCTGGCTGTTTATCTTAGGTCAAGCACCTTATTTCCCCGAAACAAGGTGCTTGGTTGACTTTAGTTGTTATGCTGTTTTTCGTTTTGCTCGTTTTTCGGTAAGACCAAGGAATATATCGGCCAATATAGCCAACATGGCTGCAGGGATTGCACCAGCATAGATTTTTACCGTGTTTTGAGTACTGATCCCGGCAATAATCAACTCACCCAAGCCGTCGGCACCGACGTAAGGAGCAATACTTGCTACACCTACCGCAATTACTGAAGCGACACGGAGCCCGGCCATCAGGAATGGAAAGGATAGCGGCAATTGCACCTTTGTCAGCAATTGAAAAGCGGTCATTCCGAAACCTGTCCCTGCTTCTAATAGGTGAGGGTTAACCTCCCTTAATCCTACATATGTGTTGCGAATAATGGGTAATAATGAATAAAGGAAAAGGGCTGCGACAGCAGCCATAAACCCTAATCCGAAAAATAATAACATTACGGCCAACAATGCCAGGCTCGGTGTGATTTGAACAAAATTGGCGAAATTTAAAATCACGGGTGCTGCCTTTTCAAACCGGGCGCTAATGATCCCCAAAGGAATTCCGACGATCAGGGCGAGTCCAACCGCAACCATTACCATCAGGATGTGGTCCCATGTCAATGCCAGGATATAACCCCAGTTATCCGCTGTATATTGAACCAGGTCCATTATTAGCGTCATGATTGATCATCCTTTAACAATCCTTCTTTCTTAAGATATTGGATGGCGACCTCTTTTTGCGTTTTGCCCTTGAATTGGACAAGATAAATGAGATGGGTCATTTCTTCGGTGCTTATTTTCCCTACCAATGAAGATAAGATTTTTTTCACTTCCGGATAGTTTTGCAATAATTCCTTCCTCACCACGAGAGATGCATCATATGGCGGGAAGAAATTTTTTGTGTCTTTCAAGATGCGCAGGTTTAACTTTTCGATTTGGGGATCGACGGTATAAGCAAGAATAGCGTCAACGTCATTGCTTTTGATCGCTTTGTACATAAGAGAAACGTTCATTCCTTTGACTTCCCCGAATCCAAAATACGTTTCTTTGAAAGCCGGGTAACCATCTTTCTCGCGGTGGACCCAACTTGTGTCCGCTCCAATAGTCAGTTTATCGGCATAAGGTTTTAGGTCGGCAATGGTCTTGACATGATGTTGCTTGGCCCATTTTCCAGGTACGGCAATGGCATATTCGTTGGCGTAACCCAATGAATCAAACCATTTAAAATTGAATTTCTCGGCAAAAAGCTTTTGAGCCTGTTGAATCGTTTTTTGTGGATCGGTTGTAAATTTGACTTTATCTTCATCAAAGTGGTGGTTATACAGCTCACCCGAAAAAAGCAGGGCCATATCCAATTCATCTTGATCCATCGCCTGAATGATTTGCGGAGAAGCCTGGATATTCTTTGTGATTTTCACTTCGTGGTCGGTGCGGGCTTCAATTAATGCTTTCACCATTTCAGAGGCAATCTTCGGGTCGAGGTATTTTTGAGTTCCGAAATCAATTGTAATGCTTCCATCCCCGGAGTTCCCCGAACCTCCGCAAGCGGAAAGGGAAAATAACATCATCAATGTCATTAAGGCTGTAAAAAGTTTTTTCATTTTCATTCACTCTCCTTATTAATTTCACTTCGTTTTCGCATGAATTCGTTAAAGTACTTCCGCGTCCATAGCAGATTCATGGAAGTAATACTGCCAACCCATAGCTTGTTCGAGGAAGCTTATGTTTCCGGTTGACGCAGCGCAGCATCCAACAATACTTCTCCGAATAGACGATGTTACGATTGCTGGAAGCATAAACATCCTCTGATTTACTGCGGGCTATCGGTATACTCCCCGATGTAAATGCCAGGACACTCCTATCTTTGTTTCGTTACCTTTTTCTCAACAAATCCCAATACTAAGTCTGCTAATAAAGCCAATAGAATGGCCGAAATTGTCCCTGTAATAATTAGAACTTTGCTGTTCAGTCCAATGCCGGCCAATATTAAATCTCCCAGTCCCCCGGCTCCGATTACAGCTGCCAGAGTTGTCCAGCTGATGACATAAACCGTTGTAACCTTGATCCCGGAGATAATGTAAGGGAAAGCGAGGGGAATTTCGATTTTAAACAGTGTTTGTACCGGACTCAGTCCCATCCCTCTTGCAGACTCAATGACACCGGGGTCCACCGATTTAATCCCGGCAAATGTATTCCTTAATAAAGGCAAAAGCGAATACAAGAACAGGGCTACAATCGCCGGTGTTGTACCAATTCCGAGGAGAGGGATCATAATGGCTAGCAAAGCAATGGTCGGTATGGTTTGAAAGACGTTGGCTATTCCAAATATCGTTTCTCTTACCGGTTTAAACTTCATCCTGGTTAAATAGATCCCCAAAGGTAAAGTCAAAAGAATGCCAAAGAGAACGGCCAGGAAAGATATCGTAATATGTTCGAGCGTATATTGAAGGATCTTCGGGTATCTTGTTTGCCAGAATTCCAGAAGTTCTGTAATGAGTTCCATTATATAGCCGCCTCATTTTTCGTGTCATAATAGGAATGCATGATGGCCAACAATTGACTCTTTGTAATGATCCCGATTAATTGCCGATCGACGTCGGTAACCGGTACATTCAAACGATATTCCTCCATGTAATGTAAGGCCCGGGACAAATGATCCTCTGTAGATACAAAACCTTCCTTTTGCAGCTTAAGATCAGACAGTTTTGTATCGGGATTTTCCAAGGCTTGATATAAGGAAACTTGTCCGAGAAAAACCCCTTTATCATCGGTTACCGGCAGAGAATCCAGTTGCTGTTCCGACATGATGCCTAACGCTTCATTGGTCGTTCCGTTTTCCCCGGCAGATACAACAGAATCTTTGAGAATTTCTTCAATTGACGGAAGATCTTTAGCCTGGGCCATCCGTTCCGAACCAATGAAATTTTCCACAAATTGATTCGCGGGATTCCGAAGTAATTCTTCAGGTGAGCCCATTTGAACAATTTCACCCTCTTGCATCAGGATAATTTGATCAGCAATTTTCAGAGCTTCGTCCATATCATGGGTCACGAAAACAATCGTTTTATGAATTTCTCGTTGAAGCCTGATTAATTCGTCCTGCAATTCTTCCCGGCTGATCGGGTCAAGCGCGCTGAACGGTTCGTCCATTAAGATAATAGAAGGCTCCGCTGCCAACGCTCGAATAACACCAATTCTTTGTTGCTGTCCGCCGCTTAGTTCTGAAGGATAGCGTCCTTTATAGGTGTCCGGATCCAAATTAACCATTTCCAACAGTTCCGTGACACGATCGTTGATTTTGGCCTTATCCCACTTTAGTAATTTCGGAACTGTCGCGACGTTTTCATAAATGGTCATATGAGGAAACAAACCGATGCTTTGAATGACATAACCGATCCCTCTGCGCAATTCAATCGGGTTCATTGTGGAAATATCAGTTCCGTCAATATTAATCGTTCCTCTGCTTTGCTCAATCAGGCGATTGAGCATTTTCATCGTAGTGGTTTTACCACAGCCGCTTGGACCGATTAAAACGTTGATTT
This sequence comes from Caryophanales bacterium, assembly GCA_036381575.1. GTDB lineage: Bacteria > Bacillota > Bacilli > Bacillales > DASSOY01 > DASSOY01. Next base: position 18,778 of record DASVCO010000244.1, read on the forward strand.
TTCCATCTTCAAGCTTCAAGTTAATGTTCTTTAAAGCCTGAAAGCCGTCTTCGTATATTTTTTGAACGTCTTTGAGCTCAATCATGTTCTACCACCTTTCAACTCTCCTTTTCGATATAGATTAACCAGGCGCCCGGTTGTACTATCCTAATGGTAGAGTAAAACTATTACCTGTTTCAACTTCTAATACAGTCTATATAATCTATAATACTTATAAACTTTTTTGTTTATAAAGTTTGTTGGCTTCTTACTTGGAATCGCTACATATTTCAAAGATATCCTTCATTTTTCGATACTTGGTTAAAAATATGAAATCGTTTATAATTGTACACAGCACCTAAGCAAAGGGGCGGTTTTTGTTGTCGGAAAATAAAAGACTGGAAAAGGTAAACAATCGTATTATTGAATTAATTGCTGAAAATATGAAGGCTTACGGGGTTCCGGCTACTATTGGCCGTGTCCTGGGGACGGTATATTATAATCGGAAGCCAATGACACTTGATGAGTTATCAGAAAAAATCGGAATGAGCAAAACGAGGATCAGCCAAGTGGTCAGGGAAATGATTGATTATAATATAGCTGAAAGGGTGTTTGAAAAAGGGGCAAGAAAGGATTTATATGACGTAGAACAGGATTACTATCAAACTTTTATATTCCTTTTCACCTCTAATTGGCGTAAAACAGCTCTGAGAAACCGGCAAAGCGAACATAAATTTATGGATGAGTTAAATGAAATAATCAATGACGAAGCTGCAGATCCGGAAGAAAGGGAAAAAGCCGAGGAGCTTTTTGAGGAATGCCAAATTTGTCTCGACTTTTATGATTGGTTGGACCGTCTGGTGAACTTTTTTGAAAGCGGGGAAGTTTTCAAGTCCGTTCCCAAAACAGAAACTTTAAAAGAGGAAAAGGAATAACATCCTAATAAGAATGAGGCAGAATATCGGGCCTGAGCATGGAGAACCTTCTCCCTGTGGAGGAATAGATCCCACTATGGGTCTATCATATTATAAGGTCAACCAGAATTAAATTTTTCTGGTTGACCTTATATTTTTGTCAGGACTTTATTGCTTTGACGTCAATTTTCCTTAGATAACGGAGTTCTTCTATTTAAGTTTTACCTATTAGTAGGTACCTACATAATTTTCAATCGCGGCATGAAAGCCCTGCTTTTCTAACTCTTGATCGTTGGGCTTGATAATATGATAGCCAATAAAAGGATCTGCCAAAGAAAAAAGCGCCGGAATCTTGGCGCTCGGGAAAAAGTATTGGGGATTCTGTAGGAGGGTAAAAGAGAGAAGAGAGGTTCGGAGATTTTTTTATGTATAAAGGCAAGAATTCAGGGCGATTCACCCTGTTTTCTCGTTCAATTTACTTATCGGCCAAAACATTCCTTTCTTTAACAGATACGTAAATATTTTCAAAAGTGAGTTATTTAAAAGGTATAGCCTGAATTGAAGATACTTCGGGGTTCTTCAATGGGGTTATCTACCATTTATTGTACCATAGAATAAATAGTTGCGGAGCACTCGTTAGATGGTCGATTGATTAAGAATCGAACTCAACCGATTTCTCTCTTGATTTCATAACCCCTAAAGCCCCGAAGAAAGCAAAACCGAAACTATTCAGGCCTCCGTGAAGCCAAACCATCTGGGTGATGCTAAGTGTCCCGCGCATATCGTATACAAATGCTGCTGTCATTGCCACAATGAGTGAAAGAGAGGATATAAGAAACCAGAATTTAGATAGTTTAGCCTCCATATAAGGCACCCATCTTAACAGACATAAGACAGCATAAGTAAATAAAGTCGCGACGAAAACAGAAACGCCGATGGCCTCAATAATATCCGATCCGGTAATGCCAATTGCAACAAGCGGCGGGCTGATGATCATTCCAATGGAAATCCACGAGTATCCTTTGATTGAAAGTTGCTTTCCGACAAAAGCCACAATAATCGGAGCGATGAAAGCCGCATAGTGAAAATGGATTGCAGTTAAAAGAATGATTACATTCGAAAAATCCATAATCGGGGCCCCGGTTTGATGGAGAAAGAGCCACGCTCCTCCAACAGCTATGTAAATGAATGCGATATTTTCAACAAGCACGCCAGGTAGTGAGAATTGTTTGTTGATCACAATGGATGTCAAGCCAGACAACGCGATTAATATTGTAACGGCAAACCATGGCAGAACAAGTAGTACGGCGATCCATCCTTGTGGAAACAAAAGAGAGCAGGCTGCAAGAATACCCGCAGGGCGCGAAAAAATGAAGGCACTTTTGTAGAAACGATCGTTCCGTTGAACGGTTGGCAAGATCATTGGAATGACAATTAATATGGCAAACAAAACAATTACCGAAACAAGATTAAGTGTACTGAATGGAGCAAGAAATAATTGGAATAAAATAAATAACAACCACGTAATTGTACCTATGAAAAGATTACTGGTTTTCTTTGTCATGGTATCCTCCTTCACGAAATGATTACACTCACTCATTATACCGGAAGAGATTGAAGGTTTGGAAACAAATTGGAGGAAGAGAGTAACCTAACCATTTGCAAGTCGTAAACCGTAAACGGCGGCATTATGAGTTTGGGGGGATGATCGGAAAAAACGACCGGTGAGCCAAATGTTCACCGGTCGTTTTTTGGAAAAGGTATTCTTTACAAACAGAAAACACTATGATAAATTAATGTTAGTGATTACTTACATACATTTATGGAAGGGTAGAAACAATGGGAAAAAAAGAAACACGTGAACGAATTTTTCAGGCGGCTTTGGCGATTTTCAGTAAAAAGGGGTATTCGGCTACAACGACCCGGGAAATTGCGGCACATGCAGGTGTGACTGAGGTCACATTGTTTCGGCATTTCGGTACGAAGGAGTACTTGTTCCAGGAGGCGATCCTCCGTTTCTCGCCTGCATCCATTTTAACGGACGAATTAGATGAGAAACTTACGGGGGATTTGCATCATGATCTCAAACTCTTGGCTAAGAGGTATCTAACCAACGCAATGGAAAATGTCGAGCAAATTCGTATCGGGGTCATGGAAGCCCCTCGAAACCCGGAATTGGCTCGGGCTGTCTGCCAAATTCCGATTCGTTTAACCTCACATTTAGCAGCCCATCTTGAGGAAATCAGCAAAAAAGGGGAAATGCCGGAGCAAAATTTCAAGTTGAAGGCACAAATGTTTTACAATGTCCTGTTTCAGAATGTCTTTTCGGCTTGTACTGTACCGGCTATACGTTTTGATTTTGACGAGGAAGAATTCATTGAGACACTTGTTTCGCTTTTTGTGAATGGCTTAACAGGAACAGAGAAAGATGAGGTGTAGCATGGGGAAAAAGAAAAGTGTGTTTGCTTTTATCGTGGTGGTTCTCGGATTCTTGATGGCACTGTTGGATACGACTATTGTCAATATCACACTTCCGAAAATGACGGAATATTTCAAGACAGATCTTGAACGGATTTCGTGGGTGATTAACGGATATAATCTGGCTTTTGCAGTTTTGTTGTTAACGGCGGCGCGTTTGGCTGATCAATTTGGACGCAAGAAAATTTTCCTCATCGGTGTCGCGCTGTTTGTTGTGAGTTCCTATTTATCGGGGATTTCGGAGACCGTGGATTGGTTGATTTTCTTCCGGGTAGTGCAAGGTTTAGCCGCGGCGTTTGTCGTCCCGGTTACGATTCCGCTTGCAGTCGGATTGTTCCCGAATAACCGTGGTGCCGTAATGGGAGTATGGGGAGCGATGGCGGGATTGGCAGCGGCAGGAGGACCGGCGCTTGGCGGATTTCTGTCCAGTTCCTTGCATTGGCAGTGGATTTTCTTTATCAATGTGCCGGTTGGCATTGTCACGGTCACAGGGGCATATTTTCTTCTTAAGGAATCCTATGACTCGTCGGCGGGGAAGAAAATTGACTGGGGCGGCATTAGCAGCCTGTCTGCCGGGATGTTTGCGTTAACGCTTGGGCTAATCCAGGCTAATGATACAGGATGGACATCGGCCTATATCCTGACATTATTTGCGATTGCTTTTATTTCCTTTGTTGTCTTTATCCAGATTGAATTGAAATCGGCAGAGCCGATGCTGCCGCTGTGGATGCTGAAGATTTGGCCGTTTTCGTTTGGCAGCGCGACTTTGTTCGTTGTCGGTGTCGGGTTGATGTGCGGATCGTTTTTGTTGGCGTTCTTTTTAACCCAAATGCTGGGGATGAGTGAACTGGAAGCAGGGCTCACTATTTCAGCAATGCCGCTCGTTTCCATGGTGTTTTCAGCTGTATGCGGCCCGTTCTCTGACAAGGTTGGAAACCGTTGGTTTTCGACGCTCGGCATGGTGTTGTTCGGGATCGGCATTTTTTCGTTCAGCGGCTTGTCGGCAGACTCCACACGTGTTGATGTCGTGTGGCGGTTAATGATTGCCGGTGCAGGGATGGGAATGACCATGGCGCCTACAATTGGAGCGACAGTACGGGCGGTTCCGTTTGATAAAGTCGGCATTTCATCCGGGGTGACAAACATGACACGGACGATTGGAATGGTGCTCGGGGTAGCCGTGCTTGTAACACTTTTTAACGTTTATACCGAAAAGCAAGTTACCGTCGCAAAGGATAAGGCGGTTTCGGTCGTTCAGTCTTCGAAAGAATTGAATGCCCGGGCCAAAAAGAAAATGGTTCAACAACTACGTAAAGCGGAATTCACACAACAAAATCAAGGTCCTGAGCAAAAAGATATTTTGCAAAATATCAATAACGCCGAAAAACAAACACTCGCTTCTGTTCCCGACGGCAAGAAAGCCGCTGTCAAAAAAAGATTCGAGCAGCAAAAAAAGACGGTCAAGCGGCTCTGGCCAAAGATTCGGGAGACTTTTACCGGTGCGGTTGTGGATGCATTCAGTGCAACCTTTAAATGGGGCAGCCTTTTCGTGTTAATGGGGGCGGTTTTTGCCTTTTTCAGCGACCCGAGCCGGTCAGGCAGGAAAGAGGTTGAACAAGACGTGTATAATAAGAAGGTAGAAGCAAATTGATAGAAAAAGTTCAGGTGAAAATCTATGAAAACAAAATTGGAGAGCTTATTCCATCATCTTCATAGCTATCCTGAGGTGAGTTGGAAAGAAGTTGAAACCACAAAGTTTGTCGAGGGAATTTTGCGGGAAAACGGATGCCGTGTCCGATTATTTGACGATTGTACCGGCGTGATCGGAGAAATAGGCGAAGGGCGGCCTGTTGTGGCCTTGCGAGCTGATATGGATGCTCTTTGGCAACAAGTTGACGGAACATTTCAAGGGAACCATTCGTGCGGGCATGATGCACATATGACGATGGTGCTTGGTGTGCTTTTTGCGTTGAAACAGCGTGATCGTTTGCCTGGAGGAACGGTAAGGTTGATTTTCCAACCTGCAGAGGAAAAAGGAGGCGGGGCCCTGAAGATGGTGGATAAGGGTGTCGTGGATGATGTTGATTATCTCTACGGTGTTCATCTTAGGCCAATACAGGAGGCAAAGCACGGAGAGGCTGCTCCGGCAATTGTCCATGGTGCTGCGAGGCTGCTTCAGGGTGAAATCATCGGGGATGATACCCACGGCGCGAGACCACATCTTGGTGTAAATGCTGTTGATGTCGGAGCTGCGCTTGCAGGCCATGTTAATCGGCTTCGGCTTGATCCGATGATTCCTTATTCGGCGAAGGTAACAAAGTTTCTTGCGGGCGGGGAGAATGCCAATATTATTCCGGGTTCCGCGTCATTCAGTGTTGACCTGCGTGCGCAGACGAATGAGGCGATAGAAGCATTACATAAACAGTTGGTCCATATCGTGAAGCATTTGGAGAGTCAATTTGATGTGGAGATTGATCTGTTAACTGAAGCAGAGATCGCGGCGGCGGAGGTTGATGAAGAAGCTCGGGACCTCATGGCAGAATCTATACGGGACACAGTGGGAGAAGAAAACCTTTTGGCTCCGCTCATAACGCCTGGAGGGGACGACTTTCATTTTTACACGTTAAGGCGGCCGCATTTGAAAGCCTCTATGCTTGGACTGGGCTGCGACCTGAAACCGGGTCTTCATCATCCGCATATGAACTTCAACCGCGATGCACTTTTGACAGGAGTAGAGATTTTGACAAAGGCTGTACTTCGCACTTTGGAGGAGGCGGCGAAATGACATCGAATGTGACCGTCAAACAGTTGCGGTCGCTGGGGGAAATGAGAGAAATGCAGGCGCTGGAGCGGACAGTATGGGGGATGGATCCAATTCCGGTTCACCAAACGTATACGGCTGCCAAGAACGGTGGGATCATTCTGGGCGCTTACATTGAAGGGGAATTTGCCGGGTTTAGTTACGCCTTCCCGGGATTTCAAGATGGCCGGGCATATCTCTGTTCCCACATGCTTGGGGTCGATCCGCGTTATCAAAAACAGGGGCTGGGCGTACTATTGAAAGAAAAACAGCGTCAGGTTGCCCTTCAAAAAGGTTATTCGCTGATCACCTGGACTTTTGATCCGTTGCTGAGTTTGAACGCCTATTTGAACTTACATAAGCTGCGTGGCATTGCTTCCCAATATACTGAAAATCTGTATGGTTCAATGGATGACAGCTTGAACCGGGGCCTCCCGACGGATCGTTTTACCATCAGATGGTGGATTGATTCTGATCATGCAGACGCTGTTGGGCCGGTGTTTAATGAGCCCCCTTTGAACGAGGATTTTATTTTATTGGATGTTCGTGTGGAGGAATCGGGCTTTCCTGTTGCAGACGAAGTGCCGAGCAATCTTTCGAGAAAAATTCAAGAAGGTAACGTTTGGTACGTTCCAATCCCCGTGGAATTTCAGAAGCTGAAATCGGCGAATTCCGAGCTGGCTCTGGAGTGGCGGCTAAAAACCAGAGGGATTTTTCAGGATCTGCTTGGCCAGGGATTTGTTGCGGTCGATCTTAAACGGGACAGTGACGGGTTGTGCGGATATTATTTGTTCGTCAGACAGGATCAATTGTCGATTGGAAGGAGCGAGAGCTTTGACTGAGAAAGCCGTTCATTTGGACAAGGTTATTTTGCGTAAGCTTCGGATGCGCTTGAAATCGCCATTTACAACGAGTTTCGGGACTTTTCGGGATAAGGAATTTTGGCTGATCGAAATGGTGGATCAGGACGGCATCAACGGTTGGGGAGAGTCAGTCGCATTCGCTGCCCCTTGGTACAACGAAGAAACGATCAAGACGAATGAGCATATGATTGAAGATGTGCTTCTTCCGCTTTTGGCCCGAGAACCGATTGCACATCCAGATGAGGTCAGTGAGCGGTTTTCTGCAATTCGGCGAAACAACATGGCGAAGGCAGCGCTGGAAGGCGCCGTGTGGGATTTATATGCGAAAAAGCAGGGTGTCACGCTGAGCAAGGCTTTGGGCGGCGAGAAGAAGGAAATTGATGTCGGCGTGAGTATCGGTATCCAGCCTTCGGTCGATGAATTGTTAGCAGTGATTCGGCGGCATGTGGAGGAAGGTTATAAGCGGATCAAGGTGAAAATCAAACCGGGTTGGGACGTTGGTGTAGTGAAGGAGATTCGCCGGCATTTTCCGGATGTGCCGTTGATGGCAGATGCCAATTCAGCCTACACGCTGGCGGATATCGAGCATTTGAAACAGTTGGATACCTTTGATCTGATGATGATCGAGCAACCATTGAACAACGACGATATTATTGATCACGCCGAGTTGCAGAAACATTTGCGGACGCCGATTTGTTTGGATGAAAGCATTTGTTCTTTGGAGGATGCCCGAAAAGCGATAGAACTCGGCAGTTGCAGGATCATCAATATAAAAATAGGCCGTGTCGGGGGGCTGACCGAGTCCCGGAAGATTCACGACTATTGTTCGGAAAAAGGGATCCCCGTTTGGTGCGGCGGCATGCTGGAGGCTGGGGTTGGACGTGCCCACAACATCGCCCTGACGACGCTTGCGGGATTCACGCTTCCAGGTGATACGTCAGGTTCGTCCCGTTATTGGGAAGAAGACATAGTTGATCCGGAGGTCGTTGTTCATGACGGTGTGATTCATGTTCGAGCAGAACCGGGAATGGGTTATGAGATAGATCGTCAGGTGCTTGATCGTTATATTGTAGAAAGCAAGATATATAGCTTATAATATTCAAACAACAGAGACAGCTATATGACAGAATCAGGTCGATGCAAAGAAATTGCGTTATATTTTTTTAAGATGGAGGGCTTCCATTAACTTTCGGGAGAGGTGAGTGCAGTGATTTATAATGAAGAAATGGAGACGATGGGGCAAGGCGAACGGGAGAATTTGCAGCTGGAACGGTTGCGACAGACTGCCGCAAATGTTTATGAGAACATTCCATTTTACCGGGGGGCGTTTGATCAGGCCGGGGTGAAGCCCGAAGAGATTCACTCACTCGAAGACATTCGGAAATTACCTTTTACGAAAAAACAAGACCTGCGGGATCAATATCCATTTGGAATGTTTGCTGTTGCTCGAAAGGATGTCGTCCGATTACACGCTTCATCCGGGACCAGTGGTAAACCTACAGTTGTCGGCTATACACAAAACGATATTGAGACGTGGACGGAAATGGTGGCTCGTTCTATCGCAGCAGCGGGCGGAGAACCAGGGAATGTTTTACATAATGCTTACGGTTACGGGTTGTTCACCGGAGGGCTCGGGCTTCATTATGGTTCGGAAAAGCTGGGAATGGCAACAGTTCCGGTCTCCGGCGGAAATACGGATCGGCAGGTATTGTTAATTGAAGACTTCAAGCCGCAGGTGATTTGCGGAACACCTTCATACATTTTGAATATAGCTGAGAAAATGGTGGAAGAGGGAAAAGATCCGACTGCCACAAGCCTGGAATATGGGATTTTCGGCGCGGAACCGTGGTCGGAGGAAATGCGTAAAGAGCTCGAAGCAGCACTCGGCATAAAGGCGCTTGATATCTATGGCTTGAGCGAAGTTTACGGTCCCGGTGTGTCCATCGAGTGCCATGAGGCCCAGAGTGGGATGCACGTTCAGGAAGATTTCGTTTATGTTGAGGTTATTGACCCTGAGACCCTGGAGCCGGTTCCCGACGGTGAGGATGGAGAACTTGTTTTTACAAGCTTGAAAAAAGAAGCGACACCGCTCATCCGTTATCGGACCGGTGACATTGGATCGATTACCCGAGGAAAATGTAAGTGCGGACGGACCACGGTTCGGATGTCCAGTGTAAAGGGCAGGATCGACGACATGCTGATCATCCGCGGTGTGAATGTGTTCCCGTCACAAATAGAAAACTATTTGCTGCAGGTAGAAGAGCTTGTTCCTCATTACCAGGTAGCGGTTGACCGTAACGGCTCTCTAGATCAGGCGGAATTGAATGTCGAGGTTCAGGAGGCATTTTTCAACGATGTCGGCGGCGATTTGAAACATGCACGAATCGCTGAATTGCAGCAACGGATTGCCCATTTGGTGAAAGCGAACTGTCTTGTGACCATGAAGGTTAACGTGAAAGAACCGAAATCGATTCCGCGATCGCAAGGTAAAGCGGTTCGGGTTGTAGATTTGCGGAGAGGCAACTAATAAGGAAGAAGCCGGCTTTGGGTCGGTTTTTTTCATGCTCTGTCATCACATTGATTGATGACAGGAAACCAAAGGTTTGCAGTGGAAAGTTATTTCACGAGGAGGGCTATATGAATCAAGAGGTGACACCGGGGCAAATAATCATTCTCAATGGGCCCCCCAGATCCGGAAAATCAAGCATTGCAGCCGCAATCCAGGATACGTTTGAAGGTGTGTGGATGAACCTTGGAGTTGATTGGTTTATTCAAATGACACCGGAACGCTATAAACCCGGGATTGGGTTGAGGCCCGGAGGTGAGCGGCCCGATCTTGAGCCGTTGATTGTAACTATGTATAAAGTTCTGTATGAGACTATCGCCTTGTATAGTCGATCAGGGTTAAATGTAGTGGTTGATGTTGGGCATCACGACTGCTATTCAATTCCCCGGGGAATATTGCCTGATTGTGCTCGTATACTTAAAGGGCTTCCGGTTGTGTTTGCGGGTGTGCGTTGTCCGATTGAAATTGTCATGGAACGCCGGATTGCTACCTGGGGTGTTGGTTATACAGACGATGGTTCGATTCCAAAGCCGATCAGGTTATGGCAGCGCTGTGTCCACGTACCGGGAATTTATGATATCGAGGTTGATACTTCTTTGCTTCTTCCCGAGGAATGTGCAGACATACTTCGCCAACGACTTGAAGAAGGTCCTTTTCCGACAGCATTTCAACGGATTGAAGCGATGGGAAAGAGCTAGGTTGCTGCTCATTCATATGACGCCTCTATACATTTATGAAAAGGCTTACACTTGAAAATCGTATGACGATATTTTATAATGACGTTAGATAAACGTAATATTAAGGCGGTGAAAGAGAAAATGGAAACATCGGCTTTTGATCGGTTGACAGATGAAGAGAAATACGAACATTTCTTGAAGCGAATCGAAGATGGAGAGAAGATTGAGGCAGACGACTGGATGCCGGATGAATACCGCGGAGCCTTGATTAAATTGATTTCGATGCACGGGATTAGTGAGATCATGGGGGCATTGCCGGAGAAAGAATGGGTGCCGAAGGCGCCTACAATGAACCGGAAATTGGCGATCATGGCAAAGGTTCAGGATGAAATGGGGCACGGCCAGTTGATTTTGCGTGTTGCGGAAGATTTGATGAAACCGCTCGGCAGGACGCGGGAAGACGTCATGCAGGATTTGTTCACGCAACGCCTGAAATTCCATAACGTGTTTCACATGGCTTCCCCGACTTGGGGCGATGCAGCCGTTATTGCTTGGCTCGTGGATGGTGCAGCGATTTTGTCGCAGACCAACATGTTGAAAACCTCATACGGTCCGTATGGACGCGCTTTGAAACGGGTGTGCCAGGAAGAATCATTTCATGAGAAGCATGGTGAAGCCTTGACTCTCTCATTGGCAGAAGGCACCGAATATCAACGCGCTTTGATGCAAGATGCAATTGACCGCTGGTGGGAGTCACTGTTGATGTTTTTCGGCCCGGCTTCAGCGAAAGAAACCGGATCGTCCAATGTTGACATGAACATTAAATACAAGCTTCGTGAGAAGAACAATGAAGAATTGCGGCAAGCGTTCTTTGACAAATATATGCCGAAAATCTGGATGCTCGGTTTCACGGTTCCGGATGAAACCATTCATTATGATGAGGAGCAGGGGAAATGGATTTATCAGGATCCTGACTGGAATGAATTCAAGAAAATCGTAACCGGGCACGGACCGCGTTCCCAGGCACGTTTGGATTTGAGAAGACGTTCCTATCAGAAAACTGAGTGGGTACGGGAGGCTCTTGCGACAGTCAAAACGGAGGCGGCTATTTAACTTTATCAGCAGACGCCCTGATGAAAAGAGGAACTTAGACTGAGATCGCCATGTCTTGCGGTAACGTCTAAGTGAGCCATAACGCGCCAAGGCGTATTTGACTTAACAAGCGGAATGAAGGATGTAAATGCAGGGGTAACGGAGTTGAAGACGATGAGCGAAGAAAAACAGGATCAATTTTACGAGGAATTTGAAGTGTTCAGCCGCAAAAAAGATACGGCTCCGATGCAACATCAATTTAGTTTGCTAGCGCCGAATCACGACATGGCGATGACGATGGCGAAGGAAGATTTCTTTCGCCGTGAAACGCCGAAGGATATATGGATTGTGAAGCGTTCGGACATTCGTAAATTAACCCATAGTGAACGGGAATCGTTGCAGCGGCTAGACAAACCTTACCGTGAAACAAAAGGATATGCCGACCATGTGCAGCGGTGGCGGAATTTTCGTGAGGCATATGAAGAGAAGGAAGGGAAGCAAGGATGACGGAATGGAAAGAGACTGAGGAAAACAAAAGTGTGCTTGTGGAACTTCTGTACCAGCTTGCCGACGATAATTTTATTCATGCGCACCGGGGTTCTGAATGGCTTGGCCTGGCGCCCCATATAGAAGAAGATGTTGCATTTTCGTCGATCAATCAGGATACGATGGGGCATGCGGTGATGTACTATCGTTTGCTTGAAGAACTCGGTGAAGGGAAAATAGACGATCTCAGCCATATGCGGGATTTCTCGGAGTATCGGAACGCCATCATTCTGGAGGAAAAAAACGGGCCGGGTGAATACACGGAGCAACCGGACTACGATTGGGCCTTCACCGTAATCCGCCATTTGTTTTACGATACAGCGAAGAAAATCCGCCTGGATTCTATGAAACAATCATCTTATGAGCCATTAGCCGTGACAGCGCGGAAGATTGTCACGGAACAATACTATCATCTGTTGCACTGGCAACTGTGGTTCAAGCAGCTTATGCAAAGTACAGATGAGGCGCGTTCCAGAATGGAAGCAGCTATTGAAAGAGTTTGGCGTGATTTTGGAGGCGTGTTAACGCTTGGTCCGAATGGCGGGAAGATGGCGGAAGCCGGATTGGTCGAAGGCGAGGAATTGTTGAGAAAACGCTGGTTGAACCGAATTGAGGGGCTGTTTGCGGAAGTGAATATGTCGATGCCGGAGGAAGCTCCAGGTATGGCAAAGGGAAATGGGCGAAAAGGTGAACATACCGAAGACTTGCCGGAAGCGATCAATACGTTAGCGGAAGTGTATAAATCGGATAAAGATGCTGTCTCATGGTAAAGGCTGGTGAGCATCATGAATGAAAAGCACAAGGAACGGAAGATTCGTCAAGCGTTGGAAAGTGTGACTGATCCCGAGTTGCCGTGTATCAACATTGTGGATCTCGGGATGCTGGACATCGTTGAGGTGAGGGGCGGCAACGTTGAAATTCAACTGTTGCCGACGTTTAGCGGCTGCCCGGCGCTTGATTTGATCAAAAATGACGTTGTAAGCGCTGTCAGGAAAGCGGCTGCCGAGGTTGATGGAATTGAGGATGTGGATGTTCGATTTGTTTACCATCCACCGTGGACAACGGATCGCATCAGTCCTCAAGGGCGTGAGAATTTGAAGGAGTACGGCGTTTCGCCGCCTCCCGCGGATCACAAAGAGGGTGAGCCATGGAAGGTGGATTGCCCGTATTGCGGGTCGGCGTATACAACGATGGAAAATATTTTCGGGCCAACGGCCTGCCGCAGTATTTTATACTGCCAAAGCTGCAAGAATCCATTTGAGGCGATGAAGCCTGTCGCGAATATGTAAAAGCTGTATGAAATAAAATTGAGCGAGCGCTCGGTCTGGCATTGAAAATAAGGCTAAAAGGAGGAATGACCCATGGCGAAGCTGATCGCGCTTTACAAGCAACCGGATGATGCGAAGAAATTCGATGACCATTATTACGGAACCCATACACCGATTGTGAAGAAGATTCCCGGGCTCAAGAAAACGGAAGTGACCAAAATCACCGGCGCCCCGGGAGGAGAAAGCAAATTTTATTTAATGTGCGAGATGTACTTCGATGATCGTGAGGCATTGAATGCCTCCTTGAAAACCGAAGAAATGAAAGCCTCTTCGAAGGATTTGATGTCGTTTGCAGGTGATCTTGTAACCATGATGATAGGGGAGGAAATCGATGCCTGAATTGGTTGAAGTTCGAATAGACGGGCAGGTTGGAGTTGTTGAGCTGAATCGCCCCAAGGTCCTGAATGCGATTAATCAGCAAATGGTGAAGGAAGTCGTTTCAGCGTTGGAAGATTTTGATCGCAACGAGGATGTCAGGGTATTAATTTTACAAGGGGCAGGACGCGCTTTTGCGGCGGGGGCTGACATTAACGAAATGGCTGAAGTTGGCGCTGTCGAAATGGAGCTGCTAAATCAATTTGCCGTTTGGGACCGTATTCATTTGATCAAGAAGCCTTTGATTTGCGCGGTACAAGGTTTTGCCTTTGGCGGCGGATTTGAGCTTGCACTTAGTTGCGATATGATTTTCGCTTCCGAAAATGCCAGGTTTGCCTTTCCTGAGGTGAAATTGGGTGTCATGCCCGGTGCGGGCGGTACGCAGATGCTAACGAAAGCTATGGGAAAGAGAAAAGCAATTGAGTGGTTATGGCTTGGCGAGCCGATGCCGGCAAAAGAAGCGCTCCATTACGGTGTGATTAATCATACTGTCGCTCCCGAAGTTTTACATGATGAAGCAATGAGGTTTGCCCGTCGTTTGGCGAAACAGCCGCCGCTTTCACTTAGGATGATCAAGGAATCTGTCAATAAAGCGGTCGACCATTCACTTTCTGAAGGGATGCAGTTTGAACGGAAGAATTTCTCGATTTTATTTTCTTCACAGGATCAAAAGGAAGGCATGCAGGCATTTCTCGAAAAACGAAAACCCGATTTCAAAGGAGAGTAGGCATGGAAACGATCCAATATGGAGTTGAAAGCGGCA
>DASVCO010000245.1:0-3115 GCA_036381575.1 Caryophanales bacterium
CGGCCAACGCCTTTCCTTTCTCTTCCTGCACATCAAATATGACCGCATTTCCGCCCTGATCCACGACATTTCGGACTGTCGCTTCCCCAAGACCAGACGCGCCACCTGTTACAACTGCCGTTGCACCTTGAATTTCCATCTATATTCCTCCTCTAATCCAATCGCTCAATAATTGTCGCGTTTGCCATTCCATGCCCTTCGCACATCGTTTGCAGGCCAAATTTGGCTCCTGTCCGCTCCATCTCGGACAACATCGTGCACATCAGCCGGCCGCCGCTCGCTCCTAACGGATGGCCAAGTGCAATCGCTCCGCCATTCGGATTCAATTTCTTCGGGTCGGCACCCGTTTCACGAAGCCATGCCAACGGTACGGAAGCAAATGCCTCATTCACCTCAAATATATCGATATCCTCAAGCTTCATGCCGGCTTTCTTCAACACCTTCGCTGTTGCCGGAATCGGTCCCGTCAACATCAGTGTTGGATCGTCGCCAACAACAACTCTCGCCACCACGCGAAAGCGCGGCTTCAATCCGAGTTCTCCCGCTTTCTCCCTGGACATCAGCAATATTGCCACAGCTCCGTCGCTGATTTGGCTCGAATTCCCGGCGGTGATTTTACCGTCTTCGCTAAACGCCGGCTTTAACCCCGCCAACTTCCCCAAGCTCGTGTCCGCCCGCGGCCCTTCGTCGGAATCCACGACCGTTTTCGTTCCATCCGGCAACACCACCTCCAGCGGCATAATCTCCCGCTGAAACCTTCCGTCTTTTTGTGCCGCAACTGCTTTTTCATGGCTTTCCAGCGAAAATTCATCCAGCTGTTCGCGGCTGAATCCCCACTTATCTGCAATCCGATCAGCCGACAAGCCTTGATTGATCATTTCATACCTCGAAGTCAACTCGTCACTCAATTTAACTCCCTGCATACTCGATAACATTGGCACTCGCGACATATTCTCTATCCCGCCGGCCACGACTACATCCATATCCCCGCTTAAAATCGCTTGTGCCGCAAAATGAACAGCCTGTTGGCTTGATCCGCACTGGCGGTCAATCGTCGTCGCCGGGACCGCCGCCGGGTAATCCGCAATCAGCGTAGCAATCCTTGCTACATCGAAGGCTTGCTCCCCAACTTGTGAAACGCAGCCGAAAATCACATCTTCGACTATTTCCGGGGAAATACCTGTTCGTTTGACAATTCCCCTTAACGGCTCAGCAGCCAATTCATCCGCCCGAATATGGCTCAATAGCCCCTTTCGTTTCCCTACAGGCGTACGAACCGCCTCCACAATGACAGCTTCCCTCATCGCTCTCTCCCTTTCTTTTATCTATGATTCTTCCATCGAAACCACAAAGATCAGGCAAAAAAACTCCCAGTTTCATTGTACGAATTCATTAATCACTTTTATGCTACATACTGAACGGTCAGTCAACTAAGGCTAAATTTTCTAAATACTACCTAAATCATAGTACAAACCCCTATCGATGTCCAGTTCTCCAACAAATGAAAAAACCAGCCCGCAGACTGATTTTTTACTTGCGATCATTATTCAAATAGGTCCAACCGTCTTTCTGATAAACCTTTCGTTCCTTCATCAATTTCCCCAACGCTCGTTTAAAAGCCCCTTTGCTCATGCCGAATTTCGCTTTTATGTCGTCCGCATGAGTATGATCGCCATAAGGCATCGGGCCGTTCCGCTCCTGCAAATAAGTAAAAATCTCCTCGGCATCATCACCCATTCGCTCATGCTTCCGCGGCAACAATGATACGTTCACCAAACCGTCTTCCTTAACCCCAATGACCCTGCCCGACACTATCTTTCCGAGCCTTGTCCGTTCTTTTTGCTCACTTTCATGGACGAAACCTTTCAATCCTTCATCCGAAATCAGAAAGCTTCCCGTTGTCACCAATCGATAAATGGTTCCTTTCACTTCCTTGTTAAACCACTCTTTCCCTGCAGGCCGGGTCATGTCCTCTATCTGTTCGACTGTTGCCGGCTTAGCCATCAACCCTGCTTTTTTATCCACTTTCAATGTGCAATACAGCCTGTCTCCACTTCTCGGCCATGATCCAAATTCGTCTGGCAGATCATCCATCGACACAAGCATGTCTTTCTTGATTCCGATATCCACGAACACACCAAGATGTTTTTTCACCTCGACAACCGGCACCCATTCATAAGCACCCGCTACAACCTTGGGGATCGTCATAGTAGCGGCAAGCCGCCCTTTTTTATCCTGATAAATGAAAACCTCAACCGTATCCCCTTCGTCTAACTCACTTTCCGCCTCTGTATTATGTAACAAAATATCCTGTTCATCGTCTGTCAAAAAATACCCAAATTCCGCTTTTCTGACGACCTCAAGCTCCTCAACCGTCCCCGCCGACACTTGCGGCATTTCAATCACCTTCCTTTTCCTTCAGTTTTACCTGCCTTTAATCCATTCAAACACCAAAAGACCATCCTTCTAGTGACACTCTTCGCTTGTCTGCCAAACTCAAGCTGGGTTCCGCCCACTTTCCGAGCTGGCCCGACCTGTCTTGTTCAGCTAACCACATTGCGCAGGCCTCCGCATCTTTTTGATCTGTACGCGGTCCCTGATTAAATAACGTTGGATACATTTCAACCAAAACATGGCCTTTGTTAGGAAGAAACCATCCGTCAAACGGCCAGCAATGAAGAGAAATCTCTTTTTCCTCACAAAAAGAGATTAATTTATGTAAATAGGAAATGCCAAACAATGACTGAAGGCCGACAGAGCCAACCCCGCCAAGCTGAAAAACAGCCTTCATACGCGGGCAACGCTCCTCAATCAGCCGCCTTTCCGCAAGAATCCCTCCAAAAGGAAAAACCGGCCGCCGCCGCGGCTCAAAAGTAGGTCCCCAGAACGGCCCGTCCACCTCAAAAGCAAACCTTTCACGAATGACCTCGTTCGCTTTTTTAGCCCAGGTTCTCGCATCAGACATTACGGGCGGAAGATTCCCTATCCCGTCTGCCAACAGATTAACGAGCTCGCGCCACTCCATCCATTGTTGATCAGTCAAAGCCTCATACAAACCGATAGGAAAACTATAATTATGATCAAAGCCAAAAATCACACGTTTTTCATTTCGATC
>DASVCO010000246.1:0-2972 GCA_036381575.1 Caryophanales bacterium
AATTTCGGCGCTTTTATTTGGCAGCTTCTTAATCGGAACAGGCATTAACGGCTTTATCATCCCTTATCACCTCATCGACGGAGGAATTATCGGGATCAGCCTTTTGGCGAAGTATACATGGGGCATTCAGGCCGGTTTGACCATTATCCTGCTCAGCTTTCCAATTTACTGTATTGCCTGGTTTTATTTTCGCGCGTATTTTTACAACAGCCTGCATGGCATGTTATTGTCCTCATTTGTAATTGATCTTCTTGCCCCTTTGAAAAATATGTTCCACTATCCTGAACCGGCAAGTTCAATTATCGGCGGCCTGCTTGTCGGTTCCGGCATCGGCATCATGCTTCGTTTCAAAACAACCACCGGCGGCGCCGATTTGTTGGCACAGTTCATTTCACTGAGAACCCGGGTCAATGTCGGATTGATCATCCTGGTCATCGATGGCCTGGTCGTCTGTCTCGCAAGCCAGATTATCAGTCCAACCGCCTTGCTGTACTCTGCACTTACTATCGCTGCAATCGGAGTAACGACTTCAATGTGGACCTACCAGCTAAACGAAGGAATGAGCTGATTTCATTCCTTCCAGGCCCGATCATTCACCTCATAAGCCGCTCGAATGCCTGATTGGATAGCGCCTTGCATCCAACCGGGGAAATCGGACGTGTGGCCTCCGGCGAAATGAACCCTGCCTTCCGGGGAAGCAAGTTGTCCCGACAGTTGCGTCTTTTGTCCTGGCTTAAAAACGGGGAATCCGCCGGCCGTATACGGATCATGTGCCCAACTATAGGAGGCGCCTGTGACAAACTCATGATAAACACGCGGACCATAAATTTCAGCCAAATTTTCAAGGGCTTGAAGAATACGTTGTTCTTCGGACAAACTTCCCCACGGCAATGCGTCATCCTCCCACGTATAACTGGCCAATACAACTGCTGGTCCAGGTTTTCCGACTCCATGGCTCGGATAATAAGAAAACCGAATCGGTAAATCAGTGGTGGACTTGCCGCCGTAAAGCCCCTGTTCTTCCCAGAACCTGGTTTTAAATTCGATTCCAATTTTGATTGAAGGCGAATAATGAATTTTCCGGATTGCGTTACGCTTGAAATACGAAAAGGAATGCCGTGGCTCAACTTCTACAAAAGGCAAAACTGAGTAAGGAACGGTCACTACCGCAAAATCTCCCGTAACCGAAAAAGATTTTGAGGTATGGATATCCTCTCCATAAAGAGTCACTTTGGCGGGATGCTGTTTGATTTTCGTGAGCTTGTGGTTGAGGAACAGGTTGTCTTTTAACTGGGGAAGAAATGCATTCGGAAGCCGGTCATTACCGCCCGTAACCTCGTAAAACGGAAGGTCCGGTTGTAAAAAAATGATTTGCAATTCGTGCCTGAAAATGTCCAGAAAAGAAAGTTCCGCAAAGGATTCGATATCAAAAAGGAGCTCAATCATAGTGATGGCACCTGGAGACAATTTAAGCCCGAAAGGATTATGTTTAAGAAATCCATCCAAAGAGTATTTATCAAAGTTCTGGACAACCCAATCCCAATTTTGAGGTTCTTGTTTCAATAACTGCAAAATCGGCTGCAAGGCTCCTTTAAATAACACATTGGCCGTGTTTCCCTGTTCATGGGGAGGTAACGGGTAATTGAGAACACCAGGATTCTTTTGATACATCTTCAACCGTGTCTTCACGCCATTCACGTAAATCAGATCATTCGGCGTTGTATTAAAGAACAGATTGATCGGCAATCGGAATTTTTTAATATATTCCAATACCAAATGGTGCTTCTGTGGAATACGCATTGCCCCGACATCGAGGTATAACCCATCAGAAAAAGGATCTCGTAACGTATGAACCCGGCCCCCGACCCTGTCCCTTGCCTCCAAAATGGACACCTTATGGCCAGCTTGCTTCAAAAGTGACGCCGTTACCAGACCCGCCATCCCAGCCCCGATAACAATGATTTCTTTTGGGTTGCTTGTCTGTGGGAGCCCCTTTCTTATCGTCCAAATCATTTGATCCGGATCCACATTCGGCCACCTTCCTTAAAAATAGATTGAAAGGAGAACACTTCCAGTTTATTCTCAGCCAAAGAATATATGACATTTTGAAAATACCTTACGAAAGCCGGCGAAAATTAAAAGAAGCTGCCGCGGCAGCCCCTACAACAAATGCATGTATTCTTGTAATGAAACACGGCGATTTCCGTTTCGCCCGGTTTTGGTTTCCGCGGACACAAGGGAATTAAGAATGGCTTCCTCAGTCGATTCGGCCGCTGCGCGAAACAGCAAGTCGATATGGGTCTCATGGATTCTTTTTATATCTGTAAAAGCCTTCCTGGATTCATGGGAAATCCGGACGGCTGTGGAAAATCCGACAGCCACCTCACCACTGCCGTTTCCAACAAACGAACCCGTTCGCCCTATTCCAACCGCCGTCCGCTTGATCACCCGTTTCAGCTGATGTTCCGTCAACGGTGCATCTGTTGCGACTATTACAATGATCGATCCCTTGTCAGGTTCCGAGACTTCGTGATCAGGGATGATTTGATTAACCTGTCTTCCATCTAACAGGAAATCCTCTCTTCTGCCGAAATTGGAGAGTACCAACACGCCCAAATTGTAATCATGGTCTTCGATTTTCACAACACGCGATGCCGTTCCGATTCCGCCTTTGAAGCCAAGGCAAGACATTCCGGTTCCCGCTCCGATCGCCCCTTCAGCAACTTCGGTTTCCGCCCGTTCGAGCGCTTGAAACACGTGCTCCTTCCTAATGTGTTTCCCGCGAATATCATTCAGAAAGCCGTCATTGCACTCGCAAACCACCGGATTTACGGTACCGGTCGTATCACCAATTTCCGGGTGCCGCTCGAGCATGTAGTCGATCAACGCATCAGAAGCTTGACCAACACTTAACGTGTTCGTCAACACAATTGGCGTTTCCAACGTGCCTAACTCCTCGATTTGCACCGTAC
>DASVCO010000247.1:0-19916 GCA_036381575.1 Caryophanales bacterium
CGTCTGCAAAAGATGTTCGCGTGTCATGACCTGGCCAATATGCTTGCCCAAATAATGAAGAAGCTCAAATTCCCGGTGAGTCAATTCAATCGAATCTCCACGTTTTGTAACCAGATAAGCATCTGGGTGGATGCTCAGGTCTCCGACAGTGATGTCGTTTGTCTCACCCTTGTCTTTCTCCGCTTCTTGCTGATGGCGCCGCAAATTCGCCTTCACCCGAGCGGTCAATTCACGAGCGCTGAAGGGCTTCGTCACATAATCATCAGCGCCGAGCTCAAGGCCAAGAACCTTGTCGATCTCGGAGTCTTTCGCCGTCAACATAATGATCGGCATCTCATAATTCTTCCGAATTTCCCGGCAAACTTCCATACCGTCCTTATTCGGCAGCATAATATCCAATAAAACAAGATCAAACTTGTGCTCTTGCACTTTATCGAGGGCCTCTTCGCCGTCATAAGCGCAGACGACCTCATAGCCCTCTTTCTCAAGATTAAATTGCAAAATATCTGCAATCGGTTTTTCATCATCGACGACAAGTACACGTTTCTCCATTGGACATGCCTCGCTTTCGCTTTTATGCCCTTTATTCTATCACATCCGGGGCAAGCTTTAAATAAAGGCTCCCAAACAAGCCATTATTGAAGAGCCGAACTGTTAAAAAGAAGAAAACTTCGTTATAAAAAAAGCCTGATGAAGCCAATTGCAAGCTTGATCAGGCCAAAAGGGAAATTAGGCGTAAACGCCGCGAATAAGGTTTGTTTGTGAACGGTCAGGGCCGACAGAGAATATCGACAAGGAAATGCCGGTTAACTCTGTAATCCGCTCAAGATAATGGCGGGCATTGTCCGGAAGGTCATCCAGACTCTTCGCTCCTGTAATATCCTCGTTCCATCCCGGCATTTCTTCGTACACCGGCTCACAATCTGCCAATACATTCAGGCTTGCCGGAAACTCTTTGATTTTCTCGCCGTTGTATTTATAGGCTACACAAATCTTAATGGATTCGATCCCCGTTAACACATCTAACGAATTCAGCGACAAATCAGTAATGCCGCTGACACGGCGGGCATGCCTGACAACAACGCTGTCAAACCAGCCGACACGGCGCGGACGTCCCGTGGTCGTGCCGTATTCGTTGCCGGCCTCTCGAATAATATCACCGGTCTCGCCATGAATTTCCGACGGGAACGGCCCATCTCCGACACGCGTGGTATATGCCTTCGCAACACCGACAACGTGGTTAATTTTCGTAGGGCCAACACCCGCACCAATTGAAACGCCCCCTGCGACCGGGTTCGAAGATGTGACGAAAGGATAAGTGCCTTGATCAATGTCAAGCATAACCCCCTGCGCTCCTTCGAAAAGAACCCGCCGCCCTGCATCTAAAGCATCGTTCAGGACAACCGAAGTATCACAAACGTACGGTGCAATTTCCTTGCCATACTCCAGATACTCCTTCACAATTTGCTCAGCTTCGAAACCTTCTGTTTCGTATACCTTCTCAAGCAAACGGTTTTTTTCCTTCAAATTCCGTTTCAATTTCTCAGTGAATTCCTCCGGTTCCAACAGATCGGCAATTCGAATCCCGATACGGGCGGCTTTATCCATGTAGGCCGGCCCGATCCCTTTCTTTGTCGTCCCGATTTTGTCAGCACCCTTGCTTTCCTCTTCGAGCACATCCAATTTATGGTGATAAGGCAAAATCAGGTGCGCCCGATTGGAAATCCGCAAATTCTTCGTGGAAACCCCGTGCTCATGTAAATAATGCAGTTCTTCAACAAGCGCCTTTGGGTCGATCACCATTCCGTTTCCGATAACACAAATCTTATTATCGTAGAAGATCCCGGACGGAATTAAATGCAATTTATACTTCTTTCCACCGAAAACAATTGTGTGGCCGGCATTGTTTCCGCCTTGATAACGGGCGATAGACTCCGCGTGTTCCGAAAGATAATCGGTGATTTTCCCTTTGCCTTCATCGCCCCATTGCGTCCCAACAACAACAACGGATGACATACATTCCACCTCCACATTTTCCACCGTCAGTTTATCAATTCAGCGAAGAAAAGTCAACCAAAACCCGAACGTTATCCGTTCGATTGCAAATTATGTTCGTATTTTCGTGAATCACTAGTGAAAAATCCCCCTTGCCCAAAGCAAGCGGGATCCAGGACTTACGCCGGAGGCATATTCATTTCCTGATGCGACCGGTCGAGATTGACAAACTTATTGTATTCTTTAATGAAAGCGAGCTCCACGGTCCCTACCGGGCCATTTCGTTGCTTTGCAATGATAATCTCAATCATGTTCTGGTCTTCCGATTCTTTGTCGTAATAATCATCGCGGTACAGAAACGCAACGATATCCGCGTCCTGTTCAATAGAACCACTTTCTCTGATATCGGACATCATCGGTCTTTTATCCTGGCGGGATTCTACCCCACGAGAAAGCTGGGACAGCGCGATGACCGGAACCTCAAGTTCTCTGGCCAGCGCTTTCAGCGTACGTGAGATTTCCGAAACCTCCTGCTGCCGATTTTCCCGGGAACGACCGCTTCCCTGAATCAACTGCAAATAGTCGATCAGGATGACGCCTAACCCTCTTTCCTGTTTCAAACGGCGGCATTTCGCGCGAATTTCACTGACACGAACGCCGGGCGTATCATCGATGTAAATGCCTGCGCTGGATAAGCTGCCCATCGCCATCGTCAGCTTCTGCCAATCCTCATCCGTCAGCCGTCCCGTCCGCAACCTTTGTGCATCAATGTTGCCCTCAGAACAAAGCATACGCATGACAAGCTGTTGAGCACCCATTTCCAGGCTGAAGATCGCTACATTCTCTTCAGTTTTTGTTGCAATACTCTGGGCTATATTCAAAGCAAACGCCGTCTTACCCACAGAAGGGCGGGCAGCTACAATAATAAAATCGCTGCGCTGAAAACCGGCCGTCATATGATCCAGTTCGGAAAAGCCGGTCGGAATACCGGTTACTTCACCCTGGCGGTTTTGCAACATCTCAATATTGTCGTAAGTTTCAACCAAAACATCCTTGATGGACAGGAAAGCTCCTGAACTTCGCCGTTGAGATACATCCAGGATCGACTTCTCCGCCTCATCCAAAATCGTGTCGACTTCATCTTCACTGCTGTAGCCTTCCGTTACAATATTCGTAGCCGAACGGATCAACCTGCGCAAAATCGATTTCTCTTCGACGATTCGGCTGTAATATTCAATATTGGCGGCCGTCGGAGACGAATCAGCAAGGTCGCTCAGGTAGGAAACCCCGCCGACCTCCTCAAGCATGTGCCGATCCTGCAATTCAGAAGTGACAGTAACAAGATCAACCGGTTCGCTTTTCTCAGACAACACCAGCATAACATCGAATATTCTCTGGTGTGCGGTACGGTAAAAATCCTCCGGCAGCAATACCTCCGACGCCAGGCTGAGGGATTCCGGCCTCAGAAAGATCGCGCCCAACACAGCTTGCTCGGCTTCCATATTTTGCGGCGGCGTTCGATCCGCGAACAAATCACTCATGGATGTTTCTCCCCTTTATTTACCTTCCACAACATGCACATTGACGACAGCCGTTACATCCGGATGCACCTTCACCGGCACTTTTGTATACCCAAGCGCCCGAATCGGGTCATCCAGCTCGATTTTTCGCTTGTCGACCTTAATTCCCTTCTTCTTCAACTCCTGGCCGATCTGTTTGCTCGTAACCGAGCCAAACAAGCGGCCGCCTTCTCCGGATTTCGCCGAAATCTCCACAGTCGTCTTTTCGATTTCTTCCTTCAACTGTTCAGCTTTCGCTTTTTCGGCTTCCTCCTGCTTCTGTTCCTTTTTCTCCTGGACCTTCAGTGCATTCAAGTTACCGCTTGTCGCCTCTTCAGCAAGTTTCTTCGGGAAAAGATAATTACGCGCATAGCCGTCGGAAACCTTTACAACATCACCTTTTTTTCCTTTTCCTTTGACGTCTGCTAACAATATCACTTTCATTCTTCTTCTCCCCCTTCAAGCGTTTGATCGATAATCTCCTTCAACTTCTCAGCGGCAGCGTTGATTCCGATATTCTCAAGCTGTGTTGCCGCATTGGTCAGATGTCCGCCCCCATCGAGAGCTTCCATCATCATCTGGACGTTCACATCACCCAGTGAACGGGCACTGATCCCCGTCTTCCCGTCGTCACGTTTCGAAATCACAAACGATGCCGTGACACCGCTCATAGATAACAGCGTATCCGCCGCCTGGGCAATCAGAACCTGATCATAGCTCGTTTCCTCGTCTCCCTTGGCAATGGCGAAGCCCTCACCGTAAATTTCCGCGTTCTCAATCAGTCTGGCACGCTGTATATACTTCTCTAAATCATCACGAAGTAATTTCTGGACCAGAATGGTATCGGCCCCTCGCCCGCGTAAATACGAAGCCGCATCAAACGTCCGTGACCCGGTGCGTAACGTGAAGCTCTTCGTATCAACTGTAATGCCCGCTAGCAACGAAGTCGCCTCCAACACATTCAACGTCAAACGGCTCGGTTGATATTCCAGCAATTCCGTCACCAGTTCCGCTGTTGAAGAAGCATAAGGCTCCATGTAAACCAGGACGGGATCATCAATGAACTCTTCTCCACGGCGGTGATGGTCGATCACAACGACCTGGTCAATCTTGTTAATCAGACGTTTTTCCACCACCATGGCCGGTCGATGTGTGTCCACGACCACGAGCAAGGTATTGGCTGTCGCCTTTTCCATCGCTTCGCCGGGATCAATGAATTTCGCCCAGAGCGCTTCATCCTTCTTCACTTCATGAATCAAGCGCTCGATCCCCGACCCCTGGCTTTGTTTATCCAGGACAATGTAGCCTGTTTTCTCATTGGCCTCTGCCATTTTCAAAATCCCGATTCCCGCACCAATTGCGTCCATATCCGGATTTTTATGGCCCATAATGATGACCTGGTCGCTTGCCAGCACGAGTTCCCGCAAAGCATGGGAGATTACCCTCGCCCGCACCCGCGTCCGCTTTTCAATCGGATTCGTTTTCCCGCCGTGGAAGGTGACTTTGCCATCAGTCTGTTTGATCGCAACCTGATCGCCCCCGCGCCCAAGGGCCAGATCCAATCCCGACTGTGCCATCTGCCCCAACTCCGGCAATGTAGCAAGTCCTGAACCGATCCCGATGCTGAGAGTCAGCGGGACATTTTCCTTACCGGTGGACTCCCGAACTTTATCCAACACACTGAATTTCGTCTTTTCCAATTCCTCAAGGGTCCGGCGATTTAAGACCGCGAAGAACCTTTCTGAATCAACCCGCTTCAGAAAGATTCCACTTTCGGTGGCCCACTGCTTCAATATCGAGGTGACCCGGCTGTTAATATGGCTGCGCACCTGATCATCCATGTTCTGCGTCAGCTCTTCATAATTATCCATATAAATAATGCCAAGCACTGTCTCTTCTTCATGATAAAGCGCTTTAAGATTGGTAAGCTCTGTAACATCGAAGAAATAGAGCAGCCGCTCATCTCTTTTAAAGTAGACCCTGAACTTCCGCTTGTTGATCGTGATGATTTCCTGTTCAACCTGACCTTTAATACACGGGATCAATTCTTCGGAAATATGATTGAGCGAGTTTCCGAAAAACGATTCATCCCCGATCAGCGTGGTAATATATCGATTCATCCAATCAATCTGGTACTGTTCGTTATACAAGAGAATACCGATCGGCATTTCCGTCAGCGCTTCATCTCCGACCTTCTTCACCCGATGCGAAAGCGTGGAAACATAATCCTTCAACTCCCGCCGAAAGGCAAATCGGGCCCTCAACGCAATATAAAATAAAACCCCAACCACAGCCAGGCCGATCACACCGACCACCCATTGATAGAAAAGCAGAAACACCGTGCAAATCAACGCCGTTAGAAAAACCCCGGCGATTGAATATTCATAAAGATGATGTTTCAATCGATTCGGCATATTCCAGCCTCCCGTTTTTCTTCGAACTTATGACGAACGAAGCCTTTCCCGTAAATCGAAACCTAAATCAATGATACCGAGAATCCTTACAAAAGGCATCAAGAAAACCCAAAGGATGAAGACAACAGCCATAACAGCTATGGAAATGCCTTTCCTCACCTTTTTCAAATGCATGAAGAAAAATAGAAAAGAAAAGCCCTGGACAAGCATTGTGATCTCCAAGATCACAATCAGATTATAATAAACGATAAACCATGGCGATCCCGTTGTAAAACTTTGAAAAAAGCCGATCAGCAAGAGAATCAGGTAATACCAGAGGAAGCTTTTCGGGAAACGCCACTCCCGAAACGGCACCCACGGTTCAACATAGCGCCCCAGCCTGAGCCGCTTGAGGATCGGAGCAGCGATCAATTGTGTAATTAACGCATAAGCCACCCCAAGAAACACCAAAAAGGCGGGAGCCAAATAACGAAAGTGCTCCAAAACCTGGCTCATTGCTTCGAAATTCCCGGTATCTTCTCCAAGGGAAGCCGCCATCTGTTCAGTTCTGTCAATGGCTTGCTTCATCATATCCAAGACGTTGGTTAAAATGTTGCTGTCCAGCAGCAAGATGGACAGAATAAAGGTCACGATCACACCAGCCGTGTAGGCAAGGCTGCCTCCGAGCAATACACCGAATGCAGAACGGCCGCGCCGGTACAATTCCCCGACAATCAGCCCTCCGCTGACGAAAATCAAAGCCAAAAGCAGGCCCGGAACCGACCCGATTAACAAGCCGACAAGCAACGATGCAGCCCAGATATAAAAAGCGGAATGAAATTGATTTCGCAAAACGAAAACGATGAACGGCAAAGGGAGAAACCAGACCGCCAGTAGACTGATAAATGGCATATATAAAGCGATCAGGAGCAAAACGGCAAACAACCCTGCGGTCATTGCCCCTTCCGTTATGATATTTGTCTGTTTCAAAGTTTCACCCCGCCCTTATATTTTATCAAGGTATGAAAAAACAGCAAGACGAAACTTGCTGTTTTCTGCTGATTAATCTTTTGTATATGGCAACAATGCCATTTGACGAGCGCGCTTGATCGCTTTCGTCAACGGCCGTTGATACTTTGCGGATGTTCCTGTTACACGGCGCGGCAAAATTTTCCCACGCTCGGAAACAAACCGCTTCAACAAATCGACGTCTTTATAATCAATATAGGAAATGTTGTTGACCGTAAAATAACATACCTTACGACGACGTCCTTTTCGTCCTTGACGCGACACCGAAATCCCTCCTTAATTCTTTAAAGAATCAAATTTCGCCTTGGCATTCGCCGAAGGCTTTGGGACCACACACGTGGGTCACTCAGACGTTGCCGCAGGACGCGGCGTTCTTAGTCTGAGTTCCTATTATCCACCCTTCTGCTGGATAAAGTTAAAACGGTAAATCATCGTCGGAGATATCGATCGGTTTGCCATCCCCCGCAAACGGATCATCTCCGTAAGGAGATTGATTTTGATTTTGATTTTGATTTCTGTTCGGATTTTGGTTTCCACCGCCGTACGATTCCGCCGGCCCCTGGTCAGGGGCGCGTGAACTGCCTTTCGGTTCCAGGAATTGCACCCTGTCGGCTACAACTTCTGATACGAAAACACGGCGACCTTCATTATTGTCAAAGCTGCGGGTCTGGATACGCCCGTCAACACCGGCCAAACTTCCTTTTTGCAGGTAGTTGGCGACATTCTCGGCCGGACGGCGCCATACAACACAACGGATGAAATCCGCTTCGCGCTCTCCCTGCTGGTTGGTAAACGGCCGGTCACAAGCGAGGGTGAAACTGGCTACAGCCACACCGTTAGGCGTATACCGGAGTTCCGGATCCCTCGTCAATCGCCCGACAAGAACGGTACGGTTGATCATCAAAATCTCCTCCCTAATATTTACGTTGCGTCGACTCCGCTTCTACGCCCAAACAGGAGCGTATGGTGCGGCCTTCCCCTTAGTCTTCGCGTTCATCGCGAATGACCATGAAACGGATCACGTCGTCGTTGATTTTCATCAAACGATCGAACTCGTCGAGCGCTTTCGAATCGGCCTTAGCATAAACAACCACGTATACGCCTTCCCGGTAATCATTAATCTCGTAGGCCAGTCGGCGTTTGCCCATTTCCTCGACTTCCGTAATCTCAGCACCGTTGTCGGTCAACACTTTGTTGGCCCGTTCAGCGACACCTTTCTGGCTTTCCTCATCAAGGTCCGGACGAATGATATACATAATCTCGTACTTTTTCACATTTGTCACCTCCCTTTGGACTATGCGGTCCGTCTTGCGACGAACAAGGAGCGAGGTTTAAAACCTGCATTCACTGCCTGTTTTCGACAAGCAGCCCTTGCAACTTTCATCTAACTCGCACAATAAAGTATTATATCAAATACAAAGCGGGGAATACAAGTCACAGCCTGAAAATCCCCGCAAATACAGCCAATTTAAACGTTAAAACGGAAGTGAATAACATCTCCGTCTTTCACAATGTAGTCCTTTCCCTCAAGCCGCAGTTTTCCTTCCTCACGGACAACACCCATCGAACCAGCTGCAACGAGATCATCATAAGAAACAACCTCCGCTCGGATAAAGCCCCGTTCGAAATCAGTATGAATAATTCCAGCCGTTTCCGGCGCCTTCATGCCAGTGCGGAACGTCCACGCCCGAACCTCCGGCTCGCCGGCAGTGAAAAAGGTCGCTAACCCGAGCAAGTCATAAGAAACGCGAATCAGCTGATCCAACCCGGACTCCTCAATGCCGAGATCCTCAAGAAAAGCTGCCTTTTCTTCGCCGTCAAGCTCAGCGATTTCCGATTCAATCCTCGCGGAAATCACAACAACGTGAGCCCCTTCGGCATTAGCATATTCTTTCACCTTGCGAACATTGGGATTGTCTTCCCCTTCCGCCACTTCATCTTCCGCAACATTAGCTACATACAACACTGGTTTCATCGTTAACAAATGAAGATGATGTACAGCCTTTCTTTCCTCATCGGAAAACTCAAGGCTGCGAGCCGGTTGTTCCTCCTCAAACGCTTGCTTCAGCTTTTTCAACACCTCAGCTTCAACGACCGCCTCTTTATCTTTCTGCTTCGCCAATTTCTCCGCCTTCGGCAACCGCTTGTCCACTGTTTCCATGTCCGCCAAGATCAACTCAAGATTGATCGTCTCAATATCAGCAATCGGATCGACTTCCCCGGAAACATGTGTAATATTTTTATCTTCAAAGCAACGGACTACATGTGCCACCGCATCCACTTCACGAATGTGCGAAAGAAATTGGTTGCCGAGCCCTTCGCCTTTGCTTGCTCCTTTTACAATTCCTGCGATATCAGTAAATTCAAAAGCCGTCGGAATCGTTTTTTTCGGTTGAAACATCTCCGTTAAACGCTGCAACCTCTCATCCGGCACATCCACAATACCAACATTCGGATCAATCGTTGCAAACGGATAATTGGCCGCTTCTGCCCCTGCCTGTGTAATTGCATTAAACAACGTCGATTTGCCTACATTCGGCAATCCGACGATTCCCGCAGTCAATGCCATCTATTCTTCACTCCTAACTATGTTCAATCACCTTTTTCAGCTTCTGCTGGAACTTCTTCCGCGGCATCATCACACTGTGGCCGCATCCTTCACACTTTATGCGTATATCAGCGCCCATGCGGATCACCTTCCAACGATTTTCCCCGCATGGATGCCCCTTTTTCATTTCAACAACATCATGCATACCGAATTCTTTATCGACCATGGGTATCAGCCCTCATCTTTTCGTGTTTTCCCTTTCGATTTCTTCCAGTTCTTCACGCCTATACGTCACTAGGCGCGGATACGGGATTTCAATTCCTTTCTCATCGAAACGGCCTTTTACGGCTTTACGCATTTCTCGTGCAATATGCCAATGTTCCATTGGCAGTACTTCGGCAATCACACGAATTACAATATCGGAAGCCCCGAACATTTGCACACCTAATATCTCAGGAGGCCGTACAATTTCAGGATAGCTGGAGGCCATATCTTCAACCACCTCATGGAGAACACCCTCCGCCTTTTCAATATCTTCTTCGTATGCAATGCTGACGTCGACAACGGCAACACTATTATTAACCGAGTAGTTGGTCACCTCATTGATGCTGGAATTCGGAATAATGTGCAGTTCACCTGTCCAACTCTTTATCTTCGTCGTACGCAATCCAATCTCTTCAACGAATCCTTCAAAAGTGCCGATACGCACGTAATCCCCTACCGAAAACTGGTCCTCGAAAATGATGAAAAACCCGGTGATGATATCCTTCACAAGGTTTTGCGCGCCGAACCCGACAGCCAACCCGACAATTCCGGCGCCGGCAATCAATCCTTTCACATCGACAAACACATTTATAATCATTACAAATGCAACAAAATAAATCACATAAGAAAACACGTTCAGCACGAGCTTCTCAAATGTGGTTTCCCGCTTCTCCGACATCCGCAAGCGGGTACCCTGGCGCCCTTTGAATAGCTTGCGAAGCACCACCTGGCCGACTTTCACAACAACGATCGTACCCACAATGATGAAGATAATCGTGATCACATTATTGACGAAGGCCTTCCACATCTCGGTATTTGTGATGTAATCGTAAATAATTTTCCAAAGCCCGTTCAATAAGTCCATTGCTTTTCCCCTTCATTTATTATCCTTATGGAAGCCAATGATACCATTTTGAGCAAAAAAATATACTCTTTTCTATCTTACCCACGGTCCTTATACTATGACAACCGATACCTTCTGACAATCGGGTAAATAAGAATGGCCGCCAGGATATAAAGATTCAAAACCCCGTAAATCGGGTATAAAACAGCTATCAACGTAGCAAACCCGAATTTCGTAAGCGGAACCATTGCCAATACAAACACAAATGCCAACAACCAAAGCGGCCATTTGAGGCGCTCCCTGACCCGGGTGATCAAACCAAAAACGCCGGAAGCTGCTGTCGTGTAAATTGCGCTCCACAGCAAAGCGGACATTACTACGACCATATAATAAGGATAATGTTTCAAGATCGCAAACAAAGGAATTTCATACAACATCATATCATTGCTGACTTTCAAAAGCGACTGATTATACAAAAGAGAAATCGCACCCAAAATCACGCCGCTTCCAACGCTGGCAATCCAGATTTCACCTTTATATTGGATTTCACGGCCGACACCGGAAAGCACGGCGACCAACGCCAAAATATTAAAAGCGGTAAAAGTCAACGCCGCCGGCCATTTTTCCCGAAGATGCCAAAGTGAAGTGCTCGTACCGTTTTGGTCCGAAAAGAAAAACACACTCAACACACCAATTAGCAATATAATTAATACCGGAATAATGAAGGTGTTCATCGACAATAAGCCTTTGATATCCCATAGAAACAAACAGATAACGAGGCCGCTGATGATGGCAATGCCGGCCCAATACGGGATTTTGATCATTTCAAGCGCTGCGCCGCCGCCTGCAAGCATAATCACGGTCGTTGTAAATAAATAAAGCACAATCATGATGTCGTAAACACTCGTCAATTTTCGGCCCAACAAAGCTTGAAGGACAGGAATGTAATGAACCGTTCCATATTCGTAGCTGATCTTCATAATCACAAAGCAGCAAATGCTGAACAGCACGGCAAACAGCAGGATAGCCAGTACACTGTCAGGTCCGAAGAACTGCCAGATTTCACGCCCGGAAGCATAACCTGCGCCGATCGTTGTTCCCATGATCAAAAACATCCATTTAAAACCCGATTTTAACATGTTCTTCACTTCTCCTTGTAAATTTCACTTTATTCATAACAGGATTGTTTAAGTATTCCCGCCCCGATGGTCAACTCGCGGAACAATGTTCCGGCAAAAGCGTTTTTATTGCTTTTTTGGGATGACAGGGCGTGATTTTCCGGCGAACCTTGTAAAACTTTACTTTCACTTCCGGACCGCAGGTATAAAGCTGAAACAATTTCCGTATACTGTTACTACTATTACGAAGGAGAAGAACCTATGAATCTTAAGAGAAAAATCGTTCCGGCCAAGCCATATTTACATAAAGTTTATTTCGAAGAAGAAACAGCGGTAGCCACGCTTTCAAAGCAAATCGGTGATCAACTTCCTCCCATGGGCAAACGCACAGTAACCATCGTTTGTATCGGAACTGACCGTTCTACCGGAGATGCTCTTGGGCCTATTGTAGGGACAAAACTAAAGCAAAAATCCCCCGCCTCTATTGAGGTATACGGAACCCTTGAGAATCCGGTCCATGCGGTGAATTTGGAGAAGGAATTGCAACGGATATACAAAATCCATGAGGAGCCCTTCATTATTGGGGTAGATGCCTCCCTCGGCAAATCCGAAAGTATTGGAATGATTTCCTTCGGCGAAGGGCCGGTGAAACCGGGGGCTGGCGTAAAAAAACAACTCCCGCCGGTGGGCCATGCCCATATTACGGGAATTGTCAATGTGAGTGGATTTATGGAGTATTTTGTATTGCAAAATACCCGTTTGAATCTTGTCATGCAAATGGCCGATACAATAGCCGAAAGCCTGCATTCAGCCAGCCTTAAGGGGAAACCGCGCCTATCGATCCGCGCTTCCTACCAATAATAGAGAATGCCGCAAAGCCCGGCAACCACCACCAGGCCGGGAAGCAAATTAGCCGTTCGGATTTCGGTGACTTCCAACAGGTTTAATCCGATAGCCAGAATCATAATTCCTCCTACTGCTGTCATTTCACTGATGAAAAAATCAAGCAGCCCGGCAGGCACCCACTGATTAATTTGGGTGGCGAATAATGCAATACCTCCCTCGTATAGCAAAACCGGAACAGCCGAAAACAGCACTCCGACACCGAGGGTTGTCGTAAATAATATAGAACAAAAACCATCAAGCAGGGCCTTCGTATACAAAACAGTATGATCCTGCCGCAGCCCGCTGTCCAACGCCCCTAATATCGAAAGTGCCCCGACCACAAACACAAGTGTAGAGGTAACGAAAGCTTTGGGTAAATTCCCGTTGCCGTTTTTCGTTCCAACCTTTCCTTCAAGCCATTGTCCGATCTGATTTAACTTTTTTTCTAGATCCAGCCATTCGCCGATTACGCCTCCAATGGCAAGGCTGAAAATCACAATCAGAAATTGCTCGCCTTTCAAAGCCATCTTAATTCCTAGAATAATAACAGCGAGGGCAATGGCCTTTGTCACCGTCTGCTTGATGCGTTCAGGGATTTTGGTCAAAAAAGCCCCAATAAAAGTCCCTAACAAAATTGCAGCGGCGTTCACAATTGTACCTAGTAAAACCACAATGAGAATCCCCTAACTACCTAACCCATATTTGATTTCCTGCACCGCCTGCAAGAAACGATCTACCTCTTCCATTGTGTTATAAGGGCCGAAACTGACCCGAATGGTTCCCCCGTCCATGGTTCCAATGGTTTCATGGCCGAGCGGGGTACAATGTAAGCCGGCCCGAACAGCGATGTCGTAATGCTGGTCCATCACGATCGCCGTTTCCTGAACATCCACCCCATCAATTCGAAATGAGATCACGGCCAGTCTTTCCACTCCCGAATCAGGACCGAAAACGCTCACCCCTTCGATTTCCTTCAATCCACGAATACAGTGTTTTGCCAATTCTGATTCATGTGCATAAATGGCAGCCAGGCCGATTTTTTTTATTTCTTTAAGCCCCGCCTGCAACCCAGCAATACCAGGCGTATTCAACGTACCACTTTCATATCTTTCGGGAGCCTGTTCAGGTTGACCAATATCCTCCGAATGGGCTCCCGTGCCCCCGTGCATGTATGGCTCAAGCTTGATTCCGTCGCGAACGAGTAAAGCCCCCGTCCCCTGCGGCCCAAGCAATCCCTTGTGTCCGGAGAAAGCCAACATATCAATGCCCATTTCTTTCATATCAATCGGCAAAACACCAGCTGTTTGTGAAGCGTCTACAAGGAACGGAATTTCAAATTGTTTGGCAGAATGCGCTATTTTCTCAACAGGCATGATGATTCCTGTCAAATTGGAACCGTGCGCAGCCACAATTAGTTTTGTATTGACTTTAATTGCTTTCACCCAGTCCTCATCCGGATGAATATAACTGACCTTAATTCCTTTTGATCGTTTCAGATATTCCAAAGGACGACGCACAGAATTATGTTCAAAAGAAGTAGCAATAACATGATCTCCTGCTGTAAATGGAAAACCCTTCAATGCTTGATTCAGAGCTGCTGTGGCATTCGGATAAAACCAAACATTTTCAGGAAAGTCCAACCCAAAGAAACCGGCGAGCTCCGCCCGTGTTTCATGAATTATAGAAGCCGCCTTTTTGGCAAGCCGATGCCCCCCTCTTCCCGGGTTGGCTCCGTATTCCGTTAAAGCCTCGCTGACAGCATGTACAACACTTTGCGGTTTCGGGAAAGAAGATGCCGCCTGATCAAAGTAGATCATGCCTTATTCGCTGTCTCCAACAATTCGAGCACCCTCTCAAGATCTTCATCCGAGAAGAAACCAATTTCGATTTTACCCTTCTTCTTTGACCTTTTGATCTCAACCGATGTGCCAAATCTTTCACGCAGCACTGCTTCTTTTTCCCTGATAAAAACGCTCTTTTTTTCTTTCTTTTTAGACGATGTTTCACGTGGAACATTTTCATTTAGCTGTTGGATAAGAACCTCCAATTGGCGGACGTTCATTTGTTCCTTGACGACACGGTTCACAACAGCCTCCATTTTGCTTTTGTTTTTCAAACCGAGTAATGTTCGGCCATGCCCCATGGTCAGGGCATTATCTGATATCAAATCCCGGACCTTCTCAGGCAAATGTAACAGCCGTAAATGATTAGCTATATGAGGGCGGCTTTTCCCAAGGCGCTTAGCAAGTTCCTCCTGGGTGATTTTCAGCCCTTCCATCAACTTCTGATAGGCATATGCCTCTTCAACCGGATTGAGGTCTTCACGCTGTAAATTCTCAATCAGTGCCAATTCCATCATCTTCTGCTCATTGAAATCACGAATGATTACGGGGATTGACTCAAGCCCCGCCTCCCCGGCAGCCCTGAAGCGGCGCTCACCCACGACGATTTCATAGCCCTTTATACTTCTGCGGACAATGATCGGCTGTAACACTCCGTGCGTCTCGATGGATTCCTTCAACTCCTGAATTGCTTCAGGACGAAACTCTTTACGAGGCTGATACGGATTCGGACGCAACTCTTTCAATTCAATTTCGTGAACAGGTTCGTCCTTATTCGCCTCAATTGAAGGAAAGAAGGCGTCAAGTCCTCTGCCAAGTCCTTTAGCCATGTGACATCACTTCCTTTGCCAAATCGGAGTATACCTCAGCTCCTTTTGATTTCGGATCATAAACGACAATCGGCTTGCCGTGACTCGGGGCTTCACTTAATCTGATGTTTCTGGGAATCACGGTCTCATAAACTTTCTCCTGGAAGTATTTCTTCACTTCCTCAATGACCTGAATGCCGAGATTCGTCCGCGCATCAAGCATTGTCAACAATACTCCTTCGATCATTAAATGATGATTCAAATGCTTTTGAACAAGGCGTATCGTATTCAATAATTGGCTTAATCCCTCAAGTGCATAATACTCACATTGAACGGGAATCAAAACAGCATCTGAAGCCGTCAACGCATTAATTGTCAGTAATCCCAGGGAAGGCGGACAATCGATAAAAATATAATCATACTGGTCTTTCACTTTTTCCAGGGCGCGGCCCAATCTGACCTCCCTTGAAATCGTAGGAACGAGTTCAAGCTCTGCCCCCGCCAGCTGGATGGTCGCCGGGACAAGATAGAGTTCCGGGATTAAGGTTTCCCTGACGACCTTTTCCACCTTGACGTCTTCAACGAGCACATCATAAATGCACTGATCGACATCCCCTTTGTCAATACCGGCACCGCTCGTCGCATTCCCTTGCGGATCGATGTCAACAAGCAATACCTTGCTGCCGGTATGGGCCATGCACGCACTTAAATTGACAGCCGACGTCGTTTTCCCGACACCGCCCTTCTGATTCGCGATTGCGATGATCTTACCCACAATGCCACCTGCCTTCTACAAACAATACTTATATTCTACCATGAAAAAATACCGGATTGGACAAAAAGAAGACTTGGCATATGCCAAGCTTCACAACTTCACAAGCATAACAGACGGATAAATAATCTTTAAAGACGCAAAAACGTTCTGCTTTCAAGCCCAATAAGGAAAAAAATATCCTGATGGTATAAAAACCAGATTTCTATTAATCACTGCATTACAACAAAAAATCTATTATTTAGGAATCCGAATCGTAATCTCGTAAAAAGTTTCGTCCTCCCTCTCGTCTGTATCAATGGCCAGCCCACTATCTGAAACCATATCAATAGACTTATGGATCGTATTAAGCGCAAGCCTCATGTCCTTGCTATAAGCCTTCCGCCTTGGCTTCGGCTTAGGTTTACTATTCATTTTCTTAATCCGGTCTTCCACCTGCTTGACATTCAACTGTTTCTCCAGAATTTCATTTAACAACTTTTCCTGCTCTTCCGGAGATTTCACACCGATTAACGCCCGGGCATGACGCTCCGTGATACTCCGGTCAAGCAAAGCTTCCTGAACTGAGCTGGGCAATTTCAACAAACGAAGCTTATTCGCGACAGTCGACTGGCCTTTTCCGAGCCGTTCCGCTAGGCTTTCCTGTGTCAGTCCGTGAATATCCAGGAGCCTTGCGTATGCCATCGCCTCTTCTATAGAAGTTAATTCTTCACGCTGAAGGTTCTCTATCAAAGCTACAGACGCTGTTTCAGCATCACCATATTCTTTCAAAATGGCCGGAACCAATTTCCATCCCAGCTTGGTTACAGCTCGCCAACGTCTCTCGCCGGCAATAATTTCATATTTATCTTCCCATTTTCGGACCACGATCGGCTGAATCATCCCATGTGTCTGGATCGTTTGCGACAACTCATCGATTCGTTCATCTTTAAAAACCGTTCTCGGCTGAAACCGATTCGGTACAATCCGTTCAATCGGGATTTTTTGAACTTGTTCATTGTTTGTATCTACAAGCTCTTCCTCTTTTTCAGTTTTAAATAGTTTGGAAATCGGACGTTTCATGCCTAACACTCCTCTTTCTGTACAATTCGCCAACGCTTCGGTTTTTCCTGCTTAAAACAGAGGCTTTTTCAATGTTTCACGTGAAACATTTTATAACGGCCGTTTATTCGGAGTTCCGGGTTTGCGCGGATAAATGTCAGGCGTCTTCTTTTGTTTGGAGATATGTATAATATGCCTTTGACTCTTCTCTCCAGGAATCGTAAGAGACTCTACGTTTTCAAGATTTCCACCGAGAAGTTCCAATGCATGCTCGGAATTTTGCAATTCCGGTTGCACACTCGCCCCTTTCATGGCGAGAAAGTCTCCATCTGGACGAACAAGCGGCAGGCAATATTCACACAGCACCGGTAATTTAGCCACGGCTCTTGCCGTTACAACATTGAAGGATTCACGGAAATCCGTATTCTTCCCGAAAACTTCAGCCCTTGAATGATGGACCTCCACTCCCGTTAAGTTAAGCTTCTCAACTAATGAAGAAAGAAAATGAATGCGTTTGTTCAACGAATCAACGATGGTCACCTTAAGGTCCGGAAAACATATTTTCAATGGCAACGTTGGAAAACCAGCACCAGCTCCAACATCACAAATAGTAAGAGGACGTGAAAAGTCATAAAAAAATGCGGGGCTTATTGAATCATAAAAGTGTTTAAAATAAACGGCTTCCCGCTCAGTTATAGCCGTTAAATTCATCTTCTTGTTCCATTCAATCAACTCTTCGTAATAGGTATTGAATTGTTGTAATTGTTGAGGAGAAAGGTCAATCCCTTTCTCCCTCAATTGATCCTGAAAAAGCTGCTCCATTGTTCCACCCTCTGTATTCTAATGAAAACCAGGCCGCCTTAAAATTCACGGCTGATATTATTTACTCCGCTACTCTGGCTAATTTACCTAGTCTCGACGCCCAAAGCGGGTTCATGTTGATTATGTTCCCGACTGACTCGTTACATCGTCAACTCGAAGATGTCTTGTTGGGTGTTCAAGATAAACAAGCAGGATTGAAATATCCGACGGGTTGACCCCGGACACACGTGATGCCTGCCCTACAGAAAGAGGTTTCACCTGGCCAAGCTTTTGCCTTGCTTCTGTGGCCAGTCCCTGAATCGCGTCGTAATCCAGGTTTTCCGGGATCTTCTTCTCGTCCATTTTCTTCATCCGCTTCACTTGCTGCAATTGTTTATCGATATAGCCCGCATACTTTGTCTGGATGTCTACCTGTTCGGCTACATCTTCAAGAATCTCCTGTTCCGGCGGCGCGAATCGGACCACATCCGTATAACGAACTTGCGGACGCTTCAGCAAATGAGCAGCACTTACCGCCTCCTTCAATTCCCCTGCACCGGTATCCTCCAACACCTTCTGCAATTCCTCTGAAGGCTTAATCATGACACTGGCCAATCTTTTTTTCTCTTCTTCAATCATCGCCTTCTTCTGAACAAATTTCTCATAGCGCTCTTCTTTAACGAGACCGATTTCATGGCCAAGATCGGTCAGGCGCAAATCGGCATTGTCATGCCGCAACAACAGACGATATTCCGCACGCGAAGTTAACAAACGGTACGGTTCGTTTGTTCCTTTCGTAACTAGATCATCAATCAATACCCCGATATACGCCTGCGAACGGTCAAGGACAACCGCTTCTTTACCAAATGCTTTCCGGGCTGCATTGATTCCAGCCATAATTCCTTGCCCTGCAGCTTCTTCATATCCGGATGTTCCGTTAATTTGCCCTGCAGTGAACAAATTCTCGATCTTCTTCGTTTCAAGCGACGGCCACAACTGTGTAGGCACAATTGCATCATACTCAATCGCATATCCAGCACGCATCATCCGCGCATTTTCAAGTCCCGGGACTGTCCGAACCATCTCACGTTGAATGTCTTCCGGCAAACTTGTTGACAGGCCTTGAATATAGACTTCATCGGTGTTACGCCCTTCTGGTTCCAGGAAAATCTGATGGCGCGGCTTGTCGTTAAATCGGACGACTTTATCTTCAATGGACGGACAATAGCGTGGACCCGTCCCCTCAATCATTCCCGAGTACATTGGGGAACGCTCCAGATTATCATTGATTAACTGATGGGTCTTTTCACCGGTATACGTAAGCCAACATGGAATTTGATCCGTTATAAATTTCGTTGTTTCGTAAGAAAAAGCCCGCGGCTCTTCATCTCCCGGTTGAATTTCCGTTTTGCTGTAATCAATCGATTTCCCATTTACCCGCGGTGGCGTTCCGGTTTTGAAACGAACCAGCTCAAATCCGAGCTCCTGCAGATGGTAAGACAGGTTGATCGAAGGCTGCATATTATTTGGTCCGCTCTCGTAAGCGAGATCACCGAGAATGATTTTCCCGCGCAAATAAGTTCCCGTTGTCACAACCACCGTCTTCGCTCGGTAAGCTGCCTCGGTTTTCGTTATAACCCCTTTACAGATTCCATCCTCTATAATTAATCGTTCAACCATGCTTTGCATCACGGTCAAATTCTCTTCTTCCTCAAGCGTTCGTTTCATTTCCTGTTGGTACAACACTTTATCGGCTTGTGCGCGAAGCGCCCGAACAGCCGGTCCTTTCGCAGTATTCAACAAACGCATTTGAATA
The DNA here is from genome assembly GCA_036381575.1 of Caryophanales bacterium. Classification (GTDB taxonomy): domain Bacteria; phylum Bacillota; class Bacilli; order Bacillales; family DASSOY01; genus DASSOY01. The sequence goes on from DASVCO010000247.1 coordinate 19,716, forward strand.
TGCGTTTTATCGATGTTTTTCGCCATTTCACCACCCAGTGCGTCAATTTCACGCACCACAATGCCTTTCGCCGGCCCTCCGACAGAAGGATTACACGGCATGAACGCAATTGCATCCAAATTCAGCGTCAACATCAGTGTCTTAGCACCCATTCTAGCCGCGGCAAGTCCTGCTTCCGTTCCGGCATGACCTGCACCGACT
>DASVCO010000248.1:0-3689 GCA_036381575.1 Caryophanales bacterium
CTGCCGTAACGGCAAACAAGCCCCAACGTGTAGCTGCGACAACACCTCTCACACGGTTCCCGTCCATCAGAACGCCCGTTGTGATCGCATTGAAAAAGATTTCAACGCCGGCCTGCTCGGCTTCCCGTAAGAGCACATACATTTTTGCTTCAATGTTCCATTTGTTCCTCGTGTGGCGAATGGCTTTGTGAGCCTTATCCACCTTTTCTGTCAAACGTTCGTTAAATCCGAGGCGGCGCCCGAACCAGTAACTGTCTACCCCTCCAAGGGTACCGGTTCCGCCCAATCCCGGGTTCATCTCAAGAAGGACCGTTTCGGCCCCTTCTTGTGCCGCGACTGTGGCAGCTGTAGCTCCGCTTGTGCCACCACCGACGACAAGTACATCGGTTTTCCGAAGAACCCGAACGGTTTCAGAAGATACAGCGCTTCGCTTGTAAGTTCCTCCCCGTTTCGGACTTCCCAGTTCTTTTACCTCAAATTTCATCAGATCGGAATCGCCCTGGTCTTTTTGATCTGTAGCTGAAACAGCTAATATTTCGCCCCAATGCTCAATCAAACCTTTTGCAAGGGCCTTTCCTAAACGGCTTGCATAAACAGGATTTCCGATCTTTCCCTTGGCTCCTTCCACGCGAGCGGCCTCTGACAGACACCAAAGATGACGCACGGGACCGGCAAAATCACCAAAAGTAAGATTCCCGAAAGCTTTATCCTGAACCACGATTTGAGAGACACTTTCAGCCCATTCCGGGATAGAATGGTTTAACGATGAGGTACCAGATCCCTCAAGTTCAAAAGAAGTCGATACAAAAGCAGCCTCATTAAATTCAGCTGTATTGTTAATCAAATAGGAAGCCAATTCCATCGCCTTATGGCGGCTCTCAATCTCTCTTGCCATACCCGCCTCAATTGAATCATTCTCGCGGAAATCCAACGCAAACTCCGCAAAAATATGTCCGTCGCCCTTATAACCCTGGTGGAATTGTACAGTATTTCCGGCAATCCCAAACCCCTCGGGAACAATGAAACTCATTTCTTCCAAAGGATGAACCCGGTAAAATTCAATCGTTTTATGATACCGAGCTATTTTATGGTCGCTGCCTTCAAAAGTTCCTCCGGATAATCTTGCAACAGTCGCGTTTTCAGTTGAGTCGATCACCATTTGGCATTCAATGACCTGGCGTCCTGATTTATTGCCGATAATCAGGTTCTTATTGTCACCCTGATCCGAAAGTCCAACAGGTAGACTTGCATAAACCAGTTCAACCCCTGCTTCTATTAACAAATCTTCCAGAACGGTTTTGACGGCGTCCATATGCAAGGGGATTTCATCTTGAATCTTTTCAGATGTTGATTCGGACCTATCAATACAAGCCCGAATGATTTCAGGAAGATTTTCTTTTTGAGTACTGTCAACATCAACCCAGGGGCGAAGAGTCGCGGTGATTTCTCTGCCCAAATAGGTTCTGGGTTCAACCAGAGCCACTTTGCGACCAGCCTTAGAAAGTTCAAGAGCGGCAGCTGCTCCGGCAAACGACCCGCCTGCTACAACTACGTCACATGTTTTGAGGACCGGCAATTCCTTCCGATTCATTTTCACACCTGGAGAAAAGGACTTCGCCTCTGTTTTCATAACTTGAAAAACCTCATTTCCATTCCGGATTTCAGTTTATCGGTTCAGAATTTCCTTCAAGTTCCGCGCATTGATCTCTGCGGATTCCATTGGCGGCCGTTCATAATCTTCTTGTTCCACGACAAACCACTCTACACCGTACTTTTTACCGGTTTGAACAAGTCTATCAATGTCGAGATCGCCGTTCCCAATTTCAGTGCTGATTTTCTGATTCGCGGATTTCTTTAAATCTTTAATGTGCAATGAAATGACTCTGTCTTGATGCTTTTCGATAATGGACAACGGCTCGTACCCGGCATGACTGGCCCAGGCGCAATCAAGCTCCATCTTCACCAAGTCAGGATCGGTATTTTCAAATAAAAGATCAAAACCGATTTGCCCGTCCACTTCTTTAAATTCAAAATCGTGATTATGATAACCGAAAGCAAAACCGGCTTTCTTACAATTTTCACCGATTTTATTTAAAGTTTCCGCGGTTTTCTTATAGTCATCAGCCGTTTGCCTCATCTCACGAGGAAGAGCCGGAACGATGATCAAATGGTTGTTGATTGTTTCGTGATAAGTCAGTGTGGACTCCAATTTGCCATCAAGCAATTGGTCAATTCCGACGTGTGCTCCCGCGGGCCGGATTTGCTTTTCATCCATCAACTTTTTCAACTCTTCGGCAGGCGTATTGAAGAAGCCGGCAAACTGAACGCCTTCGTATCCCATATCTGCCGCGCTCGCGACGGTACTCAACAAATCTTTTTCCGCTTCTTCTCTTACCGTAAATAGCTGTAATCCCATTTGGGCCATATTGTTTTCCTCCTTATAATAGTATTTATTCCTTGTGATCGTTAGAAAGTTTCATCCATAGCAAGGGCCTTCGGACGTTCTACCGTGCTTTCCAAATGATAATGTTTCCCTTCACGGGACGCTTGATGGAAGCCATGCATCAGTTCCAACACATGATAAGTCAACCCGACATTTGCTCGATGAGGTCTCCCTTCCAGAATCGCCCGTGCCATATCCGCAGCTCCTAGCCCTCTGCTGTTAGAGGTGTACCCGTGGGTCAGCGGAACTTCCTTCCACTCTTTTTCATTTTGTCTCCGCACCTGAACCGGCCCGCCGAAGGTATTCGGATCCGGCACACTCAAAGTCCCTGTCTCTCCATATATTTCAATACGAGGCAATTGGGCTCCCCACACGTCAAAGCTTGTTATCAGCGACCCGATCGCTCCATTTTCAAAATCAAGCACGCCCGCAATATGAGTCGGGGTATTCACCTTGATGGTCTTCCCGTAATTGGGTTCGCTCGTAATGGTCCGCTCCGGAAATGAAATCCCTGCGGAACCTGTTACACGTTTAACCGGTCCGATCAAAGAAATCAACGCCGTTAAATAATAAGGTCCCATGTCAAATAAGGGACCGCCTCCCTCTTGATAAAAGAAATCCGGATTGGGATGCCACATTTCAACACCGTGGCTTGTCATAAAGGCGCTGGCTGCGACAGGCTTTCCGATCCAGCCGTCGTCGACCAATTTCCGGCAAGTTTGCAGGCCGCCTCCGAGGAAGGTATCCGGTGCCCCGCCGGCCAGCAAACCTTTTTCCTCGGCCATATGTAAAATTTTCTTGCCGTCCTCCAACGAAATCGACAGAGGTTTCTCCACATAAACATGTTTTCCGGCTTCAAGCGCTTGAAGGCAAACTTGCCCGTGCGCAGCTGGAATCGTCAGATTGATCACCATTTGAATATCCCGATCAGCCAACAATTCATCAACCGTGTAAGCCTTCTGAATGCCAAATTCCTCCGCTTTATCCTTGGCTCTCTGCAAATCCAGATCGGCACAGGCCACAACTTCCAAATCCTTAAATCCCGAACAATTTTTAAAATAAATGCTGCTAATGTTACCGCACCCAATGATGCCTGCTTTGATTTTCGCCATGGTTAACGTTCCTCCCTTATCGGCAGACCTAACCGATCCTGCACAAAATCCCGACAAACCTTCAAACTTTCTTTCGGTGTACTCGTAGACTTGTCAATCTCCACCGTCACCCAACCGTCGTAATTCATTTCCTT
>DASVCO010000249.1:0-9332 GCA_036381575.1 Caryophanales bacterium
TTCCAACTTTTCAGATTCACCGGTATCCAACCCGTCACTGAAAATAAACACGATCGTATTTCCATTCAACAAACGCGGCCCGAAATCACGGACAAATCGTTCCAATGAATCCCCAATCCGGGTTCCGCCTCCCCATTCCATCCCCAAATCGTCTAAGGATTTATTTTTGTTTAAAAGGTGGGTAACCCGCCGTAAGCGAGTTGAAAACAAAAAAGTTTCGACATGCCTGGCCTCCTGAAATAAAGCGCAGGCGAATTGTAAGAACATTTCGGAATGCGGGAGCATCGAACGGCTCCCATCGCAGAGTAGAACAAATTCAGCTTCTCGTTTAGGACGGCCGGTCCATTCGGGATAAATCATATGCGCTCCAATTTGAATGTTTCGCCGAAATGTCCTCCGGAAATCCAAACGCCGCCCTTGTACCATCGGCCGATAGCGGCGGCCCGGTTTTAATCGAATCTCGGATACCATGGACTGTGCCGCTGACACCATCTGGGCCATCCCTTCCTGTGGCACCCGAACTGAATCAGTACGATTCCATTCACGAGCACTGAATCGGACGGCCTCCAGGAAAGACATTTCTTTTCGATCATCTATTGAATCATCATCCAGCGATGATTTCGCAGTCCCATGACCAGCCTTTCCGCCACTGCCGGGGTTGCCCGTCTCTTCTTTTGTGACTGTGGATCCTGATTCTTCTGAGAGAAAATTAGATTTCCGGTGCCCGTTTCCTTCAGACTTGGCCAAAGTATTGTCAGATTCAGAGAATCGAAAAAACCGCTCAAAAAGATCATCAAAGAGTTCCTGTTCCTCTTGCCGGGAACAAAGCACCGTACGGAGAACCATCCGTACCTCTGACTCATTCCCAACATCGACCGATTCCAGAGCACGAAACATATCCGCTGTCTCACCTGGCCCAATCAGAAACTCATATTGACGTAACCATTGGACAAAATGCGTGAAACGATGAATAAAAAAAGAATGATTCCGTTTTATCTGGTTCACGAATGCTGCTCCTTCAACAGTTCACCTTGTGCCAGCCGTTCCTGGACCGCTTCCCAATCTTCATGATCTTTAAGGAAACAGCTGAACGTTTGCTGAATAGTATCAGCCTGTAATTCACCTTCATGAAGAACCGCCAGTGCTTTCGCCCAATCGAGACTTTCCGCCACGCCCGGAATTTTATTCAACGGCATGGATCTGACTTTTTTCATCATCTCTGCCACCTGAACGGCCAATTGTTTATGAATGTCCGGCAATTTTATTTGCAAAATCTCAATCTCTTTCTCAAGATCAGGATAAGGAATCCATTGATAAAGACATCTTCGCCTGAGAGCATCACTTAATTCGCGGCTGCGATTGGAAGTCAGGATCACATGGGGCTTATGCCGCGCCCGAATGGTTCCCAATTCAGGAATCGTCACCTGGAATTCCCCGAGAATTTCAAGCAAGAAGGCTTCGAATTCCCGATCAGCACGATCCACTTCGTCAATCAGCAAGACAGGCGGGCGCTCCTCAGCCAAAAGCGCATCCAACAGGGGCCGCTGCAACAAAAAACGTCGGCTGAAAATCTCTTCTTCTTTTTCCGCGACCGATTCATCTTGATTCTCAGTCAATCGAATGTGGAGCATCTGTTTCGGATAATTCCATTCATACAACGCCATGTTGGCATCAAGGCCCTCGTAACATTGAAGCCGGATCAACCGGGTGTTCAATACACCGGCCAATACCTTGGCAATTTCCGTTTTTCCGACACCCGCTGGACCTTCGACAAGCAGGGGCTTCTCGAGTTCCATCAAAAGGCGGAGAGCGACGGCTGTTTCCTGATCCGTAATGTATCCCTTTGTTCGAAATGAATCTTGAATGGCCTCCATTGCTTTGAAACACCCCTTTTTCAAAAACTCGGGCGGCATTCCCGACCTGGACATTGGCTTTCGTGCATAAATTCCGTTTTTGGTGCATATATTTTGATTTTCGTGCAAATATCCTATTTTTCGTGCATATAATTTAATTTTGGTGCAAAAAAGAAAGGGACGGAGGGCAGGGCGTAAATTGCCTCTTGCCCCGTCCTCTCCCGCTCTCATTATTTATCCGACAACAATTTTTTTAAAGCTCGCGAAGTATAGACCTTACACAGATTTTGACGATAATGATCTGAAGCAAACAGGTCGCTGCCCATTTCCTGACCTTCACTGGCTTTTCCGGCGGCTTCATCGATCAATTCTGCCGTGGGCCTTTGGCCGATCAACATTTGCTCCGTACCTTCCGCTCTAAACGCCACATCGCCGACTCCCGTTATACCAATTCGTGCGTAATTAACAGAGCCGTCTGACGCTGTCCCAACGCCGGCCGCAACACCAATAACGGCATATCCCGATGCAGGATGCGGATATTTCAGATACGTGCTTTTCACACCTTCGGGCGGAATTGAAAAGGATATGGAGGTCAGTACCGTGTTTTCCGGCAATGCCGTAATCAGCGGACCGAAGAAGAACTCATCCACTCCAAGAGATTCCTTTCCATTTGGCCCTTGCATTTCAAACTGGGCGTCAAAAGCCATTGCCACAGCCGGGAGATCCGATGCCGGATCCGCATGTGCAAGATTTCCGCCAATCGTGCCGCGATTTCGAACTTGAATATCGCCGATCTGTGAGGCGGCTTCAGCCAAGAGCGGCAACTCACGTTTCACAACAGGATCCCGGGAAATTTCCTTATGTGTCGTCAATGCGCCGACAACAAGCCGATCTCCTTCTTTTCGAACTCCTTTTAACTCGTTGATTTGACCAATATCTATCAATTTATCGAGAGTGGTCAATCGAATTTTCATCAATGGCAGCAAGCTGTGCCCGCCTGCCAGCAACTTGGCCTCTCCGCCGCTTTCCACAAGCAATTGGACCGCATCTTCGACAGATTCCGCTCTCGTATAGTCAAAGGCACTGGTTATCATTCTTCTCCCCTCCCATTCTGCATGATTTTCCATATCTTTTCCGGTGTGAACGGCATATCGATTTCTTTTACACCAAAAGGTTGAAGTGCATCAACAACTGCGTTGGCAACAGCCGGGGTCGCCGCAATGGTCCCCGTTTCACCAATTCCTTTCACTCCAAGAGGATTCACTGGAGACGGCGTCTCTGTGAATGCGGTTTCAAATTTCGGGAAGAATCGAGCTTTCGGCATCGTATAATCCATAAAGGTACCGGATAACAATTGGCCTTGCTTATCATAAACTGCGCCTTCATAAAGAGCCTGGCCGACACCTTGAACAATTCCGCCGTGCACCTGGCCTTCGGCCACCATCGGATTGATGACCGGTCCGGGATCATCGACTGCTGCATAACGTTTAATCTTGACTTCACCAGTTTCGCCATCCACCTCAGCTACGCAAATATGAGCCCCGAACGGATAAACGAAATTTTCCGGATCATAAAATGACTGTGCTTCCAACGAAGGTTCAACACCTTCAGGAAGATCCCAGGCCAAATAAGCCTGCAACGTAACGTCTGCGAAGGAAATCGATTTCTCCGGTACACCTTTCACCTGAAAGGCTCCGTCCTCAAATTCAAGATCTTCTCCGGACACCTCAAGGACATGGGCCGCGATTTTCTTCGCCTTATCAATTACCCGGTCGGCTGCTATACCGATCGCTGTTCCGCCAACGGGGGTTGTCCGTGATCCATAGGTTCCCCAACCCATGGAAATTCTGTTGGTATCCCCGTGAATGACCTCAATGTCTTCTTGCGGAATACCGAACTTTTGCGCCACAATTTGTGCAAAGGTCGTTTCCTCACCTTGCCCGTGCGGCGACGTTCCGGTGAAAACCGATACCTTTCCCGTTGGATGTACACGTACAGTCGCGCTGTCCCAAAGGCCGCCCTGGAAACCGACTTGTCCGGCTACCTTGGAAGGGCCCAGTCCGCAAATTTCCACATAGGTAGAAAAGCCAATGCCAAGAAATTTTCCTTGTTTGCGAGCCTCTTCTTGTTCCTTGCGGAAGTCCTCATAATCAAGCATCTCTAACGCCTTATCAAGCGCGCCGTGGTAATTTCCACTGTCATATTGCAATCCAAGCGCGTTATCATACGGAAACTCATTTTCAGCAATCAAATTTTTCCTGCGAATTTCAACCGGATCCATTCCGATTTCCTTGGCGAAAAGATCGACCATCCGTTCAATCTGATAAGTCGCCTCCGGCCTCCCTGCTCCACGATAAGCATCAGTCGGTGTCGTATTGGTCATTACACCGTATGTTTCTACCTGTGCCAATGGAATTTTATATGGACCGGGCGTAATCAGGCCAAACAGAATCGTCTCTACACCGGGGGCCGCTGTGGATAAATAAGCGCCCAAATTGGCGATATTTTTAATCCGCAATCCGGTGAACGTACCGTCCCGCTTACCGGCCAATTCCACATCAAGCACGACATCCCTGCCATGGCTTGTCGTTGTGAAATGTTCACTTCGTTCTTCCGTCCACTTAACCGGGCGCTTTAGGTCTCGAGCCGCAAAGCCGACGAGCGCCTCATCCGGATAAACAGGAATTTTACTGCCGAATCCTCCTCCTACATCAGGGGCGACAATCTGGAGTTTGGATTCAGGAATGCCAAGCACACCCGACAGTATAAAGCGATGAATGTGCGGATTTTGCGAAGTACACCAAATAGTCATCTCCTGGCTACCTGGATTATAACGAGCCACTGCCGCCCTCATTTCCATCGGATTCGGAATCAATCGCTGCTGATTAAACCTTTGGCGGACTGAAACCTCAGCCTGGTCAAACACCTCATCGGGAACCTCTCCCGCCTTCCAATGGAACGCCAGATTGTTTGGAACATCCTCGTGAAGCTGAGCCGCTCCATCCTTCATGGCTTCTTCCTGACTCACTGTAACAGGCAATTCCTTATACTCTACCTCGATCAAGTCTAATGCATCTCGTGCAGTATACCGGTCATCAGCTACCACCAAAGCCACTCCGTCTCCAACATAACGAACGGTATCCACCGCTAACGCGGGATGAGCCGGTGTCTTCATATCGGAATCCGGCGGAAGCCAGGCCGTTGGAATCGGCTCCATTTTTCCGGCTAAGTCTTGTCCCGTATAGACTGCTGACACTCCTTCGGCTTCCCGAGCTGCGGAAACATCAATCCGCTTAATGCGCGCATGAGCATGCGGACTTCGCAAAACTGCCGCGTACAGCATTCCGGGAAGCTGAATATCATCAGTATAATTACCGTTCCCGGTAATCAGGCGCGGATCTTCCCGGCGTTTCAAAGGTGTTCCGAAAACATTCGCCATCGTCCTTACACCTCCCCGTTTCCGTTATCCAGCGAAGCAGCCATGGCTTGTGCACTTTCATACTCGGGCATACGCTCAGCAGCATACTGCACGGCCTTTACGATATTTTCATAGCCGGTACAGCGGCAAATGACACCTTCCAGCCCTTCACGGATCTCTTCTTCGGTCGGATTCGGATTTTGCTTAAGTAAATCGACGGCCGCGACCATCACACCCGGCGTGCAAAAACCACACTGAAGGCCATGTTTTTCCCAAAAGCCTTCCTGGACTGGGTGCAAATTCTCCATATCCCCGAGGCCTTCCACGGTCGTGACTTCCGCTCCGTCCGCCTGGACTGCAAGCACTGTGCAGGATTTAACAGCTTCTCCGTTTAATAAAACGGTACAAGACCCGCACTGGCTCGTATCACAGCCAATATGTGTCCCGATAAGCCCAAGATCATCCCGCAGAAAATGAGCCAATAACCTGCGCGGTTCTACTTCGGACTTTCGTTCAACGCCGTTCACAGTTACACGGACTTCCACTTTATCCGTTATCAAATCTGGCACCTCCGTTTCGAATTAAGCCGATTGTTTGATTTCCGACGCTACCGCTTTGAAGAATTGTCCCAAAATCATTTTTGCGACACCGTTCATGATCCGCTGTCCGACAGACGCAAGAACACCTGTCACCTCGACATTGGCTTCACACTTCAGTACGGTGCCTTGAGCCGTTTCCTCCAGATAAACTTCCGCATCCGCATTGACTTCACCGGGTTTCCCCTTGCCTTTAAGCAATAAACGGTAAAATTCCGGTTCTCTTTGATCAGCTAAACGCACCTCGCCGGAAAATGTACCCTTCACGGGACCCACGTTAAGGCCAAGCTCTGCATCATAAACCCCATCACCGATCTCTTCAAACTTTTTACACCCCGGCAATGTCCTTTCCAACACATTTTCATCTTGCAAATAATCCCAAACGGTCTGTCTCCCAATTTGAAAATCGTACTGATAATGAATTTGCAAGCAAAAATCACCTCCCTGCAAATGATACGTACCAACACTTTAAAAAATGCAAGAATAATGCCATAAAACAAACCAGGCCATGACAGGCTTTCCTGTTCAACGAGTGTTCCGACTGTTCCATCAATTTGTTCAAGGCGGAACAATCTAAACACTTGACCCGAAACAAACGAGCCAATAAAATGAATTTTAAGACAGGGACACTAACGACGATCAAATCACCTTAAAAGGGGTTGTCGGCATTGAATGAAAAAGCTCCCGAATTCCTGAGCGCCTCCTGGAAACGAAGCCGTGCCTTCGGCGTGGATCCGCTCCATGTGGAAAACCACGTACTTACCGGCGGAGAATTGAAGGACCGTGAAGGGCGATTCCATGAACTCCTGCAGGCATGTTCTGATGTTCTCGATAACTTGTACGCCCAGTTGAAAAACTCCTTATTCATGATGCTCGTATCCGATGCGGACGGCTATATCGTATTTTCCAAAGGAGAACCGCCTTTTCTCAACCGGGCGAAGAAAGTATGGTTAAATTCCGGGGCAAACTGGAGTGAACAGGTGAAAGGAACCAATGCAATTGGAACAGCCATTATTGAACAGAAACCGATCCATGTCGTGGGAGACCATCATTTTTGCAGGGAAAACCAATTTCTTGTTTGTTATGCGGCCCCTCTATACTCGGCAACCGGCGAAATGTTGGGGATATTGGACATCAGCGGCAACGCGAAACTTCATCATCCCCATACGTTCGGAATGGTCAAAGCAGCTGCCGAAGCCTGCCAATCCCGCCTTCTCTTGCGAAACTTGCAGAAAGAGCTCACTCTTTCATTACACGAATCCGACACAATAGCCAATCAGAACCAAAACCCCCTCATTTCCATCGATTCTGACGGAATTATCACCAGGGTTAATCAGAAAGCCGCTCGTTTATTGGAAAAGCAGGCAAGCCAATGTATCGGACAACCCCTATCCAACTGGTTCGGACAACAGGACACGGAAAACATCCTGAGCTTAAAGGAACACAGTATTGCTCAACTCAAAATGAAAGCGAATTCAAAACAATGGACGGTTCAACCTATACAAGATAACCGCCGAAAGCATTTCCGTTCTGTCCTAAGCCTGCAACCTGTGGAATCCGCACCTGAGCCTTCGAAAAAAATAAAAAAAGATATGATTTGGTCCTGCCCGAAGGCTGAAAAGATTCTCCACCTTGCCGGAAGGATCGCTCAAACCGACTCTACGGTTTTGATCAGAGGCGAAACCGGTACGGGAAAAGAAATCATCGCTAAGGAAATCCATCAGGCGAGCGGAAGAAAAGGACCGCTCGTAACGGTAAACTGTGGAGCCATGCCTGAGCAGTTGATCGAATCGGAACTGTTCGGATATGAAAAAGGTGCCTTCACCGGGGCTCATCAAAAAGGAAGGGTTGGAAAATTTGAGGCCGCCGACGGCGGAACCCTGTTTCTCGACGAAATCGGCGAGATGCCGGCCCCCCTTCAAATCGCCCTGCTTCGTGTCCTGGAAGAAAAAAAGATAATGCCGATCGGGTCGAACACCGCGAAACCCGTAGACGTACGAATCATCGCCGCGACCCACCGGGATTTAATTCACGATATCAACGAGAACCGATTTCGAGCTGACCTTTACTACAGGCTTTGTGAAATTGAGCTTCCGCTCCCGGCCCTAAGGGAACGCACAGATCTTCATGAGTTAGCCAATCTCTTTTTATCAGATATGGCAAGAGAACTAAACGTGGATTTTCAAATAGAGCAAACCGCCCGGCAAAATCTGAAAACCTATGATTGGCCGGGAAACATCCGGGAACTCCGCCATGTTCTTCGCCAGGCTGCCTATTTGGCCTACTTCACCCGAAAATCTACCATAATTCGAAATAACGACTTGCATCTCCCGGGAAAACAATTCTCCGAAGGCGGGCCCGAAGACACCTTACATACCAATGAGGAAGAACAAATTTCCGGGGCCATCCGCCAGGCCAAAGGAAACATTTCCCGGGCGGCCGACCTTCTTGGAATGGGGCGAACCACCCTTTATCGAAAAATGAAACGTTATCCCCGATTGAACGAGCTGAAAAGGCAGCTTCGTTTTTCCAAATGATGTGACATCGAAATAAGGTTCTTTACTTGCGCAAATCAGTGGATGAGTTGCGCAGGTTAAACAAACGGACCATATAATTGAATGAGTCATCCAATAATTATAATACGAAAAGAACGGGGGTAATTTTGTTTATGTTAAATGTTAAAGCGAATATGGTACACGGGTACAAGGAGATGGAAATTCCTTTTACTTTACTTAGTAAAGGAGAGGGTTCTAGAATTTAGCAATTCTACTACCTGGTGCAGGATATACAGTACAGGCTCCTCTTCTTCATTACTCAAAAGGTGTTTTCATTAATAAATCATTTGATGTTTTGCAAGTTAATTATAAATACAACGACACATGTTTTATGATGGTTTCAGTTTTGAGGAACTGGGCAAAGCGATTAAATTTGATGTGAACGCTGTCCTTGACTATGTATTAGCGGACAAATCATATGAAAATTATTATCTTATTGGAAAGTCGCTTGGAACAATAGCAATGGGTTCATTATTGGACAGAGATGGTTTTGAGAATGCTAAAGCCATCTGGATGACTCCCCTAATTCATAGAGATGATGTTTTGAATGAAATGGTAAGATGTAAAAATAAAGGTTTGTGTATCATCGGAGATAAAGACCCTTGTTATTCCAAAGAAAGATATGATAGGGTTGTAGAAAATTCAAACATCACCCCAAGACTAATTCCACTTGTAAATCATGATGACGTAAAATAGTTTGTGTAAATCATTTGAGACAAAAAATGAGGTAGGGTATCCTCAGAATCGGCAAGAAACATAGAGAGGAGAAACCCTACCATGTCTCAAAGTATAACGAATGAAAGCTTTATGAATCAACTGGACACGCTTGTTCGTGATTTCGTCAAAGAGCATTTAGAAACCATGATGAAAGAAGAAATGAAAAATTTCTTCGAGGTGGAACATCCTGAAC
>DASVCO010000250.1:0-14884 GCA_036381575.1 Caryophanales bacterium
TTGCCGCGAGAGAAATGGCACCTCCCGGAGAAAGCAGCCGCCTGGGGTCCCGAATATTCCTGGCGATTTCATGACCGCTTGCGGCAAGACTGGTTGCCGTCAATGCAAAACCAATAGCTGCTCCTGCCTCAACGAATACAAGACCTCCGGCGAATAAGCCCGCCACAACAATACTTTTTTGCCACCAGGAAAGATTGTCCCACCAATTTTGCAAACCATCGAACAGGCAGGAGAAACATGCATCTGTCAACGAGCCAGCGCCCACCGTCCAATCGACCACCCCAATGGCAAGCAATAAAACACCAGCCAATATAAGCAAAGATTGATAGATTTCACGGGTATGCTGCCGTAACTCAGGGATTCGTTCCTTACCTTCCTGATTTCCATATAACAAGGTAAAGCCAAGTTCCCGCCGTTCTCTAAAAAAAGCATATAAATAGCCAGTCCGAAACTTGTTGGTAAACAGGGCCAATAACGGCTGGAAAAACTCCGTGAATGGCTCAACCAATATCTCATTTTGCAGTAAAGTTAATTCTGAGCGTACTCGATAGAGCGCCCAATAATCCAGGATCAGCGCCAGGACCAGTCCCCACAACAAAAGCGGCTTTTCAAGCTCCCCGTTCCCAAGCCAGTTATGAATCGCCTCCAACCAGTCCGGTAAGCCACTACCGCCATTATAGACAGCATGGTCGAGAACACCCCACAAAAACAGAAAACCCGGCAAAATCCATGCATAAGACCCGAACCTGCGCTTAAGACGGAAGCCAAGCCCGATACTAAGCGCGATCAGAGCAGTCACGACTCCATGACCTGCGTAAGCTGAAGGGGCTCCATGGAACTCCCCTGGAAACCAGGTGAAAAGTTCCCATTTCTCATCGAAAACGTTGAACAACATTCCCAAAATCGAAGGACCTGTTGTCCATCGCCTGACCACTTCTTCAGCGAATTGAAATCCCGCTCCGGCTGCACCGCCCATCAAGATGAAATCCGTTAAGCTCAAAGATGATCGGCGTTTTGACAAAAACAAATAAATGCCCAATGGTGCCAGCTTGAACAGTTCTTCCACAAAAGGTGTTACTCCGGCTTGACTCCATGTTGCCATGGTAGAGCCACCAAAGACGGCATGAACCAAGCTTGTAGACAACACCGTCAGCGGGATACTAACCCAAACGCCCGCGAAGAAAAACATCATAAACCGTTTCCACGTAAAGGTCTTGCTTCGGCACAAGAACCAGAACTGCAAAAGGATATAGAAGGACCAAAAATATTGAACCAGCAGCTGGCGGGAGATCTCTGAAAAAATTAAACTCACAGCAAAAACAACCAGGGCCACCCAGGAAAAAATAGTGTAAGCTTTGACCAAGCCGGGATGTTGTTCGATCCATCTATTCCACAAACCTCTGGTCGACGACAACCATTTTCTTATTTGAGTGCGTGCACTTCGAATCCTATTTATGTGAAGCCCCTCCATTAAAATCGTCAAAATCAGGCAATAAACATGTAATTCCTTAAAGGGCGCCGAAACCCTTTGACGAACTTTGTCGAATGAATGGGGCTTTCGTACGGTTTTGGATTTTTTCGAAAAAAATAATCCCGATGAGTCTAATGAATGGCCGGGCCTAAGTTCTCATTGATCATTCTGCTTCATCCTCAACATAACTCATCAGGATATAGGAAATGGTGTCTCTCTTTTCCTTACCATTCTTTTGCGATTCTTTAGCTTTATCATTGATCAGTTGCCGGATCTCCGCATTTAGCTGCAGCCATTCTTCTCTCGTGAGGTCAACCTGCAGCAGACTGGCCTGGCCTGTAATGTTATCAAGGTTTTCCGTCGAACCCTTTTGAATCGTTTCTTTCACCGCTTCAACGCCACGATTGATCTGCATGAGCATTTGTTTGAGGACGAAATCTTCATTTTCCTTGGCGAATTCATCACTTAGATTGAAATCCTCGACGACTGCCGCTTTATAATACTTCTCCGTTAAATGACCGACCTGCCTCGTATCGGCAACCTCCAGAAAGCCCTGGTCCACCAATTGATGGACGTGGTAGTAGAGTCTTGAGGGCTTGTCCTCCAGCGCTTTTGCGATTTCCTTTACGGTTTTGGCCTCTGTTTCAACCTGCTTCAGAATCCTGACACGCTTTGGATTCAGCAGCGATTTGAATCGTTCCTTATCTTGCACCTGCATTTCAATCACCCTTGTCTCATTGGCCTGCCCCCATTCTAACAAAAAATTGTTCATTGACAAAAAAACGTTTTGTATTAAAATTAATTTTAATAATAAAATATAATTTACTTCCGGGGGTTTTGAATATGTTTTCGTTGATGAAGAGACATAAGGACTTGAGATTTCTGACCACTTCCGTGTTCATTTCGCAATTGGGCACATGGTTTACTTACATGCTGTTTGTTGTTCAGATCTTCAACCAAACCAAAGACGAACGCCTTACAATGATTGTCGTTGGAGCCCAGATGGTGGCTATGTTAATCGGAGGACAGGTGGCGGGCATCATCATTGAAAACAAAAATCCAAAAACTACTTTGATTGCGAGCGACTGGATAAGTGCCGTGATCATCGCTTCCGTGTTCTTCATGCCGACCAATGTCTATGTATACAGCTTATTCGCATTTCTTATGGCCTTTGTCAACGCCTTTCGGATGCCGACATTTCAGAAATACCTGGTCGCTTCTGTAGCAGAGGACGACCTCATGCAGGCGAACTCCTCCTTTCAAATGATCCGTGAGTTTGTGAAAATCATCGGGCCTGCCATTGCAGTCTTTGTGCTGGCCTTGCTGCCAATATCTTTGAAAGATCTTGGCTTTGTGATCGATGCTGTTTCTTATGTAGTCGCCGCTTGCTTGCTGATTAGTCTTACTCTCGTGAAACAGCCTGCCGGGGATGACAAGGAAACCAATGAAACTGATGCCCATTCAACAAGCTGGCTTGACAAATGGAAGGGCGGTTTGGCCCCTCTGAAGGACCCAGTCGTTTCCCACATTTTTGTTATTTTTCTTCTTATCCTGTTTGGAATTGCAGGTGCGGACGTTGTGTTAACCTCTCACGTAAGCGAGGCGGGATTGAGCTCATATCGGGTAGGTTATCTGATCGGGGCGCTCAGCCTTGGATTATTGTTAACGGCCGTATTAGCCGCAAAATATGTGAAGAAATGGCCGTTATCCGTGCAATTAGGTGTATCCTCGTTGCTTTTAGGCCTTTCCTATAGCCTGATTGGGTTTGGAAGCAGTTTGTGGACAATGATGGCGGCAGCTTTTCTAGTCGGTATTTTTAACGCAATTTATAACATGTCTGCGACAACCTTCTGGCAGAAAAGCGTACCTTATGAACAACTGGGGCGTTTCCTCAGCTTTTCAAGCAGTATCTTTTCAATCGCAACCTTAATCGGCATGCTCGCAAATGCCTACATCAGCCGGATATTTTCTGCGGGCTTTGATATGACGATTTGCGGGGGCGTCATCGCTGCGGCCGGACTCTTGCTGATCCTGAACATTACACTGGCACAAAGAAAAAAGACCACTCTGGAAAAGCAAAGTGAAACAGCTTAACAGAACTTTAATAAACAAAACCGTGCGATGTTTGAATCGCACGGTTTTGTTCTAATCCACAATTTCTTCCCTTGTCGGCAACGACGTTTGAGCCCCAAAACGGGTTACGGTCACCGCCGCCACTTTTGTCGCAAATGCCACGGCCTCTTTTAAGGACGAACCTTCCGCCAATTTTACAGCCATTGCGGCATTGAAGGAATCGCCCGCAGCGGTTGTGTCCACAACCTCCACAGATTGGGCGGGATACTCTTCATTTTCATCACCATCGGTAAAATAAACACCCTTACCCCCTTGCGTCACCACAAACACGGTATTGGGCATTCGTTTCTTCAACGCGTTTACATTTTCTTTCACATCAGCAGCTCTGGCTACGGAACCTGTCGCCAATAAAGAAGCTTCCGTTTCATTGGGTGTTAAAAAATCAATGGAGGCCAGAATTTCACTCGACAGTTCTTGTGCTGGCGCCGGATTCAAAATCACTTTCGCACCGTGCCTCCGGGCAAGCTTCACAGCTGTCACGACCGTTTCCATTGGAATTTCAAGCTGGATCAGACACACATCTGCTTCCCTCAGGGCTTGTTCCGTCTTTTCAACATGAGCCGGGCTTAATCGATGGTTGGCACCAGGCACGACAATAATAGAATTGTCTCCCTGGCTAAGCAAATTGATGACCGCCACTCCAGTCGTTTCACCCGAAGCCGTATTCACAAAAGTCGTGTCTATACCTTCATTCTCAAGTTGGCGCAACAAGACAGAACCGTTCATATCATCCCCAAGACAGGCGATCATCGAGACCTCAGCTCCCAACCTTGCGGCAGCCACCGCTTGATTCGCGCCCTTTCCACCCGGAACCGTCTGGAAATCTGTACCGAGAATGGTTTCACCTTTTACGGGAGCTTGATCAGAGCTTACGACCAGATCCATATTAATGCTGCCAACTACCACAACTTTGGGCCTCTTCTTCACCTGAACATCCCTCCGTTACTGAAAAGAACCATACAATCCGGCACTATACGCCAAAACCACTGCCCGGTATCTTCACAAACAAATCGACTCCTTAGAAACTACATCCCTTTCAACGAGAACGCTTTATAATGGGTATGACTCCCGTTAAAATTGGAAAAACCAATTTGCCCTGTCAAATACGGGTTTTCATGATCCGTATACTCCAATACCTGTTCTCCATTAACCGAGACGATAAAATGATCATCGACAGCTTTTACCCTGATCACGTATTTATTCTCATATTCCCAGGAGTAATCAATTGATGCAAGTTCTTTATAACCATTTGTATTTTTATAGAGTGTAAGCTTATTATTGGCGGCAAGACCTACAGCGTATGAACGAACTCCGCCCTGAACTCGAAACTGTATGTTGTGGCAGTCCCCTAATTTAGGAATAACCACGGCTTCAAACGCGTAATCCTTCCATTTCAGATCCCCGGTGTAACATTCAGCAGGCTCACCGCTGTAACTGCCGCTTAGTTGGCCGTCTTCAAGTGTCCATAAACCGCGCAGATACGTAAACTGGCTTACCTCGATATGGAGAATATGCCACTCTTCAGGCCTTTCATTTGAAAAATCCACCTCATAATCCGGTTTGCCCGAGAATGTGAAATGATCAATGTAAGCCACTAAATTCGCATTACCCTCCACCGGAATTAGTTCGATCCCGGCCTCCTCTAAGCAGACCCCTTTCATTTTAGGAATCTCATAGTTTAATCGGATCCATTCACCGGGGATCATTTCGACCTTTTCCCCATAATATCTTCTGTTTTCGTTGCAGTCTTTAACATACAGACGTGCTTTCACCCTTGTATTTGTTGATACGGGAACCTGTAAACAGCCCTGTAATGTTTGTCCCGGGTATACTTGTGGCGAGAAGCTCGGGTCATAACGGCTGTCATTAAAATGACTCGGCCGATAATACGTTTGATAATAGGCTCTGTAGCCTTTTCCCCCTTTAACATTATCGAAGAAAACCTTCAGAGAACGCGAGCCGCTCATTGCGGCCTCTGTGGTGTTTTCGATTGTGCCTTTGATATAACTCACATCACTACCGTCATCTAATCGAAAAGCATGTGTGGAGCCAGGGTATTCGAAATGGAACCTGGGGCCTTCCCCGGTTAAAATCCCTTCCCACACGCCGGGAATAGCTTCACCAGCGATCTTATAGCCCAAATTCGCTATATAGGACGCACACCAGGGAATATCGAGCATATTTAATGTCCCGATGACACTGGAACAACACAGAAAATCATTTATAGGCTTGCGCCAGGAGTATTCAATACTGTTCAACCCGCCCCTTACGCCCATAATCGTACCGACGTTGGCAGTATTACAATCCGTATCCCAACCGCACATATTACAAATATTGATCGCTTTTGCAAAATCCCCTTCTGAATATAACAAAGATAAAATGATGACAGCTGCATTAGGGATGATGTGGCAATTCCCGGGGTAACGGTCATAACCAAAGTTGTCATAGGCAAAATCACGACAGGCCTTCCAGTTTCCCGGATTCTGTTCATAAAACGCCATGATGGCCTCTGTCACACGTGTATATTCACAATCATCTGGAATAACTGAGAGACCGGCTTTCATTATTTTTTTGATGTCTTGTTCGACAAAGGCTTCTGCAATGCAGGCGGCAATAAACATTCCTCCGTATTTACCGTTTCCATCATGGGAAACACTTGCGATCTTTTCTGCATATTCAGAAGCCAATTGCGGATTTCCCGGCGCTATTAAGCCCCAGACGTCAATGAATATTTGCCCGCCAATTTGTTCTGCAACGACTGCGCCATTTTGTTCTATGGAACCCGATCGAGGAGCCATAATGCCATTTTTCAAGTTTAAATAAGCTGTATGTTCCGTGGACTTCCCATATCCTCCCCACCAGTAAAACCCATGACCGTCAGGAGCATAATTGAGCCAGGTCAACCCCATTTGCTCCGCAGTAATTTCGGATGTGTACGTATAGTCCTCCAAAGCACGAAGAAAAAACATAGGGCCGTTCGTATCGTCGTCCGCTGCGAAATTTTTATAATCATAAACATAATGGTTAATTTCACCAAAGGCCCGTTCAATTTCCTCATACGTCCAATTTTCGAATTTCGCCCCATGGCGAACACCAATAACTTTTCCTAACCAACCTGCGTACATTTTCTCAATATAGTTTCTTGGAATACATGAATGGTTTACATCCTTGCGAAAAGTTGAATGCTCTTTCATTTTCTTTCCCCCCTTATCGGTTAGAGGTTTTTGCATGCGTGCGGGAAGCCTGTTTGAATCAACAAAACTTCCGTTTCAAGAAAGCCAGGCTATCAACAAACTCTCGATTGTCTCTAACAGTACATTCTACAGAAATCCTGCCCTGATAGCCCGCTTTTTTTAAATCTGCAACAAACTTATCATACGGGTAAGCACCTGATCCGGGAGAGAATCTTCCAGTATCCGCAACATGGATATGGGCAAGCAAATCTCTATGGTCAATCAATGTCTGAAAGGATTCGTTCTCTAGTTCCATATGGTAAAAATCTGCGAGGACCTTAATCGGCTCACGATTTATCATTTTGGCAAACTTGCCTGCCTCTTCCACACTATTAACTAGATTTGTTGCCTTTCGATTAAGAGGTTCTATTGCAAGAACAATATCCGTTCCCGCAAATTCATCCGCCACTCGTTCCAGAACACGGACAAATTGTTCTTCAGCCTTTTCAATATCCCAGCCTTCCGGAATTCTTCTTGCACCCCCGCTGCCAAGAACAGCAATTTTGGCCCCAATCGTACTCAGTGCTTCTGCTACCTTCGCCACATATTGATCAATCCTGTCTTGATCAACATCCGGCCCAACAATTTTCAGGTCTCCCGGCAAAAATAAATTAAACGCTTCAATGGGCAGAGGACTATTCAAATAGTGTGGGAGAACTCTTTTATACTCCTTTTCGTTCTCCAATTTCAAGTCAGTAATGGCACATTCTATATAATCGTAACCCGCTTCCTTAAGAAGCTGGGCGTCTCCAATACTCCTGCACCAACCGAATGAATACATTGCAAATCAACTCCTTAACCCCAATTGATTAAAGTGCCTATCATATTCTGATTACCTGAAAGCATTTCCTTGTAAGCGGCTTCTAGCTCATTCCAATTGACCGCCTTAGAGATCAAGGGTTCCAAAGACAGCCTGTTATGCTTTAATAGATTCACAAAAGCTGTTGCGTCATCCCGCCATGTCCAATAGCCCGGCTGAGATTCATAAGTTGGATTTCCTGAAATGTGTGCTCCTAATATCGTAATGGCCTTTTTATGAACATCACGGTAAAAGTTGATTTCGCTGTTCCCGCGAGTACTACTGAGGATGACAACTCTTCCAAAGTTCCTTACCGTTTCGAAACAGGTGCTGATCACATCCGGAACGCCGGTTCCTTCAATTACTACGTTGGGCCCTTTCCCGTCTGTCAATTCGTTCAGGTTGTCTCTCCAATTATGCTCAGCAGAGTTCAAAGAATAGTCCGCACCACACCTCTCGGCCAAATCCAACCGGTTTTCAATGCGATCAATGCCGATGACAGGCAATGCTCCGTTATGTCTGGCCAATTGAACCGCAAGCTGCCCGATGATCCCCAGGCCAAAGACCGTCACAGATTCTCCCATTTCTATTCTTGCTTTACGGACTCCCTGCATAGCGATAACCCCCAATGAAGTAAACGCCCCCAATTCAAAGGACACCTCATCAGGTAATTTAACTGCCCGCTCTTGCCTAATGTTGCCTATTGAACGATGGCCAATCCCATGACATGCAATCCGATCCCCCACCTGGAAATCGGTGACCTTTTCTCCCGCCTTGATGACAACGCCAGATGAGCTGTACCCCGGGTACATTGGGTATTCCCCGGATGTATTTTCCATATTAAGAACGAAAGCTCTTTCAGTCCCTGGACTAATGAGAGAGTTATGGACTTGCACTTGAATTTCGTTGCTTCCCGGTTTTTCAACATCCATGGGTTTAAGGGCTATTTGCCCTTTTTCTTCACTAACCAACACATGATTTTCCATATTAAAATCCCTTTCGATATGTAGTTATATTTTCACCGGTCTTCCTGTTCTGGCCGATTCATAGATGGCTAAAAGGAATTCCAGAGCCTTCCTGGCCTCTTCACCATTTACCAACGGCTCTTTGTCTTCCCGAATATCTTTCAGGAAGTCTCCGATTTGCTTCTTGTGGGACTCATGAGAGATATTCCTCGCATCAGCTGCACCCACATTGTGACTTTTATCTATTTGTGGCGGTTCATATTGATAACCATTCTTCAACTTCCATTCTTGAACATGATCATTTTCAATGACGACGCTTCCATCGGATCCGTATATCTCCAGCTTCGCGGAGAACCCGGGATAAGCTGCGGTATTCCCTTCAATTAGTCCGACAGCTCCATTTTTGAATTTCACTGTAGCCACAGCAATATCTTCTACTTCTATGTCTTCATGAGCCCTATTCACACAATATGAAAATACTTCTTCAATCGGCCCCATAATGTATTGCAGTAAATCGACGTAATGAATGGACTGGTTAATCAGTGCGCCTCCCCCATCCAACGCCCAGGTGCCCCGCCAACTATTACTCGCATAATATTCATTGGAACGATACCAGGTAGTACGGGAGATTCCCAGGTTCAATTGTCCCAACATGTTCAATTCTACTGCTTTCTTTAATTCAACAATTGCGGGATCATATCTATGCTGGGAAATGCCGCAAAGCCTTACATTCGAACTGCGGCAAACCTCCAGCAGTTGATCTGCATTTTCCAGGGTCACATCGATCGGCTTTTCAACAATGATATGTTTTCCGGCTGCCGCTGCAGGTATGCCAAACTTTGCATGTGTACCACTGGGAGTAAGTATACAAACCACATCAATGTCTTCCTCGGACAACATTTCCTCATAATTGGTATAAACCTGAGCTCCATATTTTTCAGCGAAAGCTTCTGCCTTGTTTCTCTTCTGGCCATACACTGCAACTAGTTGGGCTCCTTGTAATTCTTCAATGCATTTAGCATGAATTTCCGCAATCATACCATATCCTGCGATTCCAAATTTCAATGCCCCTTTCACTCAACACCCTCCCCTCTTACGTATTTTTCAACGGAAAACTCTCATCATAATCCATCCAATTTCTCTACATGAAACCTTTTAAATATCTTACTGCCTCAGGATAGGCTTCACTCGGGTTCCCAATGATCCTGCACTCAAGCGCCATGTATTTGTCATATCCTATTTCCCGAAGAGCTTCAAATCCGGGATTGAAATCTAAATGTCCCGTGCCCGGTTGATGACGGCTGCTGTCCGCCAAATGAATATGCCCGATGAAATCTTTTGCGTTTCTTAAACTTTCCCCGATCTCCGCTTCTTCAATGTTCATATGGAAAAAATCCGCGATGACCCGAACATTCGCAAAGTTGCCTTCTTCAATTAAGCTGACCGCATCAGAAAGCCGATTAATCATATAATCCTCGTAACGATTCAGTGGTTCCAGCAACAGCTTGCCCCCGTATTCATTCGCCCCTTGATTGAGCTGATACAATGAATCCAGCAAGACCTCCCGATCCTCTTCCTCGCTGCGGGGAGGCGTCAAAGGAGGAAGCCTTTTCGAAAACATGCCCCATGCCGCGGGGACCACTACTCCTTCAGCTCCTATTTCCGCCGTGTATTTCATGATTTCTTTAATGTCCTCGATTGCATTTCGCCGATTTTCCTCGTCGAAATCACCGATCCACCCACGATAGCCCCCGCATGTTGAACTGATTGGAACACCTAATGCCTTCACTGCTGACTTAATTTCATCAAAGTGATTGATAAGCACCTGACCATCCAATTCCAGCCCTTCAAAACCGGCCGCCTGAACATTGGCCAATTTCTCTTTGAACGTTTTTCCGAACGAATCGTGATCTTGCGTTGCTAGTTTCATCCATGCTCATCCTTTCACTATTTAGGGTCATCAAGCTTCGAAACCAATCTCTTATTTCCCGGTCTGCAGCCACATGACCTGATAAGAAGAAAGCGAAAGATTTAACCTTTCTTCTCCCGCATCGAACGCGTCCCCTGAAATCAGATCAACAACTGGTTGGAGCGCTCCTCCCAATTTCTCAAGATCCACCTCTACGGTTTGAACTTCATTTGAGACATTAATGAGTACAACAATCTTGCTCCCCGCATCCCGGCTGGTACGTACCAGGGAAAAAACATGTTCATTTAAAAATAATACCTCTTGTCTTGCCTTTGGATGAAAGGCAGGCTGTTGTTTTCGAATATGAATGAAATCGGTTAGACCGTGTAAAACCTCACTTCTAATCCCTTTTTCCTTTTGCAGTTCACGCGTCAAACGATGGATCTCCAGTTTCTCACGGTTAATGCTGCGATATCGTCCGCTGTTCTCCACACCTTGTTCGTCGTTTTGCGATCCAAGCAAACTATGAATGTAAATGCCCGGCACTCCTTTTAAAGACAGAAGTACCGCATGCGCAGCAAGAAATTTACGAATCCTCACGGCATCGGGTTCTTCAGAGTCCGACAAAGCATTAAAATAACTGATGTTCAGTTCGTAAGGACTATGGGTCCCATCCCCATTTTCTTTGTAAGATACATAGCCTCCGCGTGCTTCGACTAACTGAATCATTCTATCTACTTCCACTGTATCCAAAATTCCTTCAGTCGGAGTGAGGCCAATTCCGTCATGCGAGGCCAAAAAGTTAAAAAACGTTGCGTCTCCCGGAAGAAAATCCAGTCCGTCCGCCCACTTCAATAGATGCTGGGCCCGGCCGGTTTGAAAAGCATGCAAAGTCAAAGGCGGCAGGGTAAACTGATACACCATATGCGCTTCATTTGTGCCGTCACCAAAGTAACTAATATTCTCATGATGGGGGACATTCGTCTCCGTAATCAGCTTTGTTCCGGGAGCAACTTGCTCGAGAATCGAACGAAGCAACTGAATCAATTGATGAGCCTGGTCCAAATGGATACATGAAGTACCGACTTCCTTCCATATGAAACCGACCGCATCCAACCTGATGTATCTTGCTCCTTTTTCAACATAAAAAAGAAGAAGTTCAATGACCTTCAACAAGACTTCTTCACTTTTGAAGTTTAAGTCAATTTGATCCTCACTGAAGGTGGTCCATAAATACTTCGTCCCTGATACTGTATTGAAAGGTGTTAGTAAAGGAAGCGACCTCGGCCTTCTGACACTGCTGGTATCTGTATCGGGAGACATTTCGATAAAAAACTCTTTATAAGGATCCTTGCCCTGCAGATATTTCTGGAACCATTTGCTTTGTGCCGAAATATGATTAATGACTGCATCAAACATCAATTCATATTGATCCGCTAAATTGGAAATATCAGACCAATCCCCCAAATTCTCAGCCACCTCAAAATAATCGATGACTGAAAACCCATCATCCGAAGAATAAGGAAAGAACGGAAGGATATGCAAAGCTGAAAATGTATTGCCTACGTAGGTGTTCAAGAATTGATGTAACACCTTCAAAGACGGAAGACCTTCTTCATAAATACTATCCCCATAAGTAATGAGCATGGTATCTTTTTCAGTTAAGGAATCAGCGGAATACGATCTTTCGCCAAGAATGCCCTTATATTGGTCCACCAAACCCTTCACACGTTCAAGAAGATCCGTAGAATGTTCCTCCCCATAAACCAGGCGGAGCTTTTTCATCATTTCGTTCTGATTTATTTCTTTTATCTGCATGCGCCACACCTATTCCTGTCGAAGTTTTTCCATATCTTAAGGCCAAGTTCTATTTCCCGAAACGGACACCCATTTTGATGCTCTGATCAGGATGCCTGTCAATATAACGCATATAGCCTTCGGCACTTTCCGCAAACGGAACGACTGGATCGATAATATTTTCACATTGCAGGTAGCCGTTCATTAATAAGTCCCAGCATGTACGTTCAATGCGTTTTCTGTCCCATCTCGGATAATCGGGATTCGGCTCACTGGCCGCTCGTGAGAAAACGATCTTCGCATTGTTAAAATGAGCTTCGCGGCCCAAATTCAATCCCTCGGGAAACGGTTTGGTAAAAGCCACATACGAGATCACTCCGCCGTAGGCGATACCGCGTAATGCCTCTTGCAAAGCGGCAACATTCCCGCTTGTTTCAATGATAATATCCGCACCTGTTTTTCCGGTGAGTTTTTTCACCTCGTACCCTGTATCACACGCCGTCGGATCAAGACATTCATCGGCTCCGTTGCGGAGTGCAATTTCCCGTCGGTGCTCAATCGGTTCAACTCCGATAACACAAGCGGCACCGGCTTTTTTTGCAAGTTGAACGGCAATTTGGCCGATTGCCCCTAAACCGACCACAACGACAAAATCTCCAGCCCGCACATGAGCATCACGAACCCCACTCAGCGCGAACTGTGCCGGATCATAACAAACGGCGTTTTGCCATTTTCCGTTTTGAGGTATTTTGAGCAATCTATGATTATTGACGGCATTGACAATGACAGTTTCCATAATCGGGCCGTAGGTACAAACCCTTTCGCCTTGCTCATAATCAGAAACGCTTCGCCCTTTCTCAATAATCGTACCCACCACCATATTGCCAAGCGGCAATTCACCGAAAACAATTCCCGGCTGTTCGCCTTTCTTACGCGGCATAAACATACGCCATTCTTCAGAGAAATCCTCTTCCAGGAAAGGCGTAAGCCCACGAAAATCAATCACTTCCGTTCCATGCTTCGGTGCCGCGAATTGAACCTGAATTCTTACTTCATTTGCTTCTATCGGGCGATCTTCATATTCAATCAATGCTGCTTTTCTCGGTTCAACTGCAACCAATTTCTTCATAATGATTTCCCTCCATCGTTCTCGAAATGTGCTAGCCCTTCACACCACCTGCGGTTAAATTCCCTTTGATAAAGCGTTCCGACAACCCATAAAGAATGACTATCGGCACCGCCGTCACAAGGGAAGCCGCCATCATTTGCCCCCAGATGTAATCCGGTGTGCTGAACAACGTATTTAAACCAATCGGCAAGGTGAAATTCCCCGAATCCGATAAAAAGATCGAGGCGAACAAATAATCATTCCAGGCAATCATGAAGCAATACACGAAAACCGATACGATCCCCGGGACCGAAAGTGGAATAATGATGTAAAAAATAATCTGCAGGCGATTTAAACCGTCAATCATCCCCGCCTCCGCTAAATCATCAGGAACAGTGTCAAAATAGCTTCTTAACATAAAAATGGAGGTCGGTAACGTTTGCACGACCATAATGATGATCAACGACGTTTTTGTATCATACAGCCCCAGCGCCGAAATGATTTTAAATAAAGGAACAATCAACAGAATTCCTGAAAACATATACACTGTATAGAAACTGTCATTGATCGTGACCCTGCCTTTGAACCGCAATTTCGAAAGGGCATAAGCACCGAAAATGGCAAAAGCCACAGACAAAAACGAGGCGGAAAAAGATACGATCATACTGTTCTTGAAATACGTTAAGAAAGGGAAAATCTCCGGATTGAATATAGCCCTGTAATGTTCCAGAGTCCAGTGCTGCGGCCAAATGGTCGGATGAACGCTGATCGCTTCTTTCGTACTTTTAAAGGATGTGGACAGCATCATTAAAAAAGGAAACAACGAAACGATCATGAGCAAGAGCAAAGTTGTGTAAAAGACCGTTTTCCTGATGATTTTCTGCCGTTTACTGATTACCATCGTTGGCCCCCACCTTCTTTCTAACTGAAATAATGGTCACAAAGAGGATCACAAACAAGATGATCGAAATCGCTGAAGCCTTGCCGAGATCATTGAAAGCAAAGGCTGTCTTGTATAAGTAGATCCCGAGAACGTTCACCTTATTGGTCAACAGATAGACATCTTCAAACATATAAAATGTCCAGATCGAACGTAAGATCATGACCGTGATCAGAACCGGCATCACTGCCGGAAGCGTGATGGCTTTAAACTTACCCCATGCATTGGCGCCATCAATTTCAGCGGCTTCATACAAATTGGAATCGATTGTTTGAAGAATGCCCACAAAGGAAATAAAAGCATACGGAAAGTACCGCCATATCGCATAAATCACAACGAGTACAAAACTTAAAAAAGGCCGATCAAACCACAATGGCGCTTTATCAAAAATATGAAGCACGGTGACTAAAACATAATCAATAACCCCGTAGATATTGTTGAACATGTATTTCCATGCAAAAATCAGTGAAATCGAGGGTGTCACGTAGGATAAAATAATTAATGAACGTGCCGTTTTACTGAACAGGAA
>DASVCO010000251.1:0-6784 GCA_036381575.1 Caryophanales bacterium
ACGCCGCACCATTTACTGCTCTCGGAAGACAACATTCCGGAAGTGGACGCCAATTATAAAATGAATCCGCCTTTGCGTGCCGTGGAGGATCGTGATGCTTTGATAGAGGGACTTCTTGATGGTACGATCGATTGCATTGCAACGGACCACGCGCCGCATGCGGCTGATGAAAAAGCGCTCGGCATGCAGCAATCGCCTTTCGGGATTGTCGGTTTGGAAACAGCTTTCCCGCTTTTATATACAAATCTTGTTCAAAAAGATATTTTATCACTGAAACAGCTGGTTGATTTTCTAACGGTAAAGCCATGCAAAGCTTTTGGTTTGCCATACGGGCAGTTGGCCGAAGGTGCAACGGCTGATTTAACAGCTGTCGATCTGGAACAAACAAAATCAGTCAATCCAAGTGACTTTGCTTCAAAAGGAAAAAATACTCCATTTGGCGGCTGGAATTGTAAAGGCTGGCCGGTACTGACTGTTGCATCAGGAACCATCATCTCGGAGAAGGGAAGCGTTCGCATATGAAACGACAACTGATTCTTGAAGACGGCAGCGTATTTGTAGGAAATGGGTTCGGCAGCGACAAAGAGACAGAAGGAGAAGTCGTATTTACTACTGGCATGACGGGTTATCAGGAAACTTTATCTGACCCTTCCTATTGCGCCCAAATCGTAACTTTTACGTATCCACTCGTTGGAAACTACGGAATCAATCGTGATGATTTTGAATCAATAGAACCTGCAATCCACGGGCTTATTGTAAAAGAAGCCGCGGACTACCCGAGCCACTGGAAGACGGAATCAAGCCTTGATGAATTGTTGAAGGCCAAGGACATTCCAGGCTTAGAAGGTATCGATACGAGAAAATTGACTCGAAAAATTCGCAAACACGGAACATTAAAAGGGAAGTTGTGTTCCGCTGATATTGATCCGGGCGAGGTAATCAAGTCTCTTCGTGAGAAATCCTTCCCGCACGATCAAGTGAGCCGGGTTTCCACGAAAAATGCTTACGCCCTTCCAGGCCGCGGCAAGCGAGTGGTAATGATCGATTTCGGGGCGAAGAACGGAATCATGCGTGAAACGATACAGCGCGGCTGTGACATGATTGTGGTTCCTTACAATGTGAAGGCGGAGGAAATCTTCCGCTTGAATCCGGATGGGGTGCTGCTTTCAAATGGTCCCGGGGATCCAAAAGATGTTCCGGAAGCGATTGAAACGATAAAAGCGATTCTCGGCAAAATTCCGGTATTCGGAATTTGCATGGGGCACCAATTACTGGCGCTTGCCTGTGGAGCGGACACGAAAAAAATGAAATTTGGCCACCGGGGCATCAATCATCCGGTCAAAGATGTCGAGACCGGAGTAGTGGCGATTACATCACAGAATCACGGTTATACGGTTGATGAAAACTCTCTTGTCGGAACCGGTTTGAAAGCTACGCACATCGCTGTGAATGACGGAACGGTTGAAGGCTTGCGCCATCTTGATTATCCGGCCTTCAGCATTCAATTTCACCCGGAAGCTACACCGGGACCGGAAGACGCCAACCCGTTATTTGAACAATTCATGAGTTTGATGGACACTAATAAGAAAGAAGGGTTGCAGCATGCCTAAGCGTACAGACTTAAATAAAATTTTGGTCATTGGATCTGGCCCCATCGTGATCGGACAGGCGGCGGAATTCGACTATGCCGGTACACAGGCTTGCCAGGCTTTAAAAGAAGAAGGCTACACGGTAGTATTGGTTAACTCCAATCCGGCCACGATTATGACAGATACGACAATGGCGGATGAAGTTTATATCGAACCGTTGACGCTTGAGTTTATCAGCCGAATTATTCGCCAGGAAAGGCCGGATGGCCTGTTGGCAACCCTTGGCGGGCAAACGGGCCTGAATTTGGCCGTGGAACTGGCGGAAAGCGGAATTCTTGAGGAATACGGCATTGAATTCATGGGCACGAACCTAAGGTCGATCCAACAGGCTGAGGATCGTGAGGAGTTCCGTACCCTTATGAATGAGTTGGGCGAGCCTGTTGCTGAGAGTGACATCGTTAATGATTTGGAAGGTGCTCACAGGTTTGTTGAGAAGATTGGGTATCCTGTCATTGTCCGTCCGGCGTATACGCTCGGTGGAACCGGCGGAGGCATTGTTGAGGATGAGAAAGACCTTGTGGAAATTGTCGCAAGCGGATTGAAAAACAGTCCTGTCAACCAGGTGCTTTTGGAAAAAAGCATTGCCGGTTTCAAAGAGATAGAGTATGAAGTGATGCGCGACTCCAATGACGAGGCCATTGTGGTTTGTAACATGGAAAATATCGATCCGGTCGGGATTCACACAGGTGATTCGATTGTCGTGGCGCCCAGCCAAACGTTGTCCGACAGGGATTATCAAATGTTGCGGAATTCCTCTTTGAAGGTCATCCGCGCGCTTGGCATCGAAGGCGGTTGTAATGTTCAATTGGCCCTCGATCCGAACAGCTCGGATTACTACATCATTGAAGTGAACCCGCGTGTCAGCCGTTCCTCGGCACTTGCCTCAAAAGCGACGGGCTATCCGATTGCCAAGATGGCAGCGAAAATCGCCGCAGGTTATAGGCTTGATGAAATTATCAATCCGATCACCGGCACCACTTACGCCAGTTTTGAACCGACACTTGACTATGTTGTTTCGAAAATCCCGCGTTGGCCGTTTGACAAATTCAATGCTGCCAACCGCAAGCTCGGCACGCAAATGAAGGCGACGGGCGAAGTGATGGCGATTGGCCGTAATCTGGAGGAATCGCTGTTAAAGGCTGTGCGTTCGCTCGAGGCTGGTATGAATCACCTGGAAATCGATGGAGCCAGCGGTTTGCAAGATGACGAATTGCAAGCTGAGATCAAACGCGCGGACGATCAACGGTTATTTTATGTAGCTGAAGCTATCCGGCGCGGCATTTCAATCGAAACCATCTGGGAATGGACGAAAATTGACCTCTTTTTCCTTAATAAAATCACAAGAATCGTTCAAATTGAAAGGTTATTGGCTGAGCAAGTCGAGGATGTTGAGTTGCTAGAGAGAGCCAAAAAACTTGGTTTTTCCGATCAGAAGGTTGCCGAACTTTGGAAGTGGAGCGAACGGGATCTGGAAGGCTTTAGAAGGGATAACGGCATCGTACCGGTTTATAAAATGGTCGACACTTGCGCGGCGGAATTTGAATCGGAGACCCCTTACTATTACGGAACCTATGAAGAAGAAAATGAGTCGGTTGTGAAGGAAAAACCGAAGGTGCTTGTGCTGGGTTCCGGCCCAATCCGTATCGGACAGGGCATAGAATTCGATTACGCGACCGTGCACACGGTGTGGGCGATCAAAGAAGCCGGCTATGAAGCCATTATTATCAACAACAATCCGGAAACCGTCTCCACTGACTTCAGTGTTTCTGACAAATTGTATTTTGAACCGTTGACGGTTGAGGATGTCATGAATGTCGTTCACCAGGAAAACCCGCTTGGCGTCATTATCCAGTTTGGCGGCCAGACAGCGATCAACCTTGCTGCTGATTTGGCTGACAGGGGAGTCAAGATTCTTGGCACCGCCCTTGAGGACATGGATCGAGCTGAAAACCGTGATTTGTTCGAGCAGGCGTTAGCCGACCTTGATGTTCCGCAGCCGGAAGGACGGACCGCGACCTCGGAAGCAGGGGCGCTTGCGGTGGCCGAGGAAATTGGCTATCCAGTGTTGGTACGGCCCTCCTATGTACTGGGCGGACGGGCAATGGAAATTGTCTACCATGAAGAAGACCTGGAACGTTACATGACAAATGCCGTAAAAGTCAATCCACAACATCCGGTTCTGATTGACCGCTACCTGACGGGTAAGGAAATTGAGGTTGACGCCATTTCTGACGGTGAAACTGTCGTGATTCCGGGTATTATGGAACACATTGAACGGGCTGGCGTGCATTCCGGCGACTCAATAGCGGTTTACCCGCCACAAAGCATTTCAGATGAAATGAGACAGAAACTGATTGACCATACGATTTCACTCGCAAAAGGGTTAAACATTGTGGGATTGCTAAACATTCAGTTTGTCATTCACAATAATGATGTATACGTACTTGAGGTAAATCCACGTTCGAGCCGGACGGTACCTTTCCTGAGTAAAATTACGGGGGTGCCGATGGCGTCACTTGCGACTAAGGCGATTCTCGGGGAAAAATTGAGCGGGTACGGGTACGAAACCGGGTACCTCGAAGAAAGTCAGGACGTTTTTGTAAAAGTTCCTGTGTTTTCCTTTGCCAAACTTCGCAGTGTAGACATTACACTCGGACCGGAGATGAAATCGACCGGAGAAGTGATGGGCCGGGATTCGACCCTTGAAAAAGCGTTGTATAAAGGGCTTATTGCCTCGGGCATGAAAATTCCAACGTACGGGTCAGTGTTGTTCACGATCGCTGACAAAGATAAATCTGACGCCTTACCACTCGTCGAAAGGTTTTACCGAATTGGTTATCACATCCTCGCGACAGAAGGCACTGCCAAGTTTATCAGTGAACAGAACATTCCGGTGACGACCGTTAATAAGATCGGCAATGAACCCCCAAGTTTGCTGGAGACGATCCGCGAGGGTGAAGCGCAATTTGTCATTAACACGATGACAAAGGGGAAACAGACGGCTCGTGACGGTTTCCGGATTCGCCGCGAATCGGTAGAAAACGGTGTGGTTTGCCTGACTTCATTCGATACAGCAGAAGCCTTGCTCGGTGTTTTGGAATCCATGACTTTCCGCACCGAAAGCATGCCTTCGTTTAAGACAAAGGAGAAGGTGACAATATGATAAAGGCGGCTGTCCGCGTAACGGGACAACAAGAAATCGCAAAAGATATATTTGAACTTCGCCTCCGGGGTGAGGTTGTTCGGGAGATGACGGTCCCGGGACAGTTCGTTCATTTACTGGCGAGAGGCGGTTTTGATACGCTGCTGCGCCGACCCATCAGCATTGCCGATGTCGACCTTGAAAATCGGGAATTGACGATGATTTATCGCGTTGAAGGCAATGGGACGAGAAATCTATCCGAAAAACAGGCCGGTGACGTGATCGATTTGCTTGGGCCGCTCGGCAACGGTTTTCCGGTTGATCGTCCGAGGAATGGGCAGACAGTATTGCTTGTAGGGGGCGGAATAGGCGTCCCGCCCCTTTATTATCTGTCGAAACGGCTAGCCGCAAAAGGTGTGAAGGTGAAACATGTGCTTGGCTTTTCGTCGGAAGCAGAAGTTTTTTACGAAAAAGAATTTCTCGCTTTAGGTGAGACTCATGTAACCACTGTGGACGGTTCTTACGGCCAAAAAGGGTTTGTGACCGATGCGATTAACAAACACCAAATTGATTTTGACATTCTGAAGGCATGCGGACCCACCCCTATGTTGAGGGCACTTGAACAACAACATCCCCACGAAGAAGCGTATTTTTCCCTTGAGCAACGTATGGGTTGCGCTGTGGGCGCCTGTTTGGCCTGTGTAGTCCATGTTCAAGGTGATGAAACCGGGGCGGAATACCGCAAGGTGTGCAAAGACGGACCGGTATTTCCGATTGGTGAGGTGGTTTTATGAACCGGCTGCAGGTTGATCTCCCCGGACTTTCGATGAAAAATCCGATCATGCCGGCTTCCGGCTGTTTCGGATTCGGCCAGGAATACGCGGAATTTTATGATTTGAATAAGTTAGGGGCCATTGCTATCAAGGCAGCCACTTTCGAGCCTCGTTTCGGAAATCCGACCCCGCGTGTTGCGGAGACGGCCTCAGGCATGTTAAATGCGATTGGCCTGCAAAACCCGGGTGTCGATCAAATCGTTGCCGAAAAACTGCCTTGGCTTGAGCAATACGACGTGCCGATTCTCGCGAACATAGCAGGTTCCGCAATGGAAGACTACGTGGAAACGGTGAAGAAGATTAGTGAAGCGCCGAACGTCAACGCACTCGAACTGAACATTTCTTGCCCAAATGTGAAGGAGGGTGGAATCGCGTTCGGAACGAAGCCTGAGCTGGCCGCGGAGTTGACGAAAAGAGTGAAGGAAGCATCGGAATTGCCGTTATATGTAAAATTGTCACCTAATACCGCTGACATTGTAGGGATTGCAAAGGCGGTGGAAGAGGCTGGCGCTGACGGCTTGTCGATGATCAACACATTGTTGGGCATGCGGATTGATCGGAAAACGGGACAGCCGGTTTTGGCGAACGGAGCTGGAGGGCTGTCGGGACCTGCGGTGAAACCGGTGGCGATCCGTATGATTTATGAGGTGAGCCAGGCGGTCTCGATTCCGATTATTGGAATGGGAGGTATTCAGTCAGCTGAAGATGTTGTGGAATTTTTTATGGCTGGCGCGAGTGCGGTTGCCGTTGGCACGGCTAATTTTATTGATCCCTTTGTCTGTCCTTCAATCATTGAAGACCTGCCGGGCGTACTGGATGAATTGAAAGTTGACACCATTTCTGATCTAATCGGAAGGAGCTGGAAGTGATCGAAAATAACCCCGTTTATATCGCATTGGATTTTTCAAAACCGCAGGAAGTTCTTGATTTTCTGGATCGATTTGAAACCAAAGGTTTGGCCGTTAAAATCGGCATGGAACTTTTTTATCACACAGGTCCAGCATTACTCGCGGATTTAAAAGGAGCCGGCTGCGAGATCTTTTTGGATTTAAAATTGCATGATATCCCCAATACAGTAAAAAAAGCTATGAAAGGGCTCGCCGGATTTGGGGTAGACATCGTCAACGTTCACGCTGCCGGAGGCAAACCGATGATGGAAG
>DASVCO010000252.1:0-34613 GCA_036381575.1 Caryophanales bacterium
ACGAGTAGTTCAAATACTTCCCTTTCCCTTTTTGTAAGTAAGGGCTTCGGCCGATAGTGGTTCTCTTTCAACAATTCCCCCTCCTTGCTCGGACTAAAGAGCTGCTGGTGAAGGAAGATATTTAGTCAACATATTGTATGTGCCCCTTAACGTTGCCGTGACTTCCTTTCTTGAGGATTTGCAAAAATCAACAGGTGCCGTGGAAGAAAATTTATGATACATTCATAGTAGACGGGTAGAAGAAGAATGTGATACTTCTTGGAGAATAATTTATGTTTCGAATATCGGAGTCCTATTACCTTGAAGGTTGGCATTCAGGGCCGGGTGATTGAAAAGGGCCCGGATGCAGGAGAAGATCGGCCGCGGGACGAATAAGCTTGTCAATGGCAACCGGCCTTCTCATACATAATAGGGTTCCTTAGGCTGAAAAATACCTTACGAAGGGGGAAGAAGATGCTTACACAAACCACACAGGTTGCCGAGATTGAAAAAGCCCTGCGTATGATAGCGGGCATTATCAAGCAAAAGGGCCGTGAAATTCTAAAGGAATTTGATATTACCCCGCCCCAGTTTGTTGCATTGCAATGGCTTTCTGAGGAAGGTGATCTTACCATAGGAGAACTCTCGGGGAAGATGTTTCTGGCCTGCAGTACAACAACAGATCTCGTCGACCGAATGGAGAATAATGGTCTCGTCAAACGGGTAAAGGATGAGAACGACCGCCGTGTTGTACGCATACATTTATTAGAAAAAGGGTCGGATTTGATCATAAAGGCTATTGACAAACGCCAGGATTATTTGCGGGAGATTTTCGAAGGGTACTCCAAAGAGGAGATTGACCGTTTGGAAAGCAGCTTGACGCATTTGCATAAAGAAATGAAGCAAGCCTAATTCAGAGATAAAAGTGTAGTATGGGTGAATATTGGCGACTCTGGCTTCAAAACATTAAACATTTACTTCGGAAACTGAGGCGATCTTTTGGATAAACCAATAGGAGTTATTGATTCAGGTGTGGGAGGATTGACAGTTGCGCGGGAACTGGCCCGCCAGCTGCCGAAGGAAGAAATCATTTATTTTGGCGATACTATAAGATGTCCCTACGGGTCGCGCCCGCGGGAGGAAGTTCGGGAATTCACGTGGGAAATGACGGATTTCTTGCTCGGCCAAGAAATTAAAATGCTTGTTGTTGCATGCAATACGGCAACCGCAATTGTTCTGGATGAGATCAGGGAGCAGCTTGATATCCCTGTTGTCGGTGTGGTCCATCCCGGGGCCCGTTCAGCGATTAAAGTGACCCGAACGAATCAAATTGCTGTAATCGGGACAACCGGGACGATCAAAAGCGGAGCTTATGAAAAAGCTTTGAAAAATATCAGCGATGAGGTTGAGGTTGAAAGCCTGGCCTGTCCTCGCTTTGTTCCCCTTGTGGAAAAGGGTCAGCTCGTCGGTCCGGAAATTGAAAATGCAGTCGGAGAATCATTGAAACCGTTGAAATCGTTGACAATTGACACTTTGATTTTGGGATGCACGCATTATCCATTGCTTCGAGGCGTGATTCGAAAGGTAATGGGGCCTGAGGTGAATATCATTTGTTCGGGTGCTGAAACAGCCCGTGAAGTGAGTACGGTCCTCTATCATAGCGGCTTGCTTTATACGGGGGCAAGAGAACCGGATCATCGTTTCTATACATCCGGGCCCTCGGAAGTTTTCACGATTATTGCCAGCCAGTGGATGGATAGGGACATCATAGCTGAGTCGGTCAGGCTGCCGGTTTATATTGGCTGAAACCGAAATGTGTTTTCGTGGATGGTCTGCAGAGCCTGTCAAGGTCTTATGGTTCGTGTGTTGATGAGAAGAAAATATTATTTTTATACTGAGAAGTCTTTCGGCTCATCCCCGGGAGACTTTTTTTCGTGCGCCTTTTCTTTGAAATCAAAACGTAAGAATTTGTCCTCTCCTGGTCTAAAAGACAGTGAAGCTCGTATAAATAGTAGTACATACCACCTGAGGAGGGGGAGCGCAATGAAAGACAAATTTAAAATACGGGGAGCGGTTCTGATTGTTGGGATTCCGCTCATATTGTCGGGTTGCGGATTGTGGGGAACATCCCAGCAAACCAGTGACCAAACGAAAAAAGATGTCCATTACGTGGATCCGGACGAATCTCTGGACATGAAAAAAGGTGACAAAAAGAATAATGAAACTTCTGCCAAGAAAAGTCAGGAAAGTGTGAAGACCACTGCAAGAAAGCTGTTTCTGGTTGATCAAAACGGCCTCGTTGTTCCACAAACATTGGAGCTTCCGATTACCAAAAGTGTAGCCCAACAGTCCCTGCAATATTTGGTGAAGGGCGGACCAGTCCAGAACATTCTGCCGAATGGCTTTCAAGCTGTTTTGCCAGCGGGTACAGAAATTATGGGAGCCAATATTAAAGGCCACACCCTGATTGTGAATTTTTCCAAGGAATTCGCTAACTATAAGCCGGAAAATGAGGAACAAATATTGGAAGCGGTAACCTGGACTGCTACGCAGTTCGATAACATTGATCATGTAAAAATCCAGATTGACGGAGTCAGCCAGACCGCTATGCCCGTAAATGGAACACCAATAGGAGAAGATGGTGCCAGCCGTGCGAATGGGATTAATGAAGAACTTGGCCATGTGGTTGATGTAACAGGGACGCAAGCTGTTACCCTTTATTTCCCGGCCCAGGCCGGAAACCGTTATTACTATGTTCCGGTTACAACACGAATGGATGTCGGAAAGGGGAAGATAGTGGCCGCAATCAAAGGATTGTCCCAGGGGCCCGTTCCGGAGAGCGGATTGCTGACAGCCCTGGGGAACGACGTCAAACTTCTTGGCAAGCCCACCATTCAAGATGGCGTAGTGACACTTAATTTCAACAAAGAGATTTATTCAAATGAGGAGAAACAGATGGTCTCCCGCACCGTCCTTGATTCACTTGTACTATCATTGACTGCCCAGAATGATATTCAAAAAGTGGCCATTCAGGTGAACGGGCAAGCCTCAATAAAAACCGAGGGAGGAGAAACCATTTCCAAGCCGGTTTCCCGACCGCAGCAAGTGAATACGGTTGGCTTGTAAAAGAATATTTCACCTGAATTATGTTAATATAGGAAGAGGCGGCTGATAGTGCCGTCTCTTTCCGTTTAAGGGTTGAAAAAGGAGAATGATCGATCATACTTTAGCATCTTATCCTGAGGAGGCAGCCATAAGTCAACCTGGGAATCCATGCCTCTAGAAAAGATGCGAAATCGATAAGTAAGACAATGATAAAGGAGGAAAAGCCATGAGAATAGATGGAAGAGAAAACGACCAGCTGCGGCCGGTACATATTGAGACGAACTTTGTAAAGCACCCCGAAGGTTCGGTGTTAATCACTGTTGGGGAAACAAAGGTTATCTGCTCGGCCTCGATTGAAGACCGTGTTCCTCCTTTCATGAGGGGAAAAGGAAAAGGCTGGATCACAGCCGAATATTCGATGCTGCCAAGAGCGACCGAACAGCGGAATATTCGGGAATCCAGCAAAGGAAAAGTTTCGGGCAGGACGATGGAAATTCAGCGATTGATCGGCCGGGCTCTTCGTTCTGTTATAGATCTTAACCGTATAGGGGAGCGTACTGTTTGGGTAGATTGTGATGTGATCCAGGCTGATGGCGGAACAAGAACAGCATCGATTACCGGTGCATTTGTCGCCGTAGTGTTGGCTTTCCAGAAAGGGTTGGAAAAGAAATGGTTCAAAGCTTTGCCGGTGAAAGATTTCCTGGCAGCTACATCGGTCGGAATCGATTCAAAACACGGCCCCATTCTTGATCTTTGTTATGAAGAAGATTCCGGGGCTGATGTGGACATGAATGTTGTGATGACCGGAAGCGGCCAATTTGTAGAATTACAGGGCACCGGTGAAGAAGAGACTTTCTCGCAGGATGAATTGCAAGTGCTGCTGGGCTTGGCCGGGAAAGGAATTGACGAATTGGTAGCCTACCAGCAGGAAATTCTGGGGGAGTTAACGGATGCTTTTTCAAGCAGTCAAAAGGGATGATGTGAGATGAAGAAAGTGATCATTGCTACGAGAAATGAGGGGAAGGTAAAAGAATTCGCGGCCCTTTTCCAACGTTTCGGCATCGAGGTTCGCTCCCTTCTTGATTTTGAAGAAGCGATTGATGTAGAAGAAACCGGGACTACTTTTGCAGAGAACGCGATTTTAAAAGCAGAGACGATTTCGGAACAATTTGGAGAGATCGTGATTGCAGATGATTCGGGAGTTGTTGTAGACGCCTTGGATGGGCGGCCAGGGGTGTATTCCGCACGTTATGCAGGAGAACAGAAAAGTGGCCAGGCCAACATTGACAAGGTGTTGCGGGAGCTTGAAGGAGTCCCGTTGGAACAAAGAACCGCCCGTTTTGTTTGTGTACTTGCGGTTGCCGATCCGGAACGCGAAACCGAGACATTCTCAGGAAGCTGCGAGGGGTTGATTGCGTTGGAAAGGTCTGGAAAGAACGGCTTCGGTTATGATCCCATTTTTTATTTACCTGACAGGCAGAAAACCATGGCAGAGCTGGCTAAATCGGAAAAAAACCGTATCAGCCATCGGGCTCGCGCCATGGAAAAAATGGAGAGCCAGTTGGGGATTTTGAAATCGTGAATATAAGATGCCCATCCTTTTCCGGGGTGGGTATTTGTTTTTTTGAAAAATAAGTTGACAGGGAACAGGATTTAAGATATATTTAGAAACGTCGCGTCAACGTCGCGTACATATGCGGGTGTAGTTTAGTGGTAAAACAAGAGCCTTCCAAGCTCTGGTCGTGGGTTCGATTCCCATCACCCGCTTCAATCAATTTTCAGTTACGCCACCGGAAACAATAGCTTCTTCGAATAATCCGCAGGGTGGACAGACCCGGAGGATGCTTCGATTTTCCCCAGTGAATGTATTTCAATAGCTCAGCTGGACAGAGTACACCGGAATAGACTTCGAGGCAGGTCCGATTGAACCGCCCTTTGTGGTCCTTACTGAGATTGGGACAACATAAAGAAATGATCCAGCGAAATCATCATCATTGAATACTGTCCCAGTAGCTCAGCTGGATAGAGCATGTCCGAATTTGCTGCTTTAGGAAAGGCATCAACGCACACATCGGGCCATGCATCTTGTGACACTTTAGCTCGATGGGGGGGACAGTGTGTGAGATCCAGCGTACAATTATAAATAACTGTCCCAGTAGCTCAGCTGGATAGAGCAACAGCCTTCTAAGCTGTCGGTCGCAGGTTCGAATCCTGCCTGGGACGCCATATTTTCAGGTAACCGCTGTCAAGCGGTTTTATTAATGTCTTTTTGTATCTTTGAGATACAAGAAGGCATTTTTTCGTGGTTTCGCCCGAAAAACCTGAAAGCGCTTAATAAATATTTACAAACAGCTTGGAAACTTATTGTGAAAGTAATGAAAGCGGATACAAGTAAATCCAAAACTCTAAACAGTCAAATATTTTGAAAAACAGGGTTGATTCTAGCACAAAACGAGCGTATGATAAATCTCAAAATCAATTTCAATTCAACAAGCGAGAAACGAGTGAAAAAGGAGTGAGGGCGATGAGCGATCAGTGGATTTTTCTTGGTAGAGAATTTGTAAAGAAGGAAGATGCCAAGATTTCCGTTTATGATCACGGATTTCTGTACGGAGACGGGGTGTTCGAAGGGATTCGTGTATATGGCGGCAATATATATCGGTTGCACCAGCATCTTGAACGTTTATACAACTCAGCAAAGGCCATTATGTTAGAAATTCCCTATTCTTATAAAGAATTAAGCGATATTATTGTTCAAGCCGTTCAGAAAAACGCTTTTCAGGATGCATACATTCGAGTCGTCGTCTCTCGCGGCGAAGGAGACTTGGGGCTTGACCCATACAAATGCAACAATCCTAATTTGATTGTGATCGTTGAACAGCTCGCCATTTACCCGAAGGAATTATACGAATCGGGTCTTGAGATTGTATCGGTCGGAAGCCGGCGTAACGCGCCAGACGTGTTAAGCCCAAAATTAAAGTCACTCAACTACTTAAACAATATTTTAGTAAAAATCGAAGCCAGCCTGGCGGGGGCCAGTGAAGCTTTAATGATGAATAATCAAGGTTATGTTGCGGAATGTTCTGCGGATAATATTTTTATTGTCAAAGGCAACCGGGTTATTACACCTCCCGGCTATATCGGGGCATTGGAAGGCATTACGAGAGAAGCCATTATGGAGATTGCCGAAGACCTTGGTTACGATATGAAAGAAGAGCCGTTTACAAGGCATGATGTATATACGGCGGATGAGGTCTTTCTAACCGGAACGGCCGCAGAGGTTATCGCGGTAGTCAAGGTTGACGGCAGGCAAGTCGGAGACGGAACACCCGGCGAGAAGACACAAACCTTACTCCAGGCTTTTCGTGATCAGGTAACCAGAGATGGAGTGAAGGCTTTTTCTGAAAAAGAGAGTGTAAGAGTTAGTTAATAAAGACAATATATAAAAAAGACGATGACGGGGTAAAAGCAACAGGGTTCAGGTTTCGACAGAGAGCCGGCGATGGTGGAAATCCGGCGTTACCTCCTGTAGCGACATCTCCTCCGAGTGCCTTCCTGAACAGAGTAGGGGCGGCCGAGTGTTTCTGCGAAGCACTTGTTACAAAAATGAAACGGAGAATAAAGCCGTTTCTAAGGCGGTTATTCGCAAGAATGCCGTAAATCAAGGGTGGTACCGTGAAGTGGAACCTTTCACCCCTTAAGACGGGAGTCTTATGTGGGTGAAAGGTTTTTTATTTTATCCCGTTTTGATCGAATCAATCTGGGGGCAAGTACACAAAGACGATTTTTGTTAACAAAAGCCAGGCCCAAAAAAATGTGTAACGAGAGCAAGGGAGGAATGAATGTGAGTATGGATCTGAGAGATGAGAAAACGAACAGTGAGAAAGTGATGAGCGGGGCCCGCATGCTGGTGGAGGCATTGCGTGAAGAAAAAGTGGAGATGATTTTCGGATACCCGGGAGGCGCGGTCCTTCCCATCTACGATGCGCTGTATGATAGCGGCATTCGCCATGTGTTGCCCCGGCACGAACAGGGTGCGGTTCACGCAGCCGAAGGATATGCAAGAGTGTCGGGGAAACCTGGTGTAGTCATTGCGACTTCCGGCCCGGGTGCGACAAATGTTGTCACGGGGATTGCGGATGCGATGATGGATTCACTGCCGCTGATTGTTTTTACAGGGCAGGTCGGATCACAGGTCATCGGAACGGATGCCTTCCAGGAATCGGATGTCATGGGGATTACGATGCCGATTACGAAACACAACTATCAAATTCGGGATACTGAGGATATTCCGAAAGTGATCAAGGAGGCTTTTCATATTGCCTCAACAGGCCGTCCCGGACCAGTCGTTATTGACATTCCGAAAGATATCGCGGCAAAAGCCGGGGAATTTCAATATGATCATAAAATTCACCTGCCTGGCTATGAGCCAAATGTTAGGCCGAACCAATTGCAAATTCACAAGCTGTCGGAAGCGCTGGGGCGGGCGAAGAAACCCGTCATCCTCGCAGGTGCAGGTGTCCAACACGCAAAAGCACACCAGGAATTGAGGCAGTTTTCCGATAAATATCATCTTCCCGTTATCCATACCTTGCTCGGGCTTGGCGGTTTTCCCGGAGAACATCCGAACTTTCTTGGAATGGCCGGAATGCACGGAACCTATACTGCCAATATGGCTTTATACGAATGTGATTTGCTCATCAATGTCGGGGCTCGGTTCGATGACCGCGTAACGGGAAATCTCAAACATTTCGCGCCGAAGGCCAAAGTGGCTCATATCGATATTGATCCGGCAGAGATTGGGAAAAACGTTCCGACGCAAATTCCGGTTGTCAGTGATGCCAAGTTGGCATTGCAAGCCTTGATTGACGCTGAAGGTCCGGTACCAGAGGCTGCAGAATGGCACGAAGCCCTGGAACGAAACAAAGAGGAGTTTCCGCTCTGGTATGAGAAAGAAGGCCGGCAATTGAAGCCGCAACCTCTTGTCGAAATGATCCATCGCCGCACGAACGGGGAAGCCATTGTCGTAACTGACGTTGGCCAGCATCAAATGTGGGCCGCGCAATATTATTCCTTTCAAAATCCGCGTCATTGGGTGACTTCCGGCGGGTTGGGAACGATGGGTTTTGGATTGCCGGCCGCGATTGGCGCCCAACTTGCCGAACCGAAGAAACCGGTAGCGGCCATCCTTGGAGACGGGGGATTCCAAATGACTCTTCAGGAACTTGGGGTGCTCCAGGAACTTCAATTGCCGGTAAAGGTCTTTATTTTCAATAATGGATCCCTCGGTATGGTGAGGCAATGGCAAAGTTTCTTTTACAATGAACGTTATTCGGAGTCCTTGCTTCCGGTTCAGCCGGACTTGCAGAAATTGGCGCAGGCCTATGGAATGAAGGGATTATCGGCGCAAACGCCTTATGAAGCGGAAATCGCTGTTCAGGAAGCATTGAATACAGAAGGGCCAGTACTCGTGAATTTTCAAATTCCTCAGGAGGAAAATGTGTATCCGATGGTGGCTCCCGGAAAGGGACTGCATGAAATGACAGGGGTGAAACCATGAAACGAATTGTAACAGCGAGAGTAACAAATCAAGCCGGTGTTCTAAACCGGGTGACGGGCTTATTTTCCAAAAGGCATTTCAATATTGAAAGCATTACAGTCGGTCATACAGAAACGCCGGGCATTTCGAAAATGACATTTGTTGTTCATGTCGAAAGCAAGCGGGATACAGAACAACTTATGAAACAGTTGAACAAACAAATTGATGTGTTAAAGGTATCCGATATCAGCGATCAACAGGTGGTGGCCCGTGAGTTGGCCCTGATTAAAGTGATGGTAAACGCGCAAACGCGAAGTGAAATTGTTGGACTTGTAGAGCCTTTCCGAGCCGGTGTTATTGATGTAAGCCGTGACAGTTTGACAGTCCAGGTTACAGGAGATTCGGAAAAAGTTGAGGCACTGATTGATCTCTTAAGAC
Organism: Caryophanales bacterium; assembly: GCA_036381575.1. Taxonomy (GTDB): domain Bacteria; phylum Bacillota; class Bacilli; order Bacillales; family DASSOY01; genus DASSOY01. The sequence continues at coordinate 9,062 of DASVCO010000252.1, forward strand.
CATACGGGATTAAAGAGCTGGCACGTACCGGCATTACCGCCTTTCCAAGAGCGGCGCAGAAACCCGTTACAAAAATGAAGCAATATTCCATTATTAAATAGAAAATAGAAGAGAGCTCAAGCATCATACCAGGAGTCGACAGCGCTGGACGCGGGATTACTTATTGACTCTTACAAAAATAGGAAGAGGAGAGGATTCAAATGGCAAAGGTTTATTACAACGGAGATGTAAATGAAGAAGTACTAAGAGGTAAAAAAGTTGCGGTGATCGGGTACGGTTCACAAGGTCACGCACATGCGCAAAATTTGCGGGAAAGCGGATTTGAGGTTGTTGTCGGTTTGCGAAAGGGCAAATCATGGGACAAAGCTGAGGATGACGGTTTTCAGGTACTGCCGGTGTATGAAGCAGCTGAGCAGGCTGATGTGATTTCCGTTTTGCTGCCGGATGAATTGCAGACACAGGTATATGAAAGTGAAATCAAGCAGGGATTGACTGAAGGGAAAACGCTTGTTTTCGCGCACGGATTCAATATTCATTTTCACCAGATTGTGCCGCCGGAAAATGTTGATGTTATTCTGGTTGCACCGAAAGGCCCTGGCCATATTGTGCGGCGGACTTTTGTCGAAGAAGCGGGGGTTCCGTCACTTGTCGGTGTTCATCAGGATTACAGCGGTGGAGCAAACGAAACAGGTTTGGCCTATGCGAAAGGAATCGGGGCGGGCCGTGCCGGTATTCTGGAAACGACTTTCAAAGAAGAAACGGAAACCGATCTATTCGGAGAACAGGCGGTGCTGTGCGGCGGACTTACATCTCTTATCAAAGCCGGATTTGAAACACTTGTTGAAGCCGGATATCAGCCGGAATCCGCATATTTTGAATGTCTCCACGAGGTGAAACTGATTGTCGATTTGATCTACGAGGGTGGCCTTGAAACGATGCGTTATTCGATTTCCGACACAGCTGAATGGGGGGACTTCCAATCCGGCCCGCGTGTGATTGATGATCATGTAAAAGAGAACATGAAGGCTGTATTGGCGGATATTCAGAACGGAAGATTCGCAAAGAACTGGATTCTTGAAAATCAGGCTAATCGTCCGGAATTCAAAGCAATCCGGGAACGGGAACGCAATCAGCAAATTGAAAAGGTGGGTCGCGAGCTTCGAGGCATGATGCCATTTGTCAAACAAAAGGGAAAGGAAGTGGTGATCGATGCGAAAAATTAACATTTTTGACACAACCCTGCGGGACGGGGAACAATCGCCGGGGATCAACTTGAATTTCTCGGAAAAAATGGAGATCGCCAAACAGCTGGAACGGCTTGGCGTGGATATCATCGAAGCAGGTTTTCCTTCTTCCTCCCCGGGTGACTTTAAGTCTGTCCAGGCGATTGCCGAATCCGTTAAAGGATGCTCGATTACCGGTTTGTCCAGAACCAATCGCCAGGACATTGACACAACGTGGGAAGCCCTGAAGAATTCGGAGGAACCCAGGCTTCATGTGTTTCTTGCGACATCGCCGATTCATATGACCTATAAATTGAGACAAACGCCTGATCAGGTAATTGAAAATTCGGTGGATGCTGTAAAATATGCGGCTGGCCGTTTTCCGCATATTGAATGGTCGGCTGAAGATGCGACACGTTCCGATCTTGATTTTTTGATTCGTATTGTCACACAAGTTATTGATGCCGGGGCGACTGTCATTAATCTTCCGGATACGGTTGGTTATACAACTCCTGAGGAGTACGGACGGATGTTTTCGGAAATCCGCAAAAACGTTCCGAATATTGATCGGGTAACGTTATCCGCCCACTGTCACGATGATCTCGGTATGGCAGTCGCCAACTCGTTGGCGGCGATTGAAAACGGAGTTGACCAGATCGAAGGTTGCATTAACGGAATCGGTGAGCGAGCCGGTAACGCCTCTCTTGAGGAAATTGCTGTAGCGTTGAGAATTCGAAACGATTTCTATCAAGCGGAAACAGGCCTGAATCTGCAAGAAATCAAGCGCACGAGCGCACTTATCAGCAAGTTGACCGGCGTGATGATCCCGCCAAACAAAGCAGTTGTTGGCGATAACGCCTTCGCGCATGAAGCGGGGATTCATCAGGACGGCGTACTGAAGGAGAAGACAACGTACGAAATCATTTCGCCGGAATTAGTAGGTACCGCCTCTAACAGGCTCGTGTTAGGGAAACATTCCGGACGCCATGCTTTCAAAGATAAGATGAGCGCTCTCGGCTATCAGTTAACGGATGACGAATGCCAGAAAGTGTTTAAAGCTTTCAAAGAATTGGCGGATAAGAAGAAGCACATCACGGATGAAGACTTGTTCGCGTTGATGACGGAAGAACGGGCCAGTGCCGAGGAGAGCGGTTATGAAGTTGTTGATGTCCAGGTGCAGTACGGAACCAATAATATTCCGACAGCGACAATGACTTTAAAAACCCCGGAAGGCGGTGTGATTCAGGAGGCAGCGACCGGTTCGGGCAGTGTCGAAGCTATTTACAATACGATTGAGCGAATGGTCAGCCTGCCTGTTCATCTCGACGATTATCGAATTCAATCGGTTGGGGAAGGACGCGACGCACTTGCTGATGTTTATGTGAAAGTAACAATCGATCAGATAGAGGGAAGCGGACGTGGAACGGCACAGGATGTACTTGAAGCTTCAGCAAAAGCTTACACGAATGCGGTGAATCGGGTTGCCAGGCTTCACAGCAGCCACCGTGAATTTGCCGGGCAATCGTAAGCAGATAGCTTCGGGTCAGGCCAGAGAAAATGTGTAAAAAAGTTGGAGGAAGGATGGATCCGGCCTCCAACCTGTACTTCCAAAATCTAAAAGGGAGAGGGATGAGAACTATGGAAAAACGTATCGCGATTTTGCCGGGGGATGGCATCGGCCAGGAAGTAGCAAATAATGCGGTCAAGGTATTGAAGACAATCGGTCGACAATTCGGGCACACTTTCCATTGTTCCTATGCACCGGTTGGTGGAGAAGCTGTAGATAAAAAGGGAAGCCCGTTGCCGGAAGAAACACTCAAGCTTTGCCAGGAGAGTGACGCGGTACTTTTCGGGGCTGTCGGTGGCCCGAAATGGGATGGAGCTTCCGCAGAACAACGGCCTGAAAAGGGCCTTTTGCAGCTGCGAAAATCGTTGGATTTGTTTTCGAATTTGCGTCCGGTGAAGGTATTTCCCGGCTTGTCAGCTCATTCAGCTTTGAAGCAAGAGACGGTTCGAGATGTTGATTTCGTCATAGTACGAGAGTTAACAGGTGGTCTGTATTTCGGTAAGCCGAGCGGCAGGCAGATGTCCGGAGACGAGGAAGAAGTTGTCGATACTTTGCATTATAAAAGAAAAGAGATTGAAAGAATCGTAGAAAAGGCGTTCAAATTAGCGGAACAGCGCAATAAAAAGGTGACCTCCGTTGACAAGGCAAATGTTCTGGAATCCAGCCGCTTGTGGCGTGAGGTTGCTGAAGAAACAGCCAAGCGTTATCCGGGTGTTCAATTGGAGCATATGCTCGTTGACCGGGCCGCCATGGAGTTAATTGCGAATCCACGCCAGTTTGATGTTATTGTGACGGAGAATATGTTCGGGGATATCTTGAGCGACGAGGCCTCTATGTTGACAGGATCGCTTGGGCTGTTGCCCTCAGCCAGTTTGAGTGAAAACGGCCCCGGTTTGTATGAGCCGGTTCACGGCTCGGCTCCGGAGATTGCCGGTGAAAATAAAGCAAACCCGTTGGCTGCGATTTTGTCGGTCGCTATGATGCTGCGCCATTCGTTTCGAATGCGGGAAGAGGCAGAAGCTGTTGAAAAAGCTGTGACTGAGGTATTGGAGGCGGGATATCGAACCGCTGATATCACCGGATTGGGGCAACGGAGCATCGGGACAAAGCAGATGACAGACCAAGTGCTGTTTGCTCTTGAAGAAGATACGACGACGGCCGGAATTATGGCCGCATACGCGTAAGCCAAAGGCCAGAGCGAGGGTATAAACAGGATGTCTTTTCTGGAATTTTTGTTTTTATCCGATTTCTGGCCTTTGAACTCTGAACGCTGGAATGGGAGTGGATTTACACCATGCCGAAAACAATATTTGAAAAGATTTGGGCGAATCATGTTGTGGCCGGGGAGGAAGGGCGGCCAGCCATGCTTTATATTGACCTTCATCTGGTTCATGAGGTCACATCACCGCAAGCCTTTGAAGGATTGCGGTTGGCGGGGCGCAAGGTACGCAGGCCGGATTTGACTTTTGCAACAATGGATCATAATGTGCCGACTGTTGATCGATTCAACATTCGTGACGAAATTGCACGCAAACAGGTGGAAACCTTGAAACAGAATTGCGATGCCTTCGGAGTCCCTCTTGCCGATCTTAACAGTCCGGATCAAGGTATCGTCCATGTTATCGGTCCGCAACTGGGGCTCACCCAGCCCGGAAAAACAATTGTTTGCGGCGACAGCCATACTTCAACACACGGGGCATTCGGGGCGTTCGCGTTCGGAATAGGCACAAGCGAGGTTGAACATGTACTGGCAACGCAAACGCTGTGGCAGGCAAAGCCGAAAACCCTGCAAGTGAAAGTTGACGGTAAACTGGGAACCGGTGTAACGGCGAAAGATGTCATTTTGGCTGTTATCGCAAAATACGGTGTCAATGTTGGGGCAGGTTCAGTGATCGAATTTACCGGAGACGTTATTCGTGCATTGTCTATGGAAGAAAGAATGACTTTGTGCAATATGTCGATTGAGGCTGGAGCGAGAGCAGGATTAATTAGCCCTGACCAAACAACGTTTGATTACTTGAAAGGGAGACGGCATGCGCCGGAAGGCGAAGCTTTCGACAAGGCGGTTGAGCGGTGGAAGGCACTTGCCACTGATGAAGGCGCCGAGTATGATCGGACGATTGCGTTAGATGGAGCGGAAATTGAGCCGCAAGTGACATGGGGGACCAATCCTTCAATGGGGGCACCGGTTCATGGAGCGGTGCCTGATCCCGAAAATTTCGCGGATGAAGGGGAACGGAGTACGGTTGAACATGCGCTTCAGTATATGGGACTTGAACCGAATACCAAAATAACCGATATTGAGGTCCAGCATGTGTTTATCGGTTCCTGTACGAACTCGAGAATCAGTGATTTGCGTGCAGCGGCAAGAATTGTTCAAGGCAGGCGTGTTTCGCCGAATGTCCGTGCTATGGTGGTCCCAGGTTCCCGCCAAGTTAAACAACAGGCTGAAACCGAGGGACTTGACCGGATTTTTCTGGATGCCGGTTTTGAATGGCGGGAATCCGGATGCAGCATGTGTCTGGGTATGAACCCTGATATTGTACCTGAGGGTGAACGGTGCGCTTCTACCTCGAATCGTAACTTTGAAGGGCGCCAGGGAAAAGGAGCCAGAACCCATCTTGTCAGTCCGGCAATGGCCGCAGCGGCCGCGATTACAGGGAAATTCACGGATGTCCGCCAGTTAGACGTAGTCAAGGAGGGAGCGTAAATGGAACCGTTTGTATCTTTTACAGGGAAAGCCGCTGTCCTGGACCGCATGAATGTGGACACAGATCAAATTATCCCGAAACAATTCCTGAAGCGGGTGGAGCGAACCGGTTTCGGGCAGTTTCTGTTTTTCGACTGGCGTTTTGACAAAGATGGGGCGGAAAATCCATCGTTTGAACTCAATCAGCCGGAAAACAAAGGGGCAGGCATCTTGATTGCCGGGAAGAATTTCGGTTGCGGATCTTCGCGGGAACATGCTCCCTGGGCATTGGCGGATTACGGTATTCGGGTAGTGATTGCTCCAAGTTTCGCGGATATTTTTTATAATAATTGCCTGAAAAACGGTCTTCTCCCGGTTGTCCTTGACGACAAGGAGGTCCGGCGATTAATGGATCAGGTTCAGGAAGGGCGAAGTGAATTAACCGTTGACTTGCAAAATCAAACGGTTACGGATGATGATGGGATATCCATCATGTTTGAAATGGACAGTTATTGGAAAGAAATGTTGTTGGAAGGCAAAGATGAAATCGCATTGTCCCTTGAATATGAATCGCAAATAAAAGAGTTTGAAGAGAAAATGTTGTAATTGACTTTCCTTTGACCCTGACACTTGGTGTCGGGGTTTTTAAGTTTCTGAATATTGGTTGACGATTCTCTTTTTTATTGGGTTCCCCCATTGCTGATGACTTTCCAATTCCCTTGTGGGACAAGGCATAACCTGTTAAACTGATAAAGATTTCAAACAGTGATGCGGAGCGATTTGCATGAACGGAAATGATCATAAAGTAGTTCCCATGCCCGGTCTTCATGAGCGTTATGTGGAAAAAGGAATAGCCGAAATCAAACAGGGGCTTTATGTCAGTGCCGAAAAATACTTTCGGCAGGCACTTGAGTTAGGGCAGAGCCCAAAGGTTCATTTCGGCATGATGATGTGCCTTTATCAGCTGGGAAAATTGACAGAAGCAAAGAGTTATTGTGAAGAGTTGTTTGATACGGATTTTGAGAGCAGGGCGGATTTTTACGATTATTTACAGGTATATGTGCTGGTTCTGAAAGACTTAAAGGAATATAAAGAAGCTCAGGGCGTGTTGAAAACCGTTTTGCAAAAGCAGCTTGTGCCTGCAGGAGAAATGACAGAGCAATGCCGCCAATGGCTTCGCTTTTTCCAGCAAAAGGTTGAAGATGAAAGCCAAGGGGCCCCCGGGGAACAAGGTCCGGAATCTTTGGAAGTCCATCAGGGCGCAAGGGATGTCGGGTGGGACCGGGAGAAGGTTCAGGATCGTTATCTTGAGGATTTGGATGAAATAGAAGCTGCCTTACAGGATAAAGGCGGTAATCCGTACATCAAGAGTGCAATACTGAAAGATCTGAAGGAGAAAGAACTGAATGTCACGGTTTCGGTTCACAAGTTCGGCCAGGAGGTTTCTGTTAATATCGGTGAAATGACGGAGATTACGGAAAATGAGTTTTTCATTGCTGTCAAGGAGTGTCTGTCAAGTTCTTTGGAGTCGGACAACCCTACTTTATATAACATGGCGCTGCAGCTTTGGGAACATTTTATGATCACCATGTTTCCCTTGAAGCTTGAACCTTCCTATCCAGAAGTATGGGCGGCAGCTGTTTATAAAATGACTCACGATATGAACGGGATGAATGTCGGTAATCGAGAAGTCGCGGAAAGGTTTCAAGTTTCAGAGCCGGAACTAACAGAAGCAATCGGAAAAATTGAAACGGCTGAAAAAACAACGACGGTCTAAGGTTTTTTCCATTTGTCCCGAGAATGTACGAAACACATGTGATATACTCGACGCTGTCTTAATTGAGTGTTAGGATTGAAAACGGAGGTTCCTGTGTTATAATGAAAGGGTTGTAATTGAACGGAAGACATTAAGTTATTGGTTGGAGGGAAAGGAATTTATGACTGTGAATTGGGAAAAGACGGAGAAAAACAAAGGTGAACTCACCGTTACAGTAGATAAGGAACGGTTGAACGAGGCGCTTGATGAGGCCTTCAAAAAGGTTGTTAAACAAGTGAATGTTCCCGGATTCCGGAAAGGAAAGGTTCCTCGCGTGATTTTCGAACAGCGCTTTGGGGTAGAATCTCTCTATCAAGATGCACTTGATATTCTGTTGCCTAAAGCTTACACGGAAGCTGTCGAGGAAGCGGGAATTGAACCGGTTGACCAGCCTGAAATCGACATTGAACAGGTCGAGAAAGGCCAGGAACTCATTTTCAAAGCGACTGTGACTGTGAAGCCGGAAGTGGAACTTGGCGAATACAAAGGCCTTGAAGTTGAGGAGCAAGATACCGAAGTGACCGATGAAGAAGTTGAGAATGAAGTGAAGCAACACCAGGAACGTCTGGCTGAGCTTGTCGTTAAGGAAGAAGGTAAGATTGAGGACGGCGATACGGTTGTGATCGACTTTGAAGGTTTCATCGATGATGAGCCGTTTGAAGGCGGCAAGGCCGAAAATCATTCTTTGGAAATCGGCTCGGGATCATTCATTCCTGGTTTTGAAGAGCAGCTCATTGGCGCTGAAGCAGGAGATGAGAAAGAAGTCAAGGTCTCCTTCCCTGAAGATTACCACGCTGAAGAATTGAGCGGAAAAGAAGCGGTCTTCAAGGTGAAGATTCATGAAATCAAGCGCAAGGAACTGCCTGAACTTGATGATGAGTTTGCCAAAGATGTGAACCAGAATGTTGAAACTCTCGACGAATTAAAGAAGGAACTGCGCAGCAATCTGGAAGAACAAAAGAAACAAAATGCGGAAAATTATCAGCGGGATACCGTTGTTGAGAAGGCCAGCGACAATGCGGAGATTGATCTTCCGGAAGTGATGATTGAGAACGAACTCGATCGAATGAAGCAGGAATTCGAGCAACGTCTTCAGGCGCAAGGGGTTACCCTTGATATGTATTATCAGTTCTCCGGTACTGATGAAAATGCCTTGCGTGAACAGATGAAAGGAGACGCCGAAAAGCGGCTGCGGGCCAACTTGACGCTTGAGGCGATTTCCAAAGCCGAAAACATCGAAGCAAGTGACGAAGATGTTGAAAAGGAATTGGAGAATATGGCTGAAACCTACAGCCAGTCGGTAGAAGACATCAAACAACTGCTAGCCGCACAAGGCGGTGGCACCGACGCCATTAAGGAAGATCTGAGGCTTCGGAACACTGTTGAATATCTTGTTGAACAAAGCAAAACAGTAGAAGCGGCAAGCAAGAATGAAGATGAACAGGGCGAAACCGAATAAAAATACAAAGAAACCGGCGGACTGCCGGTTTCTTTACTTCCGGTTTAACTTTTTCAAGCAAGGAGGGCACGAGTGGATTCGTGCCTCTTGTTTGATTTTGGGGCTTTAGACCTGTTTTAATGTGATCGGATTGAGGAAGAATAACATAAGAATCCCTGCTTTCACATAAAACTAAGGAAAGGGGCGCTCCGGCGGAAGGATTGTGGAAAGGGGTTTTTGTTTTTGTTTCACATAAGGTTTATGGTACAATGCGTACATAATTGGATAGTTGATCGTAACTTGACCACTGTTTGTAGTGATCATTAGTAAGGGGTGATTTCGTGTTTAAATTTAACGAAGAAAAAGGGCAGTTGAAGTGTTCGTTTTGCGGGAAAACGCAAGATCAAGTTCGTAAACTGGTCGCAGGGCCGGGTGTATATATTTGCGATGAATGCATTGAATTATGCACGGAAATTGTGGAAGAAGAACTGGGTTCCGAGGAAGGTGTGGAATTTAAGGAAGTTCCGAAACCACAGGAAATCCGGGGTATTCTTGATGATTATGTGATTGGGCAAGAACAGGCAAAGAAGAACCTGTCCGTTGCTGTCTATAATCATTATAAGCGGATCAATGCAAGCAATCACAGTCATGATGACGTTGAACTTGCGAAAAGTAACATTGTCATGCTTGGCCCAACCGGAAGCGGAAAGACTTTGCTTGCGCAAACATTGGCGAGAATTTTGAACGTGCCGTTTGCCATCGCCGATGCAACCTCGTTAACGGAAGCAGGCTATGTTGGGGAAGATGTTGAAAACATTCTGTTGAAATTGATCCAGTCCGCAGACTATGACGTGGAAAAGGCCGAGAAAGGCATCATTTATATTGATGAAATCGATAAGGTTGCCCGGAAATCTGAGAATCCGTCCATTACCCGTGATGTTTCAGGTGAAGGGGTACAGCAAGCATTGCTGAAGATCCTTGAAGGAACCACCGCGAGTGTCCCGCCTCAGGGTGGAAGGAAGCATCCGCATCAGGAATTTATCCAAATCGATACAACCAATGTATTGTTTATTTGCGGAGGTGCCTTTGACGGCATCGAACAAATTGTCAAGCGCCGCCTCGGCAAGAAAGTCATTGGCTTTGGTTCCGACACGAAAGCGCCTGATCTTGACCAGAGTGAATATTTAAAGAAGGTATTACCTGAAGATCTGTTGCGTTACGGCTTGATTCCGGAATTTATCGGCCGCCTTCCGGTAACAGCGAGCTTGACACCGCTTGATGAAGAAGCTCTTGTCGAGATTCTGACGAAGCCGAAAAACGCTCTTGTTAAGCAGTACAAGAAGCTTCTGGAACTTGACAATGTCGAATTGGAATTTACCGAGGACGCGCTTCGTGAAATTGCCAAACTGGCTATTAAACGGAAAACAGGCGCCCGGGGATTACGTTCGATTATCGAGGGTATAATGTTGGATGTGATGTTCGATCTGCCGTCGAAAGAAGATATTGTGAAATGTACAATCACACAAGAAACCGTTACGGAGGAAGTACTGCCGACCTTTGTGCTTGAAGACGGTACCGTTGTTGAAGAGAAGAAAGAACCGCGGGAAAGTGCCTGATTCTTTGAATGAAAGGGTTCATCAAATCAAGTTCATTCTCGTTCAATATATTTAGACTTTGAAAAACCAACTGAAGGGCATTCGGTTGGTTTTTCACTTTATCCGGCGGAGGTCAGAATAAAGCATAATGCGAGTTCTAATACACTGAGGCGTATTTGATTTTACATTAGGAAAATCAGCTTGATTCATGCGATTTGCTGTTTAGTCCAACAGCTCCCAGGAGATACTAGTGCTGATAAAGAAATCTCCGGGAGGTTAGATTATGAATTGGACATCAATTGCTTTAATCGTACAGCTTTTCTTTGGGATTGTGATAGGGCTGTACTTTTGGAATTTACTTAGAAATCAACGAACCCAGAAGGTTTCGATTGATAAAGAATCACGTAAGGAAATGGAACAGCTGAGGAGAATGAGGAGAATTTCATTGACAGAGCCTCTTTCGGAGAAGGTAAGGCCGGCCTCCTTCTCGGAAATTGTTGGCCAGGAAGAGGGGATGCGCTCTCTTAAAGCGGCTCTTTGCGGACCAAACCCGCAACATATCTTGATTTACGGCCCTCCTGGAGTCGGGAAGACTGCTGCGGCCCGACTCGTTCTTGAAGAGGCCAAGCATAATCCACATTCTCCTTTCCGATCTGAAGCGGCTTTCGTAGAACTTGATGCCACCACAGCGAGATTCGATGAGCGGGGGATTGCCGATCCATTGATCGGATCTGTCCATGATCCGATATACCAGGGGGCCGGTGCCATGGGACAGGCCGGGATCCCGCAACCCAAACAAGGGGCTGTAAGCCATGCCCACGGCGGTGTTTTGTTCATCGACGAAATAGGGGAACTGCATCCTATTCAAATGAATAAGCTGTTAAAGGTGCTTGAGGATCGAAAAGTGTTTCTTGAAAGCGCCTATTATAATGAGGAAAACCATCAAATTCCCAACCATATTCATGATATTTTCAAGAACGGTCTGCCCGCGGACTTTCGAATGATTGGGGCAACAACGCGTACACCGGATGAGATTCCACCAGCGATTCGATCTCGTTGTTTGGAAGTTTTCTTCCGGGAAATTCGTCCCGATGAAATCAAAATGATTGCGAATAGAGCCGCAGAAAAAATAAAATTTGAAGTAACAGACGCGGGAATTGACTTGTTGGCGAAATATGCGCAAAATGGCAGAGAGGCCGTTAATATTATTCAAATCGCCGCCGGTCTTGCAATTGCGGATCAAAAAGAGAAAATCAGCGATTCCGATATTGAATGGGTCCTCCATTCAAGCCAGATTTCCCCGCGCCCACAGAAGAAAATCAATGACCGCTCGGAAATCGGTGTTGTGAATGGTTTGGCTGTATACGGTCCAAACACAGGAGCGTTGCTTGAAATAGAAGTTACGGTCATTCCTGTGAAAAAGAAGGGATCGGTCAACATAACCGGAATAGTAGAGGAAGAAAACATTGGCAATCAAGGAAAATCAGTCAGAAGGAAAAGCCTCGTGAAAGGCTCGGCTGAAAATGTTTTGACGGTTCTCCGTTCAAGAGGCATAAGAACGGATGATTATGATATTCATATTAATTTTCCTGGCGGTATTCCGGTGGACGGGCCGTCGGCAGGAATTGCCATGGCAACTTCTGTCTATTCCGCCATTGAACAAGTACCAGTCGACCACAGGCTGGCGATGACGGGAGAATTGAGCGTTCATGGGAAGGTGAAACCGATCGGCGGTGTTGTGGCCAAGGTGGAAGCGGCCAAAGAGGCCGGGGTCGAGAGGGTTATCGTACCGCGTGAGAATTACCAAACCATTTTACAAGAAATCAAAGGTATTCAGGTTCTTCCTGTGGACAATCTCGAGGAAGTCTTTGATCTTGCTTTCCCTCCTATGGCGAAGAAGGAGCAGGAGAAAATAGCACCCGCTTCCGGTGCAATGTTTCAATCCCCAACGCGTTCGGTCTAAATTCGGAAGTAAAACAAAGGGCTGAGGCAAGACCTAGTCTGAAAGTCTAAAGCGCTGCATTCCGGTGGACATATACTAAATACATGAAGCTGGCTTTACCTTGGAGGTGTGTAACATGACAGTAGAGAATGAAAGAACCATTCCCCTCCTTCCTCTCCGCGGATTGCTTGTTTACCCGTCAATGGTTGTTCATCTTGACGTCGGCCGTGATAAATCAGTTAAAGCATTGGAAAAAGTAATGTTAAACGATCATATGATTTTTTTGTCGACACAATTAGAGGTGGGGACTGAAGAACCGGACAAAGATGACCTTTATCAAACCGGCACATTGGCAAAAGTCAACCAGATGTTGAAATTGCCGAACGGGACCATTCGAATTCTCGTAGAAGGAGAGAAACGGGGCAGAATCAAAAAATTTGTGGAAACGGATCCAATGTTTGAAGTAGAGGTGGAATATCTTGAAGAAAGCCGGGAACCCGGGCTTGAAGAACAAGCATTGATGCGTTCGGTTCTGCAGTTATTCGAACAGTATACGTCAATGTCGAAGAAAATTTCGGCTGAAACCTATGCATCTGTGGCGGATGTAGAAGATCCGGGCTATCTGGCCGACGCGATTGCTTCACATTTGCCGTTGAAAATCAAAGAAAAGCAGTTGATCCTGGAAACACTGGATGTGCAAGAACGCCTGAGTAAATTGACCGAGATTCTGGCAAATGAAAAAGAAGTGCTGGACATGGAAAAGAAAATCGGTCAGCGAGTCAAGCATTCGATGGAGAAAACGCAGAAAGAATATTACTTGCGCGAGCAAATGAAGGCCATTCAGAAAGAACTTGGGGAAAAGGAAGGCAAAAACGGAGAGGTGGCCGAGCTAAGGGAAAAGATTGAGCAATCTACAATGCCTGAAAATGTGGAAGAAACGGCGTTGAAAGAGCTTGATCGTTATGAGAAAGTGCCAACCAGCTCCGCTGAAAGTTCGGTTATTCGAAATTATATTGATTGGCTTATTCAATTGCCCTGGAAGGAAGAGACGGAAGACGATCTCAACATTAATCATGCTGAAAAAATCCTGAATGAAGATCATTACGCCCTTGATAAGGTGAAAGAGCGTGTATTGGAATATTTGGCGGTTCAAAAGCTGACGAAAGCGATGAAAGGACCGATTCTTTGTCTTGTTGGTCCTCCTGGAGTCGGGAAAACCTCGCTTGCCCGCTCAGTTGCGAGAGCTCTGAATCGTAAATTTGTACGCGCATCTCTCGGAGGTGTTCGGGATGAAGCGGAAATACGCGGCCACCGTCGTACGTATGTGGGTGCTTTGCCCGGTAGAATTATTCAGGGAATGAAAAAAGCGGGAAGCAACAATCCTGTCTTCTTGCTCGATGAAATCGACAAGATGGCCAGTGACTTTCGTGGTGATCCTTCTTCCGCATTTTTGGAGGTGCTGGATCCGGAGCAGAATCATACTTTCAGTGATCATTATATTGAGGAGCCTTATGATTTGTCGAAAGTGATGTTCATCACAACGGCAAATTATATTGCGACCATTCCGCAACCGCTGCTTGACCGCATGGAAATGTTATATATCGCCGGTTATACGGAAGAAGAGAAGATGAATATTGCCAAGCGCCACCTATGGCCGAAGCAGGTAAAGGACCATGGATTGGATAAAGGCAAGGTCCAAATACGCGACGCTGCGATTCGAAAAGTGATTCGACGCTATACAATGGAAGCAGGGGTCCGGACATTTGAACGCCAGTTAGCCGGGCTTTGCCGAAAGGCCGCTAAGCAAATTGTCAGCGGGAAGAAAAAGCGTGTCATTATAACAGAAAAGACGGTGGAAGAATTCCTGGGGAAGCCAAGGTTCCGTTATGGAAAAGCGGAAGAGGAAGATCAAATTGGAGCGGCAACCGGTCTGGCGTATACGACGGCAGGAGGCGATACATTATCCATCGAAGTGTCGCTTTATTCGGGGAAAGGTCGTCTTACGTTAACAGGCCAGTTGGGAGATGTCATGCAAGAATCGGCCCAGGCCGCATTCACTTATATTCGTTCTCGGGCCAAAGAATTGGATATTGATCCGGAGTCTCACGATAAGAACGATATCCACATTCACGTACCAGCCGGGGCGACCCCGAAAGATGGCCCGTCTGCCGGGATTACAATTGCAACCGCACTTGTTTCAGCGTTAACCGGAAAGGCGGTGAAGAAAGAGATCGGAATGACCGGGGAAATTACATTACGTGGGCGCGTGTTACCGATAGGCGGTTTGAAGGAAAAGGCGTTGAGTGCCCATCGTGCCGGATTGACAACGATTCTTTTTCCCAAGGAGAATGAAAAAGATCTTGATGATATTCCCGACAGTGTCCGAAAAGCTATGAAATTCATTCCAGTCGGTCACCTGGATGAAGTGTTAAAACATGCGTTGGTGGAGGAGAAATCATGAAGGTAAACAATGTTGAACTGTTAATCAGCGCCGTTCGTCCCGAGCAGTATCCTTCGGGCGGGCGGCCTGAAATTGCCCTGGCCGGCCGATCGAATGTCGGGAAGTCTTCGCTTATTAACAAATTGTTGAATCGCAAGGGTATAGCCCGTACCTCACAACATCCGGGGAAGACACAAACGCTTAACTTTTATAAAATCAACGAGGACTTGATCTTTGTCGATGTGCCGGGCTACGGATATGCGAAGGTTTCGAAGAAACAACGGCAGCAATGGGGAATCATGATTGAAACATATTTAACAGAACGCGAGGTTTTGAGAACAGTCATCTTAATTGTCGATGCCCGCCATTCTCCCAGTAAGGATGATGTTCTGATGTATGAATGGCTGAAGCATTTTGAGATTCCTGTAATTGTGGTGGCTACCAAAGCGGATAAAATCAAGAAATCACAGCAACAACGCCACTTGAATACTGTTCGGGAAACGCTTGGTATGGGTGGATCCGATGATAAGCTCATCCTGTTCTCTGCTGAGGCCGGCACTGGCAAAGATGAGGTATGGAAAGCCATCCGCAGTTCTATTTGAGGCAAGTATACGGGAGTGTATTGTCAATACTGTAGATAAACGGAGCAAATCACACTATTTCCCCAATAAATACATAAAAATAGGACAAGACGCCTGATTATGCACTTATAGCATGTTTGAGTCGTTTTCTGAGTATTGATAATATGGATGAGTGTATATAAATTCGGAAAGGGGTCAAATTCATGCAGAAAAGACGGTCTATTGTTTTGTCATTAATGTTTGCCCTGACATTCGCGCTGGTCGCATGCGGTTCAAGCGGCGGCGGGGGAAGCACCAATGGCGGTGGAACGAGCGGGGAAGGGGGCAGCGAGGGAGGAAGTGAATTAAACCTGGTCAAGCCCGGGAAGTTTACTTTTGCATCCTCTGGTGCCTTTCCGCCTTTCAGTAAAGTGAACGGAAGCGGAGAAATGGAAGGGTACGATATTGCGGTCGGCAAAGCTATTGCAAAAAAACTTGGGTTGGAGCCGAACCCGACAAAGTACAAATTCGGAGGCATTATTGCCGGAATCGTCTCAGGTCGTTTTGATGCAGCGGTTGCCAGTCATACGATTACAGAGAAACGTGATAAAAAAGTGGATTTTTCGCAGCCGTATTATTATTCCGGTCCGCAAATTTTTACACAGCCCGGCAGCGATATTCAAACATTAGATGATTTGAAGGGCAAAGAAGTTGCGGTTTCCAAAGGCTCCACATATTACCCTATGGCAAAGAAAGTAACCGATAATATTCATACTTATGCGAGTGATCTAACAGCATTAAGAGCACTGGCGAAGGGTAAACACGATGCGGTCATTACAGATATAATCACAGGGAAAAAAGCAATTGCTCACGGTTTGAAAGTTGTGGGTAAAGATACTCTAGGCGTCAGCAAACAAGCGGTCGCAGTTGCCGAAGGAAATGAAGCATTGCTGAAGGCTATCAATAAAGCGTTGACCGAACTGAAAGAAGAAGGAAAACTGGCGGAATTCGGTAAAAAGTGGATAGGAAGCGACATTTCACAGCCGCCGGAAAAGTAAAAGAATAATGTTTCAAATGTGCGCAGCCAGCTGCGCACATTTGTCCCTTAAAAAGGAGTGAACAACTTGCCGAGTCTACCCCATTTATCTGGAACTTTTATAGATTATTTTGATTTATTTCTTGGAGGCATGTGGGTTACAATTAAGCTGACGGCCGTTTCGATATTTATTGCGTTGATTATCGGCCTGGTTTTTGCATTATTCAAAATTTCGAATATCAAGGTGCTCGATTGGATTGCCAATGTATACATTTGGTTGGTTCGCGGCACACCATTAATTGTCCAGATTTTCGTTCTGTACTTTGGTTTGCAGGCCATTATTAGTTTAACAGGTTTCTGGGCTGCCACCTGGGCACTCGCCTTTCACAGCGGGGCCTACATTGCTGAAATTATACGCGGGGCTATTCAGTCTATTGACAACGGTCAACGGGAAGCAGGCCGTTCTCTTGGCATGAGCTTACCGTTAACAATGCGGCGAATTATTTTGCCTCAGGCTTTCCGCCGGGCAATCCCTCCGTTAAGCAATCAATTTATTATTGGTTTAAAGGATTCCTCCCTTGCGGCATTTGTTGGCATACCTGAGATATTCAATATTTCCACAACACAGGCCGCAACCAATTTTGATCCGTTGACTTTTTATATTATTTCAGCTGTCTATTACTTATTCCTGGTTTTCGTATTTACCCTCGCATCGAATGCACTTGAAAAAAGACTGGCGTCAAGCGATTAGGGAGGTCAATCATGAGTGAAAAGCAAGAAATGATCAGAGTTGAGAACTTAAATAAATCTTTCGGGGAATTACATGTATTGAAAGACATCGATATGACTGTTAAGGAGAGCGATGTTGTTGTCCTGATCGGGGCCAGCGGCTCCGGAAAAAGCACGTTGTTGCGATGTTTAAACTTCCTGGAGATGAAGAATGACGGTAAAATTATCATAGAAGGGGAACAGGTTGAGCCGAAGACGCACAATCTGAACAAGGTGCGTGAGCGGGTCGGAATGGTTTTCCAGCACTTTAATCTGTTTCCGCATAAAACAGTACTCGGCAATGTGATTGAAGCTCCTACAAAAGTAAAGAAAGTCCCAAAGGAACAGGCGATTAAGGAAGGAAAGGAGCTGCTTGATAAGGTCGGGCTCGGTGACAAGTATGATGTATACCCTTCAACCCTTTCAGGCGGGCAAAAACAAAGAGTGGCCATTGCCCGTGCATTGGCGATGAAACCGGATGTCATGTTGTTCGACGAACCGACATCGGCGCTTGATCCCGAACTGATCGGCGAGGTCCTCGCTACGATGAAGCAGTTAGCAAAGGAAGGCATGACTATGGTTGTCGTCACTCATGAAATGGGCTTTGCCCGCGAAGTCGGGGACTGGCTTTTGTACATGCATGACGGCCGGATTGTTGAACGCGGAAATCCGAGGGAAGTATTCGAAAATCCGAAAGAAGAACGAACCAGAGAGTTTCTGAGCACAATCTTGTAATTTCAATAAGAACGCCCCTGTATTCTTGTGAATGCAGGGGCGTTTTTCGAGTTTATATCAGGTAGCGTAAATATAAATAGATGTTGGATAGAATCAAGGAGACCAATGTGACGGGGGCTCCGATTTTCAGGAAATCCATATAGGTGAAGCCGTTGCCTTCTTTAGAAGCCATGCCCGCCACGATTACATTAGCCGAAGCCCCAATGAGAGTGCCGTTTCCGCCGAGACAGGCGCCGAGAGCAAGAGACCACCAAAGAATATTGGCTTGGTGGGAGCCGGGCTCCAATTCCATCCCGTGGATCATGTCCTGAATCAATGGGATCATTGTGGCCACATAAGGGATATTATCAATTGTCGCCGATGCTATGCCTGAAACCCACAAAATCATAATAGATGCAATTGTGAGATCGCCACCCGTAATTTCCAACGCGCCTGAAGCGAGATATTCGATTACTCCTACTTCGACAAGCCCGCCGACAAGGGTGAACAGGCCGGCGAAGAAGAAAATCGTTCCCCATTCAACGGAATGAAACACTTCTTCGAAATCATTTTCTTTGACACCTATCAACATAAGACAAGTTGCTCCGCTCATCGCGATGGCCGGCGCTTCAATCCCGATAAGGGAATGAAGAACGAACGCCAGTATGGTGGCGCTGAGGACAACTAAAGATTTCTTCATCAAGCTGGCGTCCCGGATGAACTCATTCTCATCCAAAGCCATCAGTTCAGCTTGTTTCGATTCATCTGCTTTCATTTGCCCGCGGTAGATGAAATAGAGAATTACAAGGGTAACCGCGCCAATGACAATGACAATCGGTCCGAGGTTAAAAAGAAAGGCATTAAAGGACAGGCCGGTCGCTGCTCCGATCATGATGTTCGGCGGGTCACCGATAAGCGTCGCGGTCCCCCCGATATTGGAAAATAAAATTTCTGAAATCAGAAATGGTATCGGGTTGACTCCGAGAATTCTTGTAATCGAAAAAGTGACCGGAACGACCAGCAAGACAGTCGTGACATTGTCCAGAAAGGCCGACCCCACAGCTGTCAAAATCGACAGAATGATTAGGATTTTCATTGGTTCGCCTTTTGCCATTTTCGCTGACCGTACCGCCGCGTATTGAAATACCCCGGATTTGTTGGTGATGCCGACCAGGATCATCATTCCAATCAAAAGGACGATCGTTCCCCATTCCATGTGCTCTACAAAGACAGAATGAATTTCAATTACGCCGAAAAATATGATTACGGCTGCCCCCGCCAACGCTATGAGAGTCCGGTTGACTTTTTCTGAAATAATAAAGGCATAAGCCAGTACAAATACAACAACAGCTGCAATTACTTGCAGGTTAGACGCTTCTGATCCCATCGTATTCCTCCCCAATTTTGGCTAAAAAAACACAAAAGGAGCCCGTCGGTGACAGGCTCCTCCAAAAAACATTTACTCTTATTCATTTGTATTCAATATATACTACTGGGCGGAAATGTTCAAGTCATAAGAAGGAAGAATTTTTTTCAGTACCCATTATATCGCATGGATTAAGACGAGAGACGTTTGTTAAAAATACATAAGAAGGGAGGTGAAAGTATGGCGAAAGATGTGCTTTGTGAAGTGAATAACTGCGAATACTGGGGTGAAGGCAACTTGTGTAATGCGGACAGAATTTATGTCGTCACCCACAAGGACTCGAAGGCCACAACCACTGAGGAAACGGATTGCAAAACCTTTGAACCGAAACATTAAATGGGAATGGCAAGTCTTACGGATTCGAAAAAAATCGTAAAACGGTGCGTGCTTTGGAAAGAATGGCTTTCCGGCACGCATTTTTTTCGGTTTTAAATAGGGAGTGAAATCAAAGTTCACCATGTATTACAATTGATTTTTGGCAATCGTTACATTATTTTAGGGAGAGAGGTTATAAAAAGGACGGTTTGACCATGAGAGAAAACAATGATGAACTATTTAATCAAATCAAGGACATTTTTTACGAATTAAAGATATCCAATACAATAACCGGTTTTGCTCCTGACATGATTACACTGCATACCTGTGAGAGGAAAATCCTCAATGCCTCTCCAGCTTCACTTCCTTTGTTCGGATATGAACCTGCTGATTTGGCCGAAGGCTATCTTTGCGATCTTTGTCATCCCCAGGACCGATTGAAACTGGAAGAAGCCTTTCAAATGCACGATAAACAAACGGTGAACAGGGTCTCCTACCGTTTTCGGCACAAAGAAGGTAACTATATTTGGGTTGAAACGACTATTAAAAAAGTGGATCAATCAAGCAGAGCCGATATAAAAGGCTTTGTATGTGTTTCCAGGGACGTGACGAAACGGATTCATGAAATGGATAATCTGCAAGAAGAGATGGAAAGATACCGTTCACTTGTTGAACAATTCCATGAAACACTGGGGATTTGCCAGAATGAGAAATGGGTGTATCTGAATGACGCCGGCCTTCAGCTTTTCGGAGTAGTCGGCAAAACTGAAATTATCGGACAAAATGTGTTCGAATACATTCATGAGGATCATTTGCCGCTTTTCAAGGAGAAGTTAGCGTTTCTTGAAGAGAACGAGAGGCCGCCGGAGCCGTTTGAATTGAAACTTCTGCGTCATGACGAGGAAGTCCGGGAAGTGGAAATGGCCTGGTCGCCAACCCGGTTTGAAGGAGAGCCCGCAACCCAGGTCGTGATTCGTGATATTACCAAAGAGAAAGAAACCGAAGAAGTGCTTCAACGCACCGAGAAATTGTCGGTTGTGGGACAATTAGCTGCCGGCATTGCCCATGAAATCAGAAATCCATTGACCTCTATTAAAGGTTTCACTCAATTGATCCAACCATACTTTAAGGAGGAAAATCGGAAAAAGTATGTGGATATCATGCTGACGGAATTAAATCGGATTGAGTCGATTATTAATGATTTATTGGTGTTGGCAAAACCGCAGGTCTCCAAGATTCAACATACGGATATCAAGGATTTGATTGAACAAACGATTCTATTGTTGCATTCGGAAGCGGTTTTGCAAAACGTGGAGATCTTTAGCCGCTTTGAACCAGAGTTGGAGACCGTGGAGTGTGAAATGGATAAAATCAAGCAGGTGCTGATTAATGTCCTGAAAAATGCAATTGAAGCCAGCGAAGAGCAAGGAAAAATCTTTATTAAAACCCGTATGACAAAAGAAAAGCTTCAAATCCAAATAGCCGATGAGGGAAAAGGAATTCCGGAAAAGCGGCTTGAGAAATTGGGCGAACCTTTTTACAGCACAAAAGAAAAGGGAACCGGGCTCGGTCTTATGATCTGCAAGAAAATCATTGAAGCTCATAATGGGGAGATTGAAATTTCGAGTAAGCTGAATGAGGGGACGACAGTTGAAATTGTGTTGCCGATTAAGCAAACAGAAGAGCATCTATAATCCTGCTCCGGTAGTTTGGCATTCTTTTTTTCGAAATGGTCTTGCATTCTGGGCTGTGGTTTTGTAAACTAGAAAAACAAGACGCTCTATATAGTATTAACGATTCGTATGGTTATCTATATATAGTGATCTGGAAAATTGAATAGTCAATTGCGAGTTACAGGTGTCCGATCATGGACTTAATAGGGAATCCGGTGAAAAGCCGGAGCTGCCCCCGCAACTGTGAATGTGGACGAAACGGGAATACCACTGTATAAGGAAAGCGCCGTTGGTGGCTCTTATACGGGAAGGCCCGGAGTAGGGTGAAGCATAAGCCAGTAGACCTACCTTTGACTCCGTGTTTCTTGTCTTCGGGGATTGAGATTGGGAAACGGCGCCGGTTTTTTTGCGGGAGATTTGTATACTCTTTACATAAAATACGTGTCGTTTTTCAGCTCATCTTCGAAGGAAGATGGGCTTTTTATTATGCAAAAAGGAGAGAATACGGATGACAATTTTGGCAAAAACGGATGATGGATTGGAAGAGATGGCGTTCAGGGCATGCGGCGGAGTGGAAGAGTGTGATCCGGAAGTTTTGTTGGATGTAGTTCGCGGGCAAATCAACAATCAGATGGCGGAAAAAGAAAAGTGGCAAATGTTGATACGCGCAGCGAGCGAAAAGACGAGTGTTGAAGAACCGAATTGGCAGTTTGTCGCTGCAAGGCTGCATCTGGATATGCTTTATCGGGAAGCGGCGGAAAATCGGGGATATGGTGAGCCAGGGTATGGGCCATTTTATAATTTGATTGCACGACTAACAGAGATCGGCCGCTATGGACACTACATACTGGAACATTACTCACGGGCGGAAGTTGAGGAATTAGAAAACTACATCGAACCCGAAAGGGACGAGCTGTTTCATTATCTCGGCGTGAAAACACTGACGGATCGGTATCTGATTCGCGGGTTGGTCAACGAAACGTTGGAGTTGCCGCAGGAATTGTTTATGGGTGTGGCAATGCATCTTGCCATGAGGGAAACCAACCGGGTGCAGTGGGCAAAACAATTTTACGATGTGCTGTCGAGGTTAGAAATGACAGTGGCGACGCCGACACTTAATACTGCGAGAAAGCCGGATCCGCAATTATCGAGTTGTTTCATTGATACAGTGGATGACGATCTTTGGAGCATTTATAACGTGAATCAGAGTTTCGCTCAGGTGTCGAAGCGTGGCGGCGGCCAGGGGATTTACGTTGGAAAGGTACGGAGCAGAGGTTCCGATATTCGCGGATTCAAGGATGTCGCAGGTGGAGTTATTCCGTGGGTCAAAAATTACAACAACACGGCACTTGCGGTGGACCAACTGGGTGTCCGACGAGGTGCAGCAGCGATCTATCTTGATGTCTGGCATGGAGACATTCTCGATTTCTTGAACCTGAAAACGAACAATGGCGATGACCGGATGAAGGCACACGACATTTTTCCAGGCGTTTGTATTCCCGATGTTTTTATGGAAGTTGTAAAAGAACGAGGGGCCTGGTACCTGTTTGATCCGCATGAAGTTCGAAAGAAAAAAGGCTGGAGCCTGGAAGACTTCTATGGAGAGGCGTTCAGGAAAAAGTATTGGGATTGTGTGCAAGATCTCAATGTGGCAAAAACCGAAATTCCGGCGATCGACATCATGAAACGACTACTCGCAAGTTGTTTTGAAACCGGCACTCCGTTTTTATTTTTTCGCGATACTGTCAACAACGCCAATCCAAATAAGCACAAGGGCATGATTTACAGCTCGAATTTGTGTACGGAGATTTGCCAGAATATGAGCCCGACGCGGCATATTGAGACAGGCCATGAGGACGATACGATCACAACTAAACTTGAGGCGGGGGATTTCGTGGTCTGTAACCTGTCGTCTTTGAATCTGGGGCGTGTTCACACAAAAGAAGACATTGAGCGGGTGGTTACTTGCCAAGTCCGCATGATGGACAACGTAATCGATTTGAACGAATACCCGGTGAAACAAGCGGAAATTACAAATAAAAAATATCGCGCCGTCGGTCTTGGGACGTCCGGTTATCATCAAATGCTCGCGCAGCTTGGTGTTCCCTGGGAATCGGAAGAGCATATGGCCGTCGCAAATGATATTTACGAGTGGATTAACTACTGTGCGGTAAAAGCTTCGAATGAGTTGGCTCAAGAAAAAGGTGCTTACACTTATTTCGAAGGAAGTGAGTGGCAGACCGGGGATTACTTCGAATCTCGCGGTTATGACGATGAAAAATGGACGGTTCTTCAAGGGAATGTTCGAAAGCACGGGATTCGGAATGCGTATTTATTTGCCATCGCACCGACAAGTTCGACATCGTTAATCGCGGGATCAACAGCCGGGATTGACCCGGTGTTTAAGAAATTTTTTATCGAAGAAAAAAAGAATGCGATCATTCCACAAACAGCACCGAACTTGAACGAAAAGACAACGTGGTATTACAAGGAGGCCCATACGATTGACCAGCATTGGAGCATTAAAGCGGCAGGCGTGCGTCAGCGCCATATCGATCAGTCGCAGTCATTTAATTTGTACATTACGCCGCAAATTACGGCAAAGGAAATGCTCGGGTTGGTCGTGTCTGCCTGGGAGAATGGCTTGAAAACGGTTTACTATGTCCGAAATCAAAGCCTTGAGCTGGATGACTGCGTGAGTTGTTCTTCCTAATTTTTCAGAGAGGGGATTTTATAAATGGAACTTACAAAAAAGAAATTATTCAACGAGAACGGGGATCGTGACTGGGGAAAACGAAAAATCATCGGCGGTAACACGACCAATTTAATTGAACTGAACAACGTGAAATATGACTGGGCATACAAGTTATACCGCGGCATGATGAACAACTTCTGGATTCCGGAAGAGATTCCGCTGGCCCAGGATGCGAAAGATTATCCGAATTTGACGTCGGCGGAACGGGAAAGCTATGATAAGATCTTGAGCTTCCTGATTTTCCTTGATTCTTTATTGACAGCGAATCTGCCCAATATTAACGAATACATTACGGCACCGGAAGTGAATATGGTGCTGACGGTTCACACGTTTCAGGAGGCAGTTCATTCGCAAAGTTACGGCTATATTCTAGAAAGCGTGTGCAGTCCAGAGACACGTGATCAAATTTATAATGAGTGGCGTGACGATGAACACCTGTTGCGCCGGAACCGTTTTGTGACCGATCAATTTGAACGGTTTATAGAGGAACCCCATGATCAGAATTTATTGCGGGCGGTAATGGCGAATTATATTTTGGAGGGCATTTATTTTTACTCGGGTTTCTCGTTCTTTTTCTCACTGGCGCGCCAGGGCAAGATGACGGGTACAGCTACGGAAATCAAGTACATTCAGCGTGATGAATTTACACATTTGGCATTGTTTCAAAATATTTTTCATGAATTGCGCAGAGAGAATCCGGAATTGTTTACTGAGGAAATGGTTCGGGAATTGCGTGATATGATGAGGACAGGCGTGCGCCACGAAGTTGAATGGGGCCAATATATTGTCGGGAACCGGGTGGCCGGCTTGAATGATGAAGTGATTGACCGTTATATTAAATACTTGGCAAATCAGCGTTTGAAGCGGTTAAATCTTGAAATTCTGTATCCGGAAATTGAGGAACACCCCATGCCCTGGGTCGAGGGTTTCAGTGATTTGAACAGCACAAAAACGGATTTCTTCGAGCAGAAGGTGACCAATTATTCGAAGTCGTCCAATCTGAATTGGGATGAACTGTAGATAGAAAGGGGAAGACCATGGAATCTGTATCAACAAACAAATCCCGCACTGTCAAGACGGCGCTTGTGCTGCCGCCGGATACGAATCATTTGGAAACGATGTTCGGTGGGAAGGTATTGTCCTATATCGATGAGGTTGCGGCCATAGCAGCAATGAGGCATTGCAGGATGGCTGTGGTGACGGCCTCGATTGATTCGGTTGATTTTTATGGCCCTGTTAAAGAAGGGGATGTGATCTCTGTCGAAGCGTTCGTCGCTTCTACAGGGCGGACATCGATGGAGATATATGTGAAGGTTCTTTGCGAGAATCTCGAAATGATGGAACCACGTTTGACAACCACATCGTTTCTGACAATGATTGCTCTGGATCAGGATGGACACCCTTCGGAGGTTCCAGCTGTTCTGCCCGAAACAACTGAGGAAAAACAATTATATAATACGGCTTCTGAACGGCGTGAGAAACGTAAAGAAAGAAATCATGCGCAACCAGCAGGAAGCCTATAGTCTAATGAAAGCAGGCCGATCATTCGGCCTGCTTTCATTTCTGGTGATATCGAAACGCCTAAATTGATTCTA
>DASVCO010000253.1:0-4818 GCA_036381575.1 Caryophanales bacterium
ACTTTCATCAATTGAAAAGGAATTGGAACATACCGTTCAAGCGGGCCATCCTGACCTGCAGGAAGCGTCTCTTCATCTTCTGAAAGCAGGCGGGAAACGAATTCGGCCTGTTTTTGTTTTGCTCAGCGGACAATTCGGCCATTATGAACCTGATCGCATAAAGAAAGTGGCGGTGGCCCTGGAATTGATCCATATGGCTTCTTTGGTGCATGACGATGTGATAGATGAGTCTGAACTTCGCCGGGGAAGGAAAACGATTAAATCGAAATGGGATAATCGTGTGGCGATGTACACCGGAGATTATATATTCTCGCGAGCTCTCGAATTGATTGCGACCATTGAGAAACCTGAATTACATAAGGTGTTGTCTGAAGCTATAGTTGAAATGTGCCTTGGTGAAATCGAACAGATCCGTGAATTGTTCGATTGGAATTTGAACCTCCGCCACTACTTGCGCAGGGTTAAGCGAAAGACCGCTTTATTAATTGCCGTGAGTTGCAGGCTCGGATCAATTGCGGCGGGAGCCGATGGAAAAATATCAAAAAAATTATATTTATTCGGATACTATGTTGGAATGTCTTATCAGATTACCGATGACGTGCTTGATTTTGTCGGGAGCGAGAAACAGCTTGGTAAACCGGCTGGCAGTGATCTAAGACAGGGAAATGTGACTTTACCTGCGCTGTATGCATTGCGGGATGAAGATCGGCGTGAAGATATCACAGCCTATTTGCAGGGCCGTAATCATAGTGAAAGAGAATGGCGGAAAGTTCTCGATCTTGTTCTTCATTCAGGCGGAATTGAATTTTCCCGTCAGTTGAGTGCACGCTATTTGGACAAGGCCCTGAAGGTTCTTGATTCTTTGCCCGATAGGAAGGCGAAGCGATCTCTTTATGAAATTGCCGGTTATATAGGGAAGCGGAAATTTTGATGTGCTATTGCATTTTGGAAACCGGAATTTCAAATTTGATTATGGTCTCCAGAACCGGAGCATCAGTAAACATTGTGCTTCATTCTGTTTTTTGGTAGAATTTTTGAAGTGATTCGGATTATCAGGAGGAGATTTACATGGAACAAACGTTTTTGATGGTTAAACCCGACGGGGTGCAGCGTAATTTGGTAGGGGAGATCGTTTCCCGTTTCGAAAAGAAAGGATTTCAGCTTCGGGGTGCAAAGTTAATGACCATCCCGCAAGAGTTGGCTGAAGAACATTATGGTGAACATAAAGAAAGGCCGTTTTTCGGGGAGCTTGTCAATTTCATTACTTCCGGCCCTGTATTCGCGATGGTTTGGGAAGGCGAAAATGTTATTGCGACGGCAAGAAAAATGATGGGAGCCACAAATCCTGAAGAGTCTGCTCCCGGGACGATCCGTGGTGACTATGGTGTACGCGTCAGCCAGAACATTATTCATGGTTCTGATTCGCCTGAATCTGCTGAACGTGAAATCGGCCTGTTCTTTAAGGAAGAGGAAACGGTTTCATACGAGAAAACAATCAATAAATGGGTATAACCGTGAAAATCAGCCGAATGACGGCTGATTTTTGTGGTACAATGGCTTGAAATGGAACATGGGGTTTTCGGGGGAGCCATCCTCTCCTGTAAGCCATTTATTTGTATAAGGAGTTTTGACTCCATCCGGGGACGGGGAGACTAAGATGGTTGAGGATTATAATTGGTTTGTTGGCCGTGTGCATGAAACCTATGGGGTGGATTTGTCCGATTATAAAGAAAACCAGATGAAAAGACGGCTTACTGCCCTTCGTGACCAACTTGGCTGTAAGGATTTTCATTCCTATTTTGACAGGATATCTACTGAGAGCTCCGCTTTGAATACCTTTCTGGCGCGTGTCACGATAAACGTTTCATCATTCTATCGAAACGCGAGCAGATGGAAGGTTCTTGAAACGCGGGTGTTGCCCCGCCTGATCAGTGGTGGAACAAAGCTTAATGTATGGAGTGCAGCATGTTCTACAGGTGAGGAGCCGTATACACTGGCTATGGTGCTTTCCGGTTTCATGCCGCTGTCCGATGTTTCGATATTAGCAACGGATATGGATGAACAGGTGCTCAGGAAAGCAG
This sequence comes from Caryophanales bacterium, assembly GCA_036381575.1. Classification (GTDB taxonomy): domain Bacteria; phylum Bacillota; class Bacilli; order Bacillales; family DASSOY01; genus DASSOY01. The sequence goes on from DASVCO010000253.1 coordinate 2,082, forward strand.
AAGTCGGTTGTTATTCAGAAAATTCGCTTCAAGAGGTGCCCTTATCTGTCAAAAACCGATTTTTCCGGAAGAAAGATTCGTTGCGTTGGGAGGTTGATGAAAGCTTAAAGGAACCGATTCGCTTTCAAAAGCATAATTTGTTGGCGGATACCTTCTCGAATCATTTTGATCTCATTGTTTGCCGGAATGTCCTGATCTATTTCACAAATGAGGCGAAGGAAAGGCTGTATCGAAAGTTCAACGAGGCTCTTAAACCTGGCGGAATTCTATTCGTCGGGAGCACGGAACAAATCTTTTATCCGGAGAGATATGGATTTAGTGCTGAAGAAACTTTTTTTTACCGAAAGTTAGAGGAATAAGGGTTGAATTTCAATTATACGGTTGAATTCTGAAACAAATATGGAACCAGGAGTATGGAGGGAATCATGATGAGATACATAACAGCAGGAGAGTCGCACGGTCCACAGCTGACAGCTGTTCTTGAGGGAATTCCGGCCCAGTTTAAGCTGATAGCCGATGACATTAATGAAGAACTGGCACGCCGCCAGAAAGGATACGGGCGCGGCCGGCGGATGCAAATCGAAAAGGATCGTGTACAGATTTTGAGCGGGGTGCGTCACGGGAAAACGACCGGGGCGCCGGTAGCGCTTGTTATTGAGAATAAGGATTGGAAGAATTGGGAAGACATTATGGGCGCTGAACCGATTTCGGAAGAGGAAGAGAAAAAGATCAAAAAGAGGGTGACGCGCCCCAGGCCGGGTCACGCCGACCTTAACGGAGCAATTAAATATGGGCATCGTGATTTGCGGAACGTGCTTGAGCGTTCTTCTGCCCGGGAAACGGCGATGAGAGTCGCGGCAGGCGCGGTGGCAAAGCAGATATTGGCGGAATTCGGCATTCAGGTTGGCGGTCATGTGGTCAGGATTGGCGATGTGAAGGCGAAAGGCGCCGATTATTCGTCGCTTGCGGAGTTGCAACAAGTGACAGAGGATTCACCGGTGCGTTGTTTTGACGGCGAAGCGGCGAAGCGGATGATGGCGGCGATCGATAAGGCGAAGGATAATGGCGATTCGATCGGCGGTGTTGTGGAAGTGATTGTCGAGGGTGTGCCGACAGGCCTCGGCAGCCATGTGCATTACGATCGTAAGCTTGATGCTCGGCTTGCCCAGGCTGTAATGAGCATTAATGCGTTCAAGGGCGTAGAATTCGGCCTTGGATTTGAGGCAGCGGAACGATTCGGCAGCAAAGTGCACGACGAGATTATTTGGGATGAGGCAAACGGATACAGAAGGAAAACGAATAACCTTGGCGGCTTTGAAGGCGGAATGACAACGGGAATGCCAATTGTCGTACGCGGGGTGATGAAGCCGATTCCGACGTTGTACAAGCCGTTGAACAGCGTGGATGTGGAAACAAAGGAACCGTTTGCGGCGAGTATTGAACGGACGGATAATTGTGCGGTGCCGGCGGCGAGCGTTGTTGCAGAGGCGGTCGTGGCCTGGGAAATCGCGAATGCATTGCTTGAGAAATTCGGCGGTGATCGATTTGAAGAGATCAAGGCGGCTTACGAAAGGCATCTAGAATGGACAAGGACGTTTTAATAATGGAATCCTTAATGATCACAACACCATCCAAGGCATATTCTGTTTTTATCGGGAGCGGATTGCGTCATCGTTTGTCGGGATTGCTGGATGAATTGCCGCAGAAATTTTCTTCAATGTTGGTCATCACGGACGATGTCGTAGCCGGAAATTATTTGAGCGATGTTTTGGGGGCATTAAGCGGATATCAACACGTCGATCATTACATTATCCCGCATGGCGAAAGAGCCAAATCGTTTCAGACTTTCTATGACTGCCAGACCTTTGCGCTTGAAAAAGGCTTTGACCGTAAATCTGCAATCATTGCGTTAGGCGGGGGTGTTGTCGGAGATTTGGCTGGTTTTGTGGCTGCGACCTTCATGAGAGGCATAGGTTTTATACAGGTTCCCACTACATTGATGGCCCACGATTCCAGTGTAGGCGGAAAGACGGCAGTCAATCACCCGCTCGGAAAGAATTTAATCGGTTCTTTTTATCAGCCGGATGCCGTCATATATGATACTGATACACTTGCGAGTTTACCGGCCCGCGAATTGCGTTCCGGTTTTGCCGAAATTGTAAAGCATGGCTTGATTCGCGATGCTTCATTTTATGAAATGTTGAAAGAAAAGATCACTTCACCGGATGATCTGAAAACCTTTCCTTTTGAGGAGATTCTTAACCGGGCTATATCCGTGAAAGCGGATATTGTGGCCGAAGATGAAAAAGAATCGGGTGTTCGTGCCCATTTGAATTTTGGCCACACACTTGGTCACGCGCTTGAGGCGGAACTTGGTTATGGCAGGATCACACATGGTGAAGGCGTTGCAATTGGAATGGTTTTCGCAATGAAGGTCAGCGAAGCTTACTATAAAACAAAGTTGCCTGTCGAAGAACTGAGTAATTGGCTGGAACGGTTGGGATACACAATGGCGATTCCACCGGAGTTGTCGGCGGACGGACTGCTTAAACGAATGAAACGTGATAAAAAAACCGAACAAAATCAGCTTCGTTTTATCGTTATGAAAGAAGTTGGTGAAGTTGAAACGGTAACCATTGATGATTCATTGATTTTACAAATGCTCTCGGATTGACAGAAAACAAAGAGTTCGTTAAAATAACAATAATTTCATTAGCTGAGTTGAGTTTAGTTGAGG
>DASVCO010000254.1:0-28068 GCA_036381575.1 Caryophanales bacterium
GCTCCGATTGCGCAATAATAGCGGGCTCATTGAATCTGGCATTTCGAAAGATGTGCTCGGCATAGTTGAGATGGGCACCTTCGAACCATTTGGCTCCCGGCATTTTCCGCTCGGGGAGCACACTGCGGTAAGGCGTTGAAGCCTGAATATCAAAATACTCCCATAGTGATGCCCAAAAATCCTCGATTTCCGTAACGGACCACGACCATAACGAATGATAATCATCAAAACTGAGTTGTTTGTGATCTTTTAACCATTCCATATACTTTACGATGTTGGTTTGTTTTTTAAATCCAGGTGCGGGCTCCCAGAGAAATGTCCCTTCCTTCACAGCTTGTTCCATGCCCTGAATCTCCTTCCCCTCTTTATGATTGCTTTTTATTCCATTTTAACATATTCCCTTTCATTTTAACTCGAAGCGTCCGTAATACGGAAGCGTTTTCAAGTTGACTCCAACCCGTACAGTAAAAATCGTGGAGAAAGTAAATCTCCACGATACATTTTCCTTTAACAAATTCCTCCTACAAAGCTATTTTTCTTTGATGTTTCTTTGCCCTTGAACGGACAAACTGAAAAAGAGCAAGTCCCCCAAGAACAACAAAACCAATCAAGGAATCTATTATATTTGGATATATAAGCAGGAGACCTGACCCTATCAGCAAAACTCTCTCCCACCATTTGGCCTCCGCAATAAAGAAGCCCATTAACCCCGCACTTATTCCCGCCATTCCGAGTAGAGCTGTAACTATCGCCACAATAACACTCGAAATCGTTGGATCACCTTGAAGAACAAGTACAGGATTAGATACAAACATGTACGGGATAATAAAAGCAGCAATAGCAAGTTTGGTTGATGTAACACCGGTTTTCATAGGATTTGCCCCAGCAATGCCAGCTCCAGCATATGCCGCTAAACAAACAGGTGGCGTTATATCTGCGACAATGCCAAAGTAAAAAACAAACAAGTGAACCGCAATTACAGGAATATCCGGAAATAGTCCCAGGATAGCTGGTGCCGCCATAGATGCCGTAACGACATAGTTGGCTGTAGTCGGCAAGCCCATACCTAAAATTAAACAAGCAATCATTGTAAGAAACAACAGTAGGAAAAAGTTCCCTTGTGAAAGATCAATAATTCCACCTGCAATCATTCCGCCAAGTCCAGTCAACGTGACAACTCCAACGATAACACCTGCTGTGGCACAGGCCGCGATAACGGGCAAAGCCGTCCTTGCACCGTCCTCAAGAGTACGAATGATTTCACGGAATGACATCCGTGTTTCTTTTCGAATCATACTGAACAAAAAGGCAGATATGATGCCAAATAATGCGGAGTAAGTTGCAGTAAATCCACTAACAAGAAAACCTATGATAATGATTAAAGGAATCAGTAAATCTAACCGTTTCATTAAAGATTTAAAGGAAGGAAGTTTGTCTTTGGAAACACCGGTAATTCCCTGCTTTTTCGCCTCAAAGTGTGCTCCAAAAAACACTCCCGAAAAATATAGAATGGCTGGAATAGCAGCAATTATAATAATCTCATTGTATGGAACGCCAGTATATTCTGCCATTATAAATGCTGCAGCTCCCATAATTGGAGGCATAATCTGACCCCCGGTAGAAGAGGATGCTTCTACCGCAGCAGAAAATGAAGGTTTAAACCCATTCTTCTTCATCATTGGTATCGTAAAGGCGCCGGATCCAACTGTATTGGCAACCGAACTCCCTGATACCATTCCCTGTAATCCGCTGGAAACAACAGCAGCCTTTGCCGTCCCCCCAGTAAATTTTCCGGTTAAAGCAAATGCCAAATCATTGAAGAATTCCCCAATACCTGTTTTCACAAGCAATACGCCAAAGAACAAAAACAAATAGATATAAGTCGAAGAAATTTGTAGAGGGATCCCAAAAATAGCATTAGTCCCATAAAACAATTCTGTGCTTAATTCCCCCCAGGAAAAGCCTTGATGTCCAAATAGCGGGATATATCGCCCCCATATTGCATAACCGATTGCTGTAATAGCAATAATGACAATCGGAATTCCAACTGCACGTCTAGTGGCTTCGAGAAGAAGAATAACCGCTACTGTTGCAACAACCTTATCCAATGGAGTAAATCCAAAAACAATTGCATCTGTTACGATACGTTCATAGTTGAAGAAAATATAATAGTTACACCCGAGGGCGATCAATGCAAACAGCCCATCGTACCAGGGAACTCCAACTTTTTTTGCACCGGTTTTCTTGATCGGATACAAAATAAAAATCAAGGCCAATCCTGCACCTAAATGAATCGATCCTTGAATTAATGAAACGTAAGAGCCTCTAAACCCTGTGTACAAATGGAACATTGTTAAAGCGATTCCTACAATAGTGACAATCCAAGCCCATTTTCCCAGATTTCGGCGTACTGTATGTTCAGGATCGTATTTTTCCAGAAGTGCTTGTTGACTCAGTTCTTGTTCACTGCTTTGCGGTTCCATTTGTTCTTTTTGCTTCATCAAAATTCACCGCCTTTATATACTCAGAGTAATCTGGATGCAGGCTGGATATAGTCCAGCCTGCCAACCTTTATTCTTCAAGCCATCCCTGTTCTTTGAAATAGCGCTTCGCACCTGGATGAAGGGGCATATCCTCCGACCCTAACAGTGCTTTCTTCTTTGTTATATATTTTGCCTGTTCATGTGTAATATTACCAGCGTTTTCAAAGAAAGCCTTTGTGATTTTGTAACCCAACTCTTCACTGATTTGGCTTGTGGACCCTACCAATATAGAATATGCTGAAACTGTTTGGACAGGTTTATCTAACCAGTTGTAAGTACCTGCCGGAATGATATATTTTCCATAGCCACTTAACTTCAAAACATTTTTCAGACCGTCCCCTTTTACCTCCAGGAACTTCACTTTGTGAGAAACTGCTTGCAGCTCATTAATTCCTGCTGCGGGAGCACCAAGAAATCCAAAACTGGCATCAATCGTACCGTTCTGTAATTTTCCGGAGGCATCCCCAAAACCTTCTTCATATGCTTTATAATCGCCATCTTCTATGCCGTACGCTTTCAAAATCAATTTTGCTGCTGCTTGTGTTCCACTTCCTGGTGGTCCAATCGCAACTTTCTTGCCCTTTAAATCGGCAATGGAATTAACACCCGTTGATTTCAAGGTAACAATCTGCATAATTTCTGGATAAATATGTCCCATGAATCCGAAATTATCGACTTTATGTCCTTTGAATTGCCCTTCACCTTTGGCTGCATTTTGAGCTGTAGTATGCACAGTCATCCCTAATTGTAATTTTCCCTGTCCGATTTTTGCGAGATTTTCAACTGAAGCACCTGTCGAGACTGCTGAAACTTTAAATCCTTTTACGGCAACATTATTGTTAAGAATTGTGGCTATCTCTTGGCCTAGAGGGAAATATGTGCCGCCAGGACTCCCAGTTCCTAATTGCAGTTTCACTAGTTGATTTTTCTTTCCATTACTTGCGGCCCCTCCGTCAGTATCAGATTGAGCCCCGCATGCTGATAGTCCCAACAATACGATTAAGGTTAATACAAATACAAAATACTTCCTCATGCCTTAATCCTCCTTATAATTGGTTTTTTGAAATCCTTATTATAAATTAAATTTTCATATTTCCATAAGCACTTTTCTATATGCCTCTACAGTTTTTGCTATTTCCTCTTCACCATGACAAGTAGAAAGCGAATACCGATTCAAAGGTTTTGTATACACTCCTTTATCTAAAAGAGCCATATCTATCCTTTTGCGAAGTTCGAAGTTTGATTTTTGATAGTCACGATAGTTATAGATGTCCCTGTCTGTTAAAGCAATATTAAACATGGAACCTATGCCCAGGGTCTGCATGTCAATCCCTTTGTTAAAAAAGAGAGATTCTAAAGCCTTTCTAAGTATATCAGTCATTTGGAAGACATGATCAATTTCTTTTTCCAGCACCTTGACGGTTTCCATTCCTGCCGCCAAAATCATTGGATGTCCGTTATACGTACCGCTGTGAAACAGAACATCTTTAGAACTAAGTTCCTTTCCGTTTGACTCTTCCACCGGTGCACTTTCCATAAGGATTTCCTTCTTACCTCCAACAATTCCTATCGGAAAGCCCCCGCCAATCACCTTTCCAAGAGTGGTTAAATCAGGCTTTATCCCATAAACTTCTTGCGCTCCCCCCAGACTTACTCGAAAACCTGTCTTTACCTCATCAAAGATAAGAACGATCCCCAACTCTTTTGTAAGTTGACGTATTCCCTCAATGAAACGTTGTTCCGCCGGAATAAAGCCGCCTTGAACGGGTTCCAGAACAAGAGCCCCGATCTCATCGCAATGTTTTCTCAATATTTCCTCTGAGGCTTCTAAATCATTAAAAGGCAGTATGATGGTTTGTTGCCCATCCTGTTTACTTAAGCCTTTTGAATCAGGAACGACATTCGGTTCCTTAAATGGACCGGCTTCTCCAATGTCCGGATTGATGCTGAAAAGGACTTGATTATGGCCGCCATGATAATGGCCTTCAAATTTTGCAACTTTATATTTTCCGGTATAAGCCGAGGCAAATCGGAGTGCCAACAGGGTTGCTTCAGTTCCTGAATTTGTATAACGCAGCAACTCGATACTTGGATAGAAGTGCTGAATCATTTTTCCGAAATCCACTTCAAGTTGGTGTGGTGTTCCAAATAGCCATGTTCCGCTATTTTCAATCTGTTTTTGGATCGCCTCTGCAATTTTCGGGTGACCGTGTCCCAAAATCAGCGCACTGTATGAAAGCAAATAATCGATGTATTGATTTCCGTCCAAATCAGTTAAATAAGCTTGGTCGGCCCGTTTCATTACTAGAGGATAAGGGGAAAAGAATTTAATGTTTGCTGTCACCCCGCCAGGCATAACTGTACAGGCTTCTTTCATAAATTGAAAGGAACTATTGGTTTCTCTCGTAACTTCTAACAAATACAACACCTCCGATAGTCTTTCGCAAAATACATTTTTAACATTAAATATCTAATAATTTGCGATATTTTTATAGACAAAGGTTAATCGAAGCCACTAGTAAAGTCCAATTCAAATTGTTAATATTAATATAGGAAAATCAAATAGAAAGGGAGCCGAACGAGTGAATGTTGAACAAATTGAAGCCTTTATTTATGTAGCGATGACTGGGAGTTTCAGCAAAGCAGGGGAGATTCTATTTTTGTCTCAACCAACCGTAAGTGCAAAAATAAAATCCTTAGAAGAGGAATTAGGAGGAACATTATTTGAAAGAACTGGTAAAAATGTTTACTTATCAGAAGAAGGGAAAGCCTTCCTCCCTTATGCACAAAACACCTTAAAAAACATTCAAAAAGGGATTTCATCAGTTCAAAAAACTAACAATACATTCGACGGCGAGCTCCCGATAGGTTTTGTATTCTCCGGTGCAAGTTATTTACTTCCAAAGATTTTCAATGATTTTTACGAAAAGTATCCAAAAATTAAGTTAGTTGCCTATACAGGACATTCTGACCAAGTATTGAAAATGGTTCTCGAACACGAAGTATCTATAGGGATTGTTCGATCAGTCTTTCATCCCGATATAGAGTCCATTTCCTTAATCAGGGATGAAATGGTTGTTGTTTTTCATCAAGACCATTCATTTGGAAAGAAACAAAATTTAACAATACAAGAAGTTGCAAAAACCCCTTTCATCTTGTTTAAGCGGGAAACACTTGATTGGACATTAATTAATAATGCATTTAAAAAGGCGAACCTTTCCCCTAATATCATTGTTGAGGTTGACAGTATTGAAGGAGCGAAACAAATGGTTAAGAAAAATATAGGGGTTTCTATTCTACCGCGATTTGCTATCCAAGATGAACTCGAATCCAATACGCTAAAAACAGCAACGATTCCAGAAATCCCTATAATTTACCGTCATTTTAATCTAATCTCTCTAAAGGGATCTACATTAGGCCCAACAGCCAAAAAGTTTTCTCAGTTCATTCAAAACTTTTATCGTTTTAAATAGCCCTTTAAATTACGGAATATAGCTCCGAAAACAACCGGGAGGAAAATCAATGAATCTGCCAAAAAAAGCTGCCATCATTGAGGTCGGCCCGCGCGACGGCCTGCAAAATGAAAAAAACGTCGTATCCACTGAGGATAAAATGGCTTTTATAAAAAAATTGAAGGATGCCGGCATCCGGGAAATGGAATTGACCTCGTTTGTCTCCCCAAAGTGGGTCCCGCAAATGAAGGACGCCGAGGAAATTATCGAGAATTGCCTCGACGACGATGGACGAAATTACGTGTTAACCCCGAATAAAAAAGGAATGGAACGGCTGTATGAGACAGACTGCAAGAATGCTGCAGTGTTCGTTGGGGTCAGTTCCACGTTCAATAAGAAAAATATCAATAAAACCACGCGTGAAAGCATGGAAGAATTAAGACCGCTCATCGCTGAGTTAAAAGAAAAAGGGTATTTCGTGCGCGCCTGTATTTCTACCGCTTTCCACTGCCCGTACGAAGGAAAAATTGCTGCGGAAGATACAATTGCGCTATGCAAAGAATTCGCGGAGTTTGGAGTCGATGAGTTGAGTGTCGCAGACACAATCGGCATGGCCAACCCGAAAGAGGTACATGAGCTTTTTGAAGGCTTGCAAAAAGAAATCCCGCGAGAAGTACTTATTGCCGGCCATTTTCACGACACAAGGGGAATGGCGCTCGCCAATGTTTTTGCGGCCTTGCAAACAGGTGTCAACCGCTTCGATGCCTCGGCGGGCGGACTTGGCGGCTGTCCTTTCGCGCCCGGTGCAACCGGAAATGTGGCAACCGAAGATGTCGTTTTCATGTTACATGAGATGGGAATTGAAACCGGCATTGACCTGGGGAAATTGAAGCCTGCCATCGAGATTGTCAAACCGTTGATTTCACGGGAGCTGGAAAGTAATATTTATAAGTTCCTTTGAGAAACAAGAAAATGAACCCTGAAGTTATTGCAACCAAACGAAAGCTGAGGCCCCTCTGGCCTCAGCTGCTTTCAATTATTCTTCCCTTAAGCTCTCTGATTTCCGCAAAACCTCAATGGCCCAGTCACACCAGTCAATCCACGTTTTCATCGCTCGAATGCCGAATTCAAGCGTCAAATACTCACCAATTTTGCTTTGGTAGCATTGATTTTCAGGCAAATGATGTTCCTTCCAGAATTCCATCCCCTGCAGTGTTTCGACGTGTTCCCTTCTGCTTTTCTCAAGAAAACGTATCGACCGGTCCGTGGGGATAAGATGAAACAACGAAACTTTCAAAAGGCGGCTGTCTTTTAGCTTTGGAGGGTCAATTTCACTTTCCAGAAGCCAACTGAGCAATTCCTGAAAACCCTTGTCTTTAATCGTATAAATTTTTTTATCAGGATGGTCCTCCTGGTGAACTACCCTGTAACCGACCAACTCTTCCTTTTCCATCTTGGCGAGCTCCCGGTAAATTTGCGTGTGGTGGGCGTACCAGAAGTGAATTGTCGTTTTCCTGAACCGCTGCGTTAATTCATACCCAGTCGCTTCCTGTTTAGACAGCAATCCCAAAATTGCGTATCGTAATGACACAGAAAATCAGTTCCTTTGTTTTTTTTTCATCTTAACATATTTTCCGTTGTTTCCATATAAAAAAACTTGGAGATTCCGACTATCATTTCCAACTGGTTTGCGGCTGAAAGCAATTTAGTTCCCTTGCATCCTGTGCATTCGTTATACTTATGACAGAAAAATAAAGGGGGACATGACATGAAAAAGATTGATTCGATCCAAACTTTCGAGAAAGTCATTCAACAAGATAAACCGGCTGTTGTCAAGTTCGAGGCTGGATGGTGCCCGGACTGCAAAAGAATGGATATGTTTATCGGAGAAATCGTCGAGGCACACAACGATAAAGATTGGTATGAACTCAACCGCGACGAATTTCCGGAACTCGCTGATCAATATGAGGTTATGGGCATTCCAAGCTTGCTCGTTTTCGAGAATGGCCAGAAAACCGCCCATCTTCACAGCGCCCACGCCAAAACACCCGAGCAGGTACAGTCCTTTTTGAAAACCTTATAGCGAGAAAACTCCCCCTTGTTTGCGTCTGGAAACAAAGGGGAGTCTTCACCTATTCTACGTCTGGCAATTGTATCTCAATCGTTTTGGGCTCGATTGGGTGCTTGTACATAAGATGGCTTAAATGAAGTGTCAAATGTTTAGCGTTCTCGACATAAGATTCACTCAATATCAACTTGGTGAATGTATATTTTTCCCCTTTATATGTGTTGTACTTCCGAATGAACCCCGGTCTCTCGCCTTTTTCGTTTTTGATAGCTAGAAGGTTGTCCGTTTGTCGTTTAATTTGTTGTCTTTCAACTTCATTATTAGCATGCTTCAGATTGTTTTCGTACCGCCAATACAAGTGCGGCATAAGTTGAACGATCCTATTCCCTTCTTTTTGGTCAGCCAGATAAGGAATCTCCCATTTCAATGTCAACGTTACCATGCCTTCCTTTCCACTGGACTCCTCTTCTTTGTAACCAACAAAATAAAAAGAAGTGCCAAGGACTTCACCGATTTTCTTTTCCTTCGCATCCAGCCTCGCCGGGATTGCAAATTTTGCTTTTTTCCCGGACAATCCGACATCAGTTATTTTCAAGGTTAGACTTTCGGGAACCTGGCTGAACGCCGGAAATTCCGCAATATAATGACCATTTTCTTGTTGATTTACATAGGCTCCAAAAACCCCGTGCATTTCCAAATTGTAATCGGGCTGATGACTTTGAAAATAAAGAGAACGAATATGAGCTTTCTCTGATTTAATGGTGAAATCCAATTGATTGAACTGAATCCTGGCATGAAAACGGGAAAACTTAATCGTTGCTCCTGTATCGAGGGTAATCTTTTCATTAACCGGAACATCAATCAGGTTATAGTCTTCGTGGTTGTAATCATAACTCACGCTAAGGTCGTCAATCTTTATTTTGTTGTCCTTACCACTTATCAGCACGGGTTCTTGTAATGTGATTCTGTTCATTTTGCTGATAAGATCCTGAAGCCCATGGAAGTGTTTGAAAGTCATATCAGCATAATTCGGGTATAAAAAAACACCTCGATAAAGTTTCCCATTACACACAATCGATTTCCCCGAATGTACGGGTTTTACAGAAACATTATCACTTTGTCCGTCGGATGTATTGATTTTCATGGAAGAAAACTGTAATTTCGGGACACTTTCCTCATCCTGATCTTCTTTATGTAAATTGATGCTATATAAAAGATAGACACCCGGGAACTTGAACCAGATTTCATGAACGATTATTTTTCTATGCTGATCAGGGATGAGTACGGAGCGATTCACTTTTTTCGGCAAATCAAATTCGCGGGCCAGATGCAGATTCGGGAACTGCTGATTTTGCACTTTCAGCACTTCCTCATAACTGTTCTTGATTGTAAAAGCTTCCGGATCCACGGAAAAATGAGTCTCATCCCACTTGGAATAAATATTGTATCCGATAAACGCGGCCAAAATCACGACAACAATGGCCATTTTGCCGAACAAGTTTTTCTTCATTCCCCAGCCCCCTTCCAGTAAAAAATTCTCTCTAATCTACTGATAGTTCTTTACAAAATGCCGGTCAAACTGATGTTTAAGCTGCCAGACCCATTTACCATAAAAGACTTTCTCTTTATACAGCATCAAACCTCTACGGCCGCCGGTCGATAGAATCGACAAGAAAAACGGTGATTGCGGGTTGTACAACTGCCCCTGGCCCTTACCGAAAAATCCCTTCAAGTTCTCCCATAGTATCGGCGCCTGTTTCAAGGCATGAAAGCCTGCCTTTCCCATGTGCGGAAACCCATTAACGGAAACACAGTCTCCTGCACCAAAAACTGAGGGAAAACGTTTGACTTGCAAAGTTTGCTCCACAAGCAAATAGCCTTTTTCATCGACAGGCAATGATGCGGAAAACATTTGGTGCGGACGGGGACCTGTCAGCCACAGGATCTCGTCAAAAGGAATTTTCCTATTGGCTGCACTGATAATCTTGTTATCTATTATCGCCTCGGCCCGGTCATGCAAGTGAAGAGTCACCCCTTTTTCACGCGCTAAAGCCTCAGCCTTTTCCCCAGCCTTCTGAGTCTCAGAATCAAGCAATCCGCCGTCACTGACCAAAATAAGCGGCCCCGAACGATTTTGCTTTCGCCAGGTTTGCACCGACAGCGCCAGCTCGGTTCCGGCCATACCTCCCCCGACAATAACGGGACATTCCGCCCTGCGAAACCTTTCCATCACATCTGGAAATCTGTTGTTGGGCTTAATGGTTTCGGCATGTTCCAACACCCCCGGACGATCAGTATCCGCGGTCAATGAGCCAATATCAAACGAAACCACGTCATAATCCAACACTTTCCCCTGATCGGTCAACACCATTTTTTGTTCGGGGTCGATCGAAACGGCCGCTCCCTTAATCAGGTGAACCTTTGCCTTCTCAGCGAGACTTCGGACATCCGCGCGGATGTCATCCAACGTATATAATCCCTCGGCATGACCCGCAAACATCCCGGAATAATACTGGTACTCCGACAGGCTCAGTAACGTCACGTCAACGTCAGGCAAATTATTTTTTTGCAATTGTTTTAAGACATAAAGATGGGCATGCCCAGCCCCAACAAGCAACAACTGTTTCAATTCAATCAAATCTCCCTATTTCCGTCAGAATCGATCAGCCATTTATCTTTTTCCGAAGCAGCAACGGCACGGCAACAACGACCAACAACACAACAAAAGCAAGCATCACCATTTGATATTGACCGGAGGCCACACTGGAGCCCAGGAACGTATAAGCAAAAGCCCCCGGCACAATCCCAAACAAAGTCCCGAAAAAATAATCACGGAATCGTACCTTTGAAACCGCGGCCATATAAGTAATCAGGTCAAAGGTCAGAAAAGGGATTAACCGAAACAAAAGCACGTAAAAAAACCCGCGTTCTTCAAGCTGTTTCTGCAGTTTCTTCGAATATGCGCCGGCCCATTGCTTTTTCGCAAGGGGCTTTCCCATTCTTCTGACCGCCCAGAACGACAATATTGCCCCTGAAAAAGAACCAATCATCGTGAAGAGAAACCCTTCCCACACCCCGAATGCCAGGCCTGCCGTAATGGCGAGTAAGGAGGACGGAAACAGCGTGAAAGGCCTTACGGTAAACATGGCAAGAAAAATAATCGGCGCCCACCAGCCCCATGAAAGGAGCCATCGTTGAATATAGCCCGGATTCACTTCAAGAAAAAGCTTATTTAAGAGAAAAAACAATAATAACACACATAAGATCGACATAATTTTGGTGAAATGACGCTGAATCAAACTCATACCACTCTTCCTTTCAGCTGCTGGCCCAACATGAAAGACGGGATCAGTCCGGTGTCTGATATCTCAACACTTTTTTCTCACTTCTCTTATTATGTACGGTCTGAGAGTGCCAACCGTTTCATTATAACAACATTCCCAATTGATTGCGTACCATCCAACCTGTATATGAAAAAAAGACCGGGGCAAGCCCGGTCTCAGCTAATTTCTTTGTCGGTCATGGGCTTCATCTTTAATCTCTGCCCGCATGCCTTCAATGCTTTCTTCTCGCCGCTCATTTTTCTCAAGAATCTGTTGTCTCTGTTCCTCGCTTAAATCTTCATTTTGCAGTGTATCGTGAGCGGCTTCTATATTCTCAATGGTGTCCTGCACCGCACTTTGAAGATTTTCCACGTTGTCACTCCGGTCATCCGGATTCGGTTCCGGTCTCGATTTGGCCACAATGAAGTCCTCCTTTATCTTTGTCCTACGTCGAATGAACTTCTTCGTTCAAATAGGACTGTGTGCCGCGTCCTCACTCGGGCGGCCACCTTTTTAGGAAAATTCATTGTTAGTATGGGCCAAAAATCCTGAATTATGTATTTTCCAACTGAAAGGGGCTGTAATGCTCTTTGCTGCTTCGGCTTAATTCTCTGAAATTCCGCCAAAACTCAACGACCTCAGGGGAATCGAGCTGTTCCATCGTCATTTCAAGCCAATCCAGTTCCTCCAATAAGCGGACGGACGAGCCAAACCAGATTTTCTTCCCTTTCATTTCAAGGGCAAAAGGCTCATCGAAACGAAAAGGCAAATAAAACCCCTGGTCGTTCGGGTGAAAAATCAAATTTCGAAACACTGTATTTTTCGTCCATTTTGCCCAAAACAATAGGAGGCCATCATTTTTGGCAGCAGTCTTTTGCAACTGCCGCAATTGTTCGTTGTCTCCCAACTGGAAGGAATCAATTGTGTTCTGCCAGTTCAGTTTCTCTCGAAACCCGACAAGATGGCCGAGTCGCTGCATCATAATTTCCAATTCCCTGTACAGGGTATCTCCTTCTGAAACCGGAAGTGGTTGAACATTTCCTGCGATTGTCAATTTCTCTCCCCCGCCTTATCCAAAAACTCATTACAACATTCGACATTGTTCGGATTTCATTGGGCGTCACCAAGCCCGAAAATCCCGGTCAAAGGCTTCGGAGATCGATTATTTTTGACGGTTTGTTTTCGTTTGCGAATTCATTTCCCGGTTTATCGCTTTTCCTCGGATTTCCGTTCTTCAAGTGTATTCCATGTCTTTCCTTCTATTGTATGCCTCACAACACTTTCTTCAACAGGCTCCAGCCCGTCCTCTTCTTCTGTAAGGGCTTCAAGGTGGCCCGGGTATGCTTCATATTCTGTTTGAATGGTGTCATTCGTCACCGATGAATTAGGATATTGTCTATTAATATTTTCCAACTGCTCTTCGACCTTTCTATCCCTGTTCATTGCGATCCGACTCCTTCCGCTGTTTCGGCAGTTGTTTCTTTTCGTCGGCCAATCCATTTAGAAAGACAAGATCCTCAGGCCGCGCCGTCGGTGGAATCCTAGGGTCCCGTGCAGCCTCCTCGTTCAACCGTTCGTTCTTTGCCATTTGAAAATCTCCTTTTTTCAAATAGTGTGGGCGGTTGACCTAGAAATATACAGGTTGGCATCCATTGAACTCCTCATTGCTTATTTACGGAAGAGAAGGTGAATGACTTATCCACTTGAATAACAAAAGGCAGGTTCTGAACCGCTATTCTTATCCGCTTCAAACCCTCTAAATAGTTCGAATCCAGGGTGAAACGATAAACCGAATCCGATTCAACCGCGGACTTTCCTTCATATGCGAATCGATCAAGCCTTTCATTGCTGACAAAAAGCATTAACGGCCGATCGGCATCCTGGGTCCAATTTTTCCTCGGGAAATGCGGGACGGCAGCCGTCAACCTGATTGGACCAGGTTTCTTTTTATTGGCTGGGGCATTACGAATTTGGACCTGCAAACCTTTACTATTATACCGAACAGAATCCAGCATAATATTTGTGTCTTTAATCTTGGCCAATTTACCATCAACCTGTATTCTTTTATCTGACTTCTGCAAATTCGTTAAATTGATCTTAAACCGGAAATAATCAGAGGTCATCATTTTGATTCCCTTGATGTGAACTTTTATCTTCTCAGGCAGGTGATCAAAGGGCTCGAATAAATATTCGTATTGATTACCCTCTTTGATTTTTTCCAATAAGGATAAACGATTGCCTTTATCTGATTGAACAGTCAACTCCACAGCCTCAAGATCTTCTCCTTTAAAAGGCTTGGCGAAGTGGAAGGTCAGCTTGTTTCCGAAAGTGCCGATAACAAATTCGTCCAGGGTTAAACTATAGTCCTTAATAGTGTATGTCTTATGAAGCTTTACTTTTTGCACAGGTTCCTGCTTGGTCGTAAATGCCAAAGCAAGCTTAACCGCCTGAAGCGAATAAGTCTTCCCCTCTATCAGGGCATTCAGAGGTTTCAACACAATATTTTCGATTTCCCGGGAATCATCTGGAATCGGCAAAGAGTCAGCACGAGCAACTCTATATAATCGTCCGTCGTAGAAAATCGCCTTATTTGTTGACAAGGCATGCACTGAAGGGGCTCCTTTAGGCAGAGAGATAGAGAATGAAATATAAGGAAGGCGTACAGGGCTGGGTGAATCATCAAGCTTTTGCTTTAAAGGAAGAAAATTAAGGCTGTAAAAAATGTAGGCCTGTCTTCGATTGTACCAGACTTCTTCAATTCTTAACGTCCGATCTGTACCCGGAATCGGCTGCTCAATCTGATAATCTCTCGTCAAGCCGAGATTCTCCGCTCGTTGTAATCCGGGGACCTTTTCATACTGATATTGTTTCACATCTTGCAGGCTGTTGGCTTTAGGCACTGGAAATTGCTCAGTTTCGCCTGAGGATTGGAATGCGATGATTGCGAGAAATGCTGTCGCCATAGCCGCCAGAATGATCAGTTTCTGTTTGTTTTTGTGGCCCATGCCCTTCCCTCCCCATTAAATATCCTGACGTTATCATAACACAACATTCAATAACATTAAGAAACCCGGCCGCATGGAGGCAGCCGGGAGGTCAATAAAGCTTATTTCCCTTTCGGAGGTATATATTTCGGTTGATCACTTTCCTTCGATTGCATCTGGCGTTTGTTTGCGTCAGGCTTACTTGGATCCTCATCAGGATTGTGGGGAGCATACCGTTCCGGATGGCGTTCGGGATTACTCATCATTGATTCCTCCATCAAATTTTTAGTGGTAGCTTCCCTCAGCAGTTCTTCATTTATGTAAAAAAACAGAAAGGAAATCGTCCCTTCTGTTTCTTTAAGCCCGATGAGAATGTTTTTCTTCAAGCTTGCGTTCGATCTTTTCGATAGCTCCATTATCACTTAGCAGTTCTTGTTTGTTTTTATCGATTAGATCTTTGAAAGATTGTTTTTTACGCATCATTCATCCCTGCCTTTCACTCATTTTTCTTACAACTTTATTCTATCATTGATTATTCCCCAAAACGATCGAAAATATTACAACTGTGTGAAAATTTATTTTACGAAAATCACATTTTGGCTATCTGATGGATATAATGAGGCAAAGATCTTGAAAGAGAGGGATTTGTATGTCTTCCAAAGATGATAAGTTTCCGAAGCTTGATAAAAAAGCACTGAACGAATGGATGGATACTTTCTTCAGAGATCCGTTTCAGCGCCTTATAGACCCCAAATCTTTTCGCGTAGATATGCTGGAGCACGACTCCCATTTTACCGTGGAAGCCGAACTCCCGGGTTATCAGAAGAACCAAATCGATATTGAAGTGCTTGACTTGGCTCTCAAAATTACAGCTCACCATAGCGAAATGAGCGAGGAAACGAACGATACCAACCATTATTACCGAAAAGAACGCTCCTACGGCCGGGTAGAACGGATTATTCCGCTCCCATTTCGCATAGAGCCGAATCAAACAACAGCAACCTACAAAAACGGAATTTTGCGGATCGTCATTCCAAAGAGCGATCAGGACCGACGGAGACGAACGATTGATATTCACTGAAATTAATAATGCGGAGCCCTGAACCCTGCGGCCTGGGCCGCTTTTTTTGTGCAGAAATACGCTTCCGCTTTCGTTTCCTCATAATAAGGATCACCGGGAACGTGATAAATATGCTCTCCGTCCGAGTTGATATTCCCTTTGATCCGGCATTGCTCTGTTCTTTCAAAACCATGATCTGTGACGTAACCTTCAATGCTCCAGATGCCCCGGTTATTCTTTCGGGCCTTTTCCTCAATTGCTCTGAATTCCTCAACATATTTTGTATCGGGCGGGTACACATAAGCGACACGAGCTAAACCTTTTCTCAGGAGCAATTCATTAACCATTTCTCCATCCTCGGTATAAACGTAGGCAAGCAATCGATCATATTTGCCTCTGGGATCTTCTCCGATCTCCAATTTAACCTTTTCCCCTTTCAACAATTCCACCATGAACCGGTGTGCCTTCGGTCCAAACGGTTGAATCGGTTTCTGGGGATGGACCGTTTCCGGTGTATCAACAAGCAAAAGTCTTACGGTTTCTTCCTCACCGTTGAGTTTAACATCAATCGTGTCGCCATCAACAACATGTGTGACTGGAATATAACCGGTCGTCTTCAATCCTTCGGCGCTGCATCCGGATAATCCGAAGCATACCAGTAAGAAGAAGGCTAACATCCTGCCTGTCCATTTTAATAACATTCAATCTTCCTTTCAGGGAAAAATAAAATCGGCAGCCCCGATGCGGAGCTGCCCTATATTCTACGTCTGTTGTTCACAAACGTTACACTTGGCTTGATGCTGTCTTTTGCAGTTTATCACGAAGCACCATTTGGAGGATGCCGCCATGGCGATAATAGTCGATTTCAACTTCGCTATCGAAACGCACAATTGCCTCAAATTCTTTCTTGTTTCCTTCAGGATCAACAGCCGTAACCTTTACCGTTTGACGCGGTTTAAGATTATTATCAATGTCAACCTGAAACTCTTCTTTACCTGTCAATCCAAGGCTGTCGGCACCTTCTCCGTCTTTGAACTGCAACGGCAGTACACCCATCAACGCAAGGTTGGAACGGTGGATCCGTTCATAGCTTTCGGCAATAACGGTTTTGATGCCAAGCAAGACCGTGCCTTTCGCGGCCCAGTCGCGGGAGGATCCCATGCCGTAATCATTACCGGCCAGCACGGCGAGGCCTGTTCCGTCTTGCTGATATTTCATGGCTGCATCGTAAATCGACATGACTTCTTCATTCGGCCAGTAAGTCGTCCAGCCGCCTTCAGTACCAGGGGCGAGCTGGTTGCGAATCCGGATGTTCGCGAACGTACCGCGCATCATCACCTCGTGATTACCACGTCTTGAACCATAGGAGTTGAAGTCGATCGGGCGCACGCCTTTTTCAATCAGATATTTCCCTGCCGGGCTGTCTTTTGCAATCGCACCTGCCGGAGAAATATGGTCCGTTGTAACAGAATCTCCGAATTTACCGATTGCCCTCAAGCCCGAAAGTGAACCAATTTCGTCGGGTTCGGCCGACAGATTTTCAAAGAACGGCGGATTTTGGATATAAGTGGAATCCTCATCCCAGTCGAATTGAGTTCCTTCACTAGTCTCAAGCTTGTTCCAACGCTCGTTCTCGTCGAAAACACGCTCGTATTCTTTCTTAAACAGTTCCGGGCTCAGGTTCTCGCTCAAATATTGCTGAACCTCTTCACCGGTCGGCCAGAGATCTTTGAAATAAACGTCATTTCCGTCTTTGTCCTTGCCAAACGATTCATTGCGGATGTCGAAATTCACACTTCCAGCCAGCGCATAAGCAACAACAAGCGGCGGAGAAGCAAGGTAGTTTGCCTTCACAAGCGGATGAATCCGGCCGTCAAAGTTTCTGTTCCCCGATAATACGGAAGTTACAGTCATGTCATTGTCGGAAATAGCCTTCTCAACCTCTTCCGGAAGCGGGCCGGAATTTCCGATACATGTTGTACAACCATAACCGACCAGGCTGAAACCAAGCTCATCAAGATAAGGCATCAAACCTGAATTATTCAGGTAGTCTGTTACAACCTTCGAGCCAGGTGCCAAGCTGGTTTTTACATAACCCGGTACTTTCAGGCCTTTTTCAACTGCTTTCTTCGCAAGCAGACCCGCACCAAGCATTACGCTTGGGTTCGAGGTGTTTGTGCAGCTCGTGATCGCCGCAACAGCCACCGCACCGGTTTTCAATACAGATTTTTCCCCGCTGGGATGATCGATCTCAACCTGTTTGTTGATCTCATTTTCGTCAAGGCCAAGGCCGTGATTTCCGGCTTCCCTTGTGAGCATCCGGTTGAATTCTTCCTTCATATCCGAAAGCTTGATGACGTCCTGAGGACGTTTCGGGCCGGACAAACTCGGTTCCACTTCAGAAAGATCCAATTCCACGATATCCGTAAATCTCGGATCTTCTGCGTCTTCCGTATAGAAAAGACCGTTTTCCTTGGAATATTTCTCAACAAGGCGAATCTGCTCTTCGGAACGGCCTGTTAACCGCATGTAATTAAGCGTTTCGTCGTCAACCGGGAAGAATGTGGCGGTCGCACCGTTTTCCGGTGACATGTTAGAAATCGTCGCACGGTCAGCGAGCGACATTTGCGACAGTCCTTTTCCGAAGAACTCCACGAATTTGCCGACCACGCTCTTGGAACGCAGAAGCTGGGTAACATGCAATGCCAGGTCCGTTGCCGTCGTTCCGTCAGGAAGTGAACCCTTTAAGCGGACACCGATAACTTCAGGTACCGGGAAATAGGACGGCTGGCCAAGCATTCCGGCTTCGGCTTCAATACCGCCGACACCCCAACCGAGAACACCGAGTCCATTGATCATCGTCGTATGGGAATCAGTTCCG
This sequence comes from Caryophanales bacterium, assembly GCA_036381575.1. Classification (GTDB taxonomy): domain Bacteria; phylum Bacillota; class Bacilli; order Bacillales; family DASSOY01; genus DASSOY01. The sequence goes on from DASVCO010000254.1 coordinate 18,312, forward strand.
AGCAGTGTATCTGGATACGCGATATTTTCTCCGTTGCCTTCCTCTTTCCCGTGAACAACGGATGCCAGGTACTCAAGGTTAACCTGGTGAACAATACCGGTCGCCGGCGGAACGGCACTGTAATTATCCAGTTCATTCTTTGCCCACTTCAAGAACTTGTAACGTTCAAGATTCCGTTCAAATTCACGTTCCATGTTAAATTTCAGCGCATCGACCGAACCAAACCGATCAACTTGTACGGAATGGTCGACAACGAGGTCAACCGGAATTTCCGGATTGATTTCCTTCGGATTGCCGTTCATATCGCCCATCGCTTTACGAAGCGAGGCCAGGTCGACAACAGCCGGAACACCGGTAAAATCCTGTAAAATAATCCGGGAAGGATTAAAAGGAACGTCTACATCATCTTTCTGCCCTTCGGTTCCCCACTTTGCAAGATTCTCTACATGCTCTTTTTTAATGGTTTTTCCGTCGTATTGCCTCAAAACGGATTCCAGTAACACCTTAATAGAATACGGAAGCCGTGAAACGTTTCCGACATTGGCGTCCTCTAATGCCTGCAAACGGTAGTAATTATACTTCTTCCCATCTACAGTAAAGGAAGAACGCGCTTTGAAAATATCATTTTCCACAGTGGCCATAGTTTCTCCCCCTCGTAAACTCACAAATTTCGTCGTTACCATTTTACTTTTTTTAGACCCATAAGTAAATAACAATCCCGTTATTGTTTTTGATAACTTTCTCTTATGTTTCCTTCACGCTTAATATCGTGCCCTTTTTCTTAAAAAAAGTTCCAGTACGGTAAATGAAATTATAACTATATACATATAAAGAAGGGTTCCATCCGGAACCCTTGCTCCCCGAAACCTTCACTTATTCAGTGGTGCTTGCCTGAGGACTCCAGTCGGTAAACGCATTTCCCTCCAGGAACCGTTGGGCATCCATAGCTGCCATACAACCAGTTCCTGCGGCAGTCACTGCTTGGCGATACGTGTAGTCCTGCACATCTCCGCAAGCGAATACACCTTCCACATTCGTTTCAGTTGTTCCCGGTTTAACGTCTAGATAACCTTTATCATCCATATCAAGGTGTCCTTGCAGGAAGCCGGTATTTGGATCATGCCCGATGGCGACAAACATGCCATCTGTCTCCATAACCTCTTCTTCGCCGGTTTCCTTATTAAGGAGCTTCACAGCATTCACCTTGCCGTTTTCCGCTAACACTTCTTTCACCTCGGCATTAAGCTTCCAGCTGATCTTCTCATTATCTTCGGCGCGCTTTTGCATGATTTTCGAGGCACGAAGCTCTTCACGGCGATGAATGATCGTTACTTCTGACGCAAACTTTGTCAGGAAAGTCGCTTCCTCCATAGCCGAGTCACCACCGCCGATCACGACGATTTTTTTATCCCGGAAGAAGAAGCCGTCGCATGTCGCACATGTACTGACCCCTTTTCCCATATTTTCACTTTCTCCAGGGACACCAAGAAGCCGAGCAGATGCGCCCGTTGAAATCAATACTGCTTCGCTCTTAATTTCTCCGAGGCTGTCAACCTGCAAGGTAAACGGCCTTTCAGAGAAATCGACATCCTTAACGAGGCCGTGTTCAAATTTCGCGCCAAAGTCTTTCGCCTGCTCACGCATTTTATCCATTAACTCGGGTCCCATGATACCGCCGTCCGGAAATCCCGGATAATTCTCCACAGCGGATGTCAATGTTAATTGACCTCCCGGTTCAGGACCTTCGATAACCAGTGGTTCCATGTCGGCGCGTGCCAAATAAATCGCCGCCGTCAAGCCTGCGGGCCCGGTTCCGACAACTACTGTTTTGTACATTTACAAACCTCCTCCGTCCTTTAATATTCCCGTGTTCTTCTTTAAAAAACCCATTCAGGAAAATCAACAGACATATATCTTAATCCTACAACTCTCTGGTCCGACAGGGCAAACAGAATACTTTAAGCCGAGTCTTTATATTTGTTGCCCACTTATTTTGTATAGACTACGCCAAAAAGAATCACTATAACAGGTAAGCTGTAAAAAGGAGGAACCTTCAAATGACCGAACATCATAATGCGAAAGACAGCCGCCGCAACACTCCGAAACAGGCAGGCGGCCAACCCGAGCCCTTGAGCGGTTCGAAAAAGGTGAAAAACCGTAACCATTCCCGTGCCAATCACGGAGAAGGCTCATAACAGCGCCCATATTTGGGCGTTGTTCCTAAGGTTCAAGCTGCCGTAACGCCCCAAGCAATGTCTCCATTTCATCATCAGAAACTGTCCGAAAATCAATAAAAACCTGCTCATCCTTCATTCTGGCAATGACAGGCGGATCACCTGATCTCAAACCGTCGGCAAGGCCCTGGGGTGAAATTTGTTTATGCCTGAGCAGAACACCCCATGTTGGAAGATAAACGTCTGGCATTGTACCACCGCCAATCTGCGATTCATCCTCGGCTAATTCACAGAGAAAAGCGGGCACTGTTTCCGCTGCGAAATCAATGAAGCGCTGCGATCGGGCCTTGATTTCTTTTTTATCCGCAAGAATATCACGTACAGTCGGAATGGTTTCAACGGCACTGCGTCGGATATAGTCCTTCAAAGTCGCCTCCAGGGCAGCAAAGGTCATTTTGTCAACTCTCAACACCCGCGCAAGCTGATGCTTCTTCAAACGATCAATCCATTGTTTCTTACCAGCTATAATTCCAGCCTGGGGTCCCCCAAGCAGCTTGTCTCCACTGCATGTGACAAGATCGACACCTTCCCGGAGAACCTGTGACACAAGCGGCTCTTCCCCGATCCCATGAGCAGCAAAATCATAAAACGCACCACTTCCCAGATCCTCGTAAAAAACAAGTCCGTTCTGTTGTGCCAAGCCGGCAAGTTGACCTGTCTCCACGGATTCGGTAAATCCGCTAACCTTGAAGTTGCTCGTATGGACCTTCATAAGCATTGCAGTTTCTTCTCTAATGGTATCTTCATAATCGTAATAATGGGTCTTGTTTGTCGTTCCAACTTCCACAAGCCGGGCTCCGCTTTCCTCCATGATTTCGGATACTCGAAAAGAGCCGCCGATTTCCACAAGCTGCCCGCGAGATACAATAACTTCGCGATTCTTTGCCAGTGCTCGTAATACAAGATATACAGCCGCTGCATTATTGTTAACAACCATTGCTGCCTCAGCCCCTGTCACCTGGCAAACCAGAGACTCCACAATATCATGCCGGGACCCACGTTCCCCTCTTTCAAGATCATACTCCAAGTTGGAGTAATTCACGGCCGCGGCGTGGACAGCCCTGACAGCATTCTCTCCCAAACGTGCACGCCCCAGATTTGTATGTAAAACAACCCCTGTCCCGTTGATGACCGGACGCAGCCTGGTTTTTGAGAAACGTTGCACCTTCTCTCCCAGAGCCTTCAACAAATAGACCGTAAAGACTTCTTCAGCCGGTTCAGCCCCCTGCCACTGTTCATCCAGCAACATTTTCCGAAGCTGATCGGTTTCCTCTTGCATCCAATTGGTCAGTACCTGCTCCGGGATCCCGCTGTCTTCCGATATCTTTTTAAAAACGGGATTCCGTTGCAAAACGTGAACCGCAGGAATATACCGCAAAAATGCTTTCAATCCAAACCACCACCTTCACCAAATCCCGATCACTCAGGACAAGCACCTTTTTTCCCAAGGTGCTTGTTTCCTTACATCGATTCCATTTTCTCAATAACCGGCTGGCTTTCAGGGAATTTTCCCGTTTCTTTTTTCGAATAAATTTTCTCCCCGTTTACTGTTATCTCAAATACTCCACCCGAACTCGGGATGAGCAAGATCTCTTCGATATTTCCATCATGTTCCCGGAAATACGTTAACAACTTTTCCGCGAAACTCGCGGCCTTTGGCGAGTAGTTTCACTGCATGCAAAATTCTATAGACACTTTGAAGTTCATTTCAATCCTCCCGTATGAATCGCTCTATTGTTAAATTCATTTTAGTATACAGGGCCACTCAGGGCAAAGGAACGGCTTGCCAGCGCAAGCAACAGGACTTTTTTGGCTTCTTTAGCACCCACTTCGATCTGCGGGCTATGTTTCACGGCTGGGATAGTGAGCAACGAATTGGATTATAAGCAAAACAAATGAGAAAATAAGAATGTTTGAAGGGACAATACCCCATTGAAAATAAAATTCAGAAGGACGGTGGATCAAGTGGAGAACATTCGTTTAACCGCTCTAAGCTCAAAAGGTGGTTGAGGATGCAAAATCGCGCCAAGCGACCTGACGCAAGTTTTGCGTCATCTACCCAACCAACAATACGACCCAAACCTGCTGGTCGGTACCGATACACAGGACGATGCAGGGATTTATAAACTTACTGACGACCTGGCCATTATTCAAACGGTCGACTTTTTCACGCCGATCGTCGATGATCCATACATGTTCGGGCAAATCGCAGCCGCTAATTCATTGAGCGATGTATACGCGATGGGCGGGCAGCCGAAAACCGTTTTGAACATTGTCGGTTTCCCGATCGGCACTCTTGGCGGCGAGGTGCTGGCTGAAATTATGAAAGGCTCAGCCGACAAGGTCAAAGAAGCCGGCGCCGTTATTGCCGGCGGTCACTCCATCGACGATAATGAACCGAAATTCGGCCTGTCGGTTACAGGCGTGGTCCATCCCGAGAAGTTTTATAAAAATGTAGGCGCTGAACCGGGAGACGCGCTCGTTCTGACAAAACCGATTGGGGTCGGCATTCAAACAACTGCGATTAAACAACAGAAAATAACCGATAAACAACTGCAAAGGGTATCGGAAACAATGGCCCGGCTGAATAAAACAGCGGCTGAAGCCTTAAAAGATTTCCATCCAAACGCAGTTACGGATGTCACCGGCTTTGGTCTCCTCGGACATGCCTCTGAAATCGCCGAAGGCACAGGCGTGAGTCTTTCGATTCATGCGAAAGACGTCCCTGTGTTGCCGGGAACGCATGAATTGGCGGCACAAGGCGTTGTGCCGGGAGGGACCAAAGAAAATCATCATTGGCTGAAGGAAGATGTCAGCTACGCGGCAGCGGTCAGCGAAATGGAACAGCTCATTCTTTGCGATGCTGTTACCTCCGGAGGGCTGCTGATCAGCCTCCCGAAACAGGAAGCGGAAGAATATGTCCGCGCTATGCACGGGAAAGGGCAAACCGATACTGCCATAATTGGTGAAGTTACCGAAAAAAAAGAGCAAACGATTTATGTGGACTAAAAAAAGTTGCCGGGTTTTTAATCCGGCAACTTTTTCTTTTACATTTAATCAAAAACTTTTATTTTCACTGTTCTTCGCCCCCAATGCATTGCCTTCGAGTGACTCGGAATGAAAACATCAATTCTTTTTCCGTCAATTGCTCCCCCTGTATCGCCCGCTACCGCATAACCGTAACCTTCTACCCAAACAGTAGAACCGAGTGGAATAACATCCGGATCTACGGCAATAACCTTGGCATCAGGGTTTTCAATCAAGTTAATGCCTGTTGCCGTAATGCCTGAACAGCCTGCACAATATGCCGTATAGGCCGTGCTCTCAACATAGAAAGTTCTGGCACTCTCGTCATCGACGTTCCGTCCGACATCAGCCGTTTTCTTCTGCTTTTCTACCGGTTCTTCGGCTTCCTTCGGGCTTGTGCTTGCGCTTTTCACCCTTTCTTCCGAAGAAGAATCCCCGGAAACGGATACATCTTCATGGCTGCTCGCCTTTTCTGTATCCACCGCCCGAACCGGATTATGAATTAAAGACGAATACGTTACAGGACCCGCAATCCCATCTACAGCAATATTGTTGGCCCGCTGAAAATCCCTGACAGCTTCTTCAGTCAAAGGTCCATAGCTGCCGTCAATTTCTCCATGATAATAATCCAGATTCTGCAACTGACTTTGCAAATCCTTAACAATCTTTCCATGATCCCCTCGTTTCAACATTGGAGCCTTTTCATATGTATGTTTCAGGGAAACAACCCTCTGTAAAGTATCATGAGTATGGGGGCCCGCAATTCCATCGACCAGTAACCCATAATCCTTTTGAAACTCTTTTACAGCTTGAAAAGTGATAGGTCCAAAAATACTATCAACCTTGTAATCATAATATTGGAACTCTTTCAATTGATGTTGTAACGTCTTAACATCCTGATTTATCATTCCACGATAAAGGGGATCATAACCCGATTCGGCGCTTGCCGCAAACGGAGCCGCGAACATGATTCCCGCAACCGCGGTGAACATTAGAAGAGCCTTCAATTTGCTGTAAAATTTCATGAGTGGATTCCCCCTAAAATGTTGGTGATCTCTTAATAACTATTGTATTAGCCCAAGTTTGCGATAGAATTGAAACAAGTCTACAATCAGATGACGGTTTATTACAAAATGGATGATCTGTGAAATATTTCCTACAAAACTCTGCTTTTTCCGACCCTTATAACAAAAAAGGGACAACTTACGATAAAGGCTTGTCGAATCAGTCCACGCAAAAAAGAAACGAATGCCCGCGATTGGACATCCGTTTCTTTTTATCACTTGATTTCTATATAAATTCGTAAATAACTTTCGATTTCCTTACGAAGGCTGTGATTTTCTTGAATATCATGCTGAGCCTTTTCTGCAATTTCATCACGCAACCTGCGTGATCTTAACCATTTTTTCAGTTTTCATAAGAAGGCATTCCCATCTTCAAACAAAAAACCGTTCCGGCCGTCGGTAATGACGCTCGCATTACCCGGGTTTTCCCGAGCCATAACCAACTTTCCCAGCGCCAGCGCTTCCAGCAATGCCGAGGACTGTCCTTCGGAAACAGAGGTATTTAACACAATATCTGCCCAGTCATACCAGGCATTCATTTGCGCAAACGGTACCTCCCCGAGAAAATGAAACCAGCTATGCCGGGCTTCCGCCTCACTTACCTTATGATACACTTCCTGATCCAGGACCGAGCCGATCAAAACAAACTGTAAACCCCGATATGAAGCCTGCAAATTCTCAAGTGAATCCAATAAAAACAACACGTCTTTCACTGGCCGGAGGCCGGCAGGCAGCAAAAAAGCCGGATTTCCTTCAGGAACCTTCTTCGAAATGGTCAGCTCCCCTACTTCGGGAACCCAGACACTTTGGGGAACAACACATATTTTTTCAGGAGGGATCCCCAGGGCGGCCTCGCTTTTTTCACGAGCATCTTCTGTAAACACGGTCAAGACCTCTGCCTGATTCACAAATGCTTTCATCTGCTCCGCATCATCCTGTTCAAACATACGATGATTGACATCTGTTCCTCCTGAGGTCACCAAATATGGCCGGCGCGGCATATAGCCCGTTTGCTTCATCCATTGGCTGAATCGGTAAAAATGTAAGATATGAAAAACCGTACAGGCTTCCATTCGTTTTTTCTCAGCCTTTGTCCATTCCGCTTCTTCATAAGCAAAGATTTCGACCTGAATCCCTTTCTCCTTCAGACCATACTCAATTCTTTTGGCTGTCGTCGCGTTGCCGCGGTTTTCTTTATAATAAGGTGTAAAAAATCCCACGCTAATCGAAATATCTGTCAATGGTGCCGTTCACCCACTTTCGTTCATTGCCGTCGCGGACTGTCAGTTTCAAGTGGTCCAACAGCTCCAAAAACGGAATTAAATACTTTCGCGAGACCCCTAACACATCTTTTGCCTGCTTGAGGGCAAAAGATGACCCTTTCGTTTCCTTCAAAAGCCCGCGAACCGCTTCGGAAAGGGAATCTTTGTGGATGAGACGCTCATCGTCGAGCTTATAGGCATAACCTTGTTGTATTAAATAATGCTTCAGTTCCTCCCGTAACCCTTCAGGTATGTTTTCGGAAAGTTCATCCCAGGCTTTAACCTGAAGGCCGCATTCCTTCAATTCTGTAATGACCTTATTCATCCTTTTCGACCATTGTTCGGGCATAGACGGTACAAAATCAAACAACGCCAGGTACTGGTCACGTTGTTGAATGTCGCGATTTTCTTTCAAATCGGTAATGGCCGCCTCTACCATAACAGAGGGCACGGAAGCCGCCTGAACCAATTCTGCTTTATCTACTCCCGAACGAAGCGTATAGCGTTCATGGTAGTGTTTGAGCTGATCCTGGATCCTATTCTTTTGTTTGGCGAACGCCTCGGTAAGGACGAATAAATTCCCGCTGATTTTTTGAAGCTGATCGCAGTTTTCCAAAGCCTTTAAAGCTTCCTCCAATGTGCTTTGACTCAATCCGGTCTGTTGCAGCAACTCCTTCTGTGACAAGACCGCCATATCCCGTAACACATCGACGACACGATCCTCGGGTGTCCCTTCTTTTTTTCTGATTAATTGCTGAATGGTCTTATCGCCAAACCTGTGTTTCTCCGCCTGGGCATCAATCACCCAACCGCCTCCGATGGTTTCAGCGGGGCTTGGACGTCTGACAATAAAACGTTCACCTCTCTTCGCGACCACAGGGGCTTCAAGTTCAAGCTGGCAAACCACCTCATTTTCGGAATCCAGCTGTTTGCGATCAAAGAAAATGATTCTTCCCATCATGATAGAGGTGCCAATATGAACCTTGACGGGAGCCCGCTGCTTTAAAGGAATCTTCAAATCCGAGACCGTGTTCAGGGAAATGTCCATTCGATTCGTCGTTAAATAATGATTCGAGCTAACCACAACGTCCCCCCGGCTAATCTCATTGGCTGAGATTCCCCCGAGATTCATTGCGGCACGTTGCCCCGCCCGGGCCTCCTTCACCCGTTCGTGCTGGGCCTGAAGCTGACGGACACGAACCTCTTTATTCTGCGGCAATACCTTTAACGTATCGGATTCTTTCACCGAACCTTCGAACACAGTCCCACGGACAACTGTTCCTTGTCCTTGAATTGTAAAAACCTGGTCAATCGGTAGCCGAAAAGGCCCACTGGTGCTCTTCATCGGGGCTTTTTCCAATTTTCCTTCGAGGGTTTCCTTCAACTCACCGATTCCTCTTCCCGAAACACTGTCAACACATACCATATCCGCTGTTACAAAGGATGTTCCACTAACAGCATCCTTCACGTCTTCTTTGACGAGCTCCAGCAATTCATTATCCACCTTGTCCACCTTCGTTACAGCGATGACTGCGCGTTCGATTCCAAGGAATGATAATATCTCCAAATGCTCTTCGGTTTGTGGCATAACACCTTCATCAGCGGCAATCACGATAACCACAAGATCAATACCCGCCACACCTGCAATCATCTGCCGGATGAATTTCTCATGACCGGGTACATCGATGATGGACACTTGCATCTCGTCATTCAATTGAAAAGGAGCGTAGCCAAGTTCAATCGACACGCCACGTTGCTTCTCCTCTTTCAAACGATCCGTATCTATTTGTGTCAAAGCTTTCGTCAATTCGGTTTTTCCATGGTCAATATGACCGGCCATGCCGATCGTATAGAACCTTTTTTCCATTCCAATCACCTGCCGTCTGTTATCCTATTTTAAAGGATTGTCTCCCGGATGGCGAAAATGATGCTTGCCTTTCCTCAAACCTTGTGGCTTGATTCAGTTTTTCTACCTCAGTATAATAAGACTCGTCCTTCAAAATGGGGCCGGCTGGGGTGCTGGTGTCCCCCTGGGTCTTCAAAACCTTTTGGGAGGCGCGTGTCGTCTCCGGTGGGTTCGATTCCCACACGGTCCCGCCAAATTTCATATTTCAATAACATCCGCCGGGTATCCGACGGTTTTTTTATGCGCAAATTTTCAAATAATACC
>DASVCO010000255.1:0-9054 GCA_036381575.1 Caryophanales bacterium
CGAACCACCTCAACCTTCAATTCGGTATCGATAAACGGCAATTGCGGCCCAATGAAACCGATCACAAGCAAAACCGCCAGCATGAAACAACCGACAACCAACGATTTATTATGTTTCATACGTCTTTCCCTCCGCTGCGTCGCGGATCCGTATAGTGCCTGGACAATTGGGCGATCCAATGAGTAACCAGAATAATTCCCATAAAACACGTCGCCAGCCCGATCACGACATTCGGTTCAAATTCAGTGCGTTGGCCCATACTGAAATCGTTGGTAAAATGAAAAGCTATAAACATCCGGTAAGCCCCGCCTCTGTAATCCATTAAATATTCGACAATCAACAGATTGGACAAAATATAGAGCATCACTGAAGAGATATGGCTCAAAATCGTACCCCGGCAATTTGCCAAAACGTGCTTGTACAAAACCATTTTCTTTGTAAATCCCTTTGCCCGGGCAACTTGTACATACGGTTCTTTTTCCTGGGAAGCAATGGAGGTGGATGTAATTCTTGCAACATAAACCGCAGGATAAATCGAAACTATAATCGCGGGAATAATGAAGCTGTACCAATCATCATACCCGAAGGTCAAAAAATTCAAAGCCGGAATATATGTAATTAAAAAGTATTGAAAGCAGAGAATAACGAGGAAGTCAGGCAAAGACAGCAGAAAAGAGGTTGTTCCCTCGCCAAGCAATCTTTTTTTACTGAAGGAAGAACGGTAGTCGAAAATCCCCTTCAATACTCCTAATAGAACACTGCATATAAAGCTGAAAAAAATAACGATCAAGCTTCGAGGCATATATTCGGCAATCACTTTACCCACCGGGGCATTATACCGATCCCTGCCAAGGCTTCCATGCAAAAGCTGTGAAAAATACTCCGAAAGATTCTTGCCATATTGCGTCCAGGTAAAATCATACTGAAAATCCATTGTAAATCGTTTCGCAGCATCTGGTACCACCTGCATTTCCCGAGGAAACAAGATAACCAAGATAATAGCGGCGGCGATCATTAAATAAAGCAACAGCGTTTTTGCGAATTGCAGGGCAAGATGCATTTCCTTCATCCTTTTCTACACGGAAAACCACCAGATTATTGCAATAAACATTGTAAAACGACAAATTAATTATCTTATATTTAATATAATACAAAATCTTCTACATTTCAATAATCAATAATATGACCAGGGAACGGAAAAATCCATTTTATGAACCAGCATCACCTTCTTTCCATACTGAAATGGAGCTGTTAAAATGAATGAAAATCGCAGGATCGCGCAGGACAGATGATCACCCGTTCCTGAAACACATTCTGGATGGTCTGAATCATGCCTGCGTCCACGTTGTCTGTATATAAAAATACATTCCTCGGGGCTATGCCAATCAGGGTGACAAGCACTGACGGCTCAATGTCCATCCCCCACCTTTGTCCCAAAACCGGATCGAGATGCTCGCGAACATTCTGCTCATCAATACGTTGATATTCTCGATCATATATGGCAAATTCGCGTTGAAACACTAGATGAATGGTATCCAGCAAAGGCCTTCGTGTGGTTAACAACTTACGCAGACTTTCTACGAAATTCTGATACTCCTGTTCCAGCTTGTACTCATCAATCGCCATCTCCACATAACGCTGCAGACATTCCCGATACGGCTTCAGGCGAAAGCGAATAAAAGATTCATAATGAAACGTGGTTTCAGTGTCGAGAAACTCACAGAACGCCTGAATAAGAACTTCCCTGCGGGAAGAAATCTTCTTCAAGCCGGGCAAGTCCGTTTTTTTCCCTTGCATGATCGACTTGGCCACCGCCAGGATTTGTTCCTGTTCATCCTTATCCTGGAAGTAAAACGTCGAACGGATTAACTCAAGCAACATTTCCTCTTCTCTTGTTCCCATCACATAATCCGACAGAACCGATGAGGCAAAAGCAATCACATCCTGCCATTGTTCTCCTGTTACGGTCACACAGTTATCCGAGTGACGGGCATAAATGGCCCCGGATTTATCGGATCCAACAAATTTATCGAATAACATCAGTGCGTCCTGTTCATCATTCAATTCGACCGTGATCAAAAAACAGCCCTCCTCGTCCAAACACAGTTGGTACAAATATATGGGGCTGCCTTCAAAAAAATGAGTAATATTTAGTTGAAACCAAGGCTCGAAGTCAATTCGAGGCTTTCTTCCTAGGTCAAGGTACGGCGATTGCTCCCTTCCGCTTTAACCTCGCTCGTCAAATGGCGGATCCGTTCCATAATCCGTTTCGCTTTCATTTCTTCAACCGCATCATATTTCTGAGAATAAGCAAGATGCTTTTCCAACTCATCATAATCCCAATTGGATGTGTAAAGCGTAGGCAGTTTCTCCATCATTCGATATTGCAGGACCGTGCCAAGAACATCATCACGGATCCACGGGGAAATGGTTTCCGCGCCGATATCATCCAATATCAACACCGGTACTTTTTTGATATAATCAAGCTTTTCGTTCACCGTTTGATTCTGAATCGACATTTTCAAGTCTCTAAAGAAATCCGGCGTGTACACCATCAACGATTGTACATTCTTATTCTTTGCCAGGCTGTTGGCTATGGCGCCCATGATATAAGTTTTGCCGACACCGAACCCTCCGTACATGTATAAGCCTTTCGATGTTCGGCCTGCTTCATACTGTTGTACGAAGGTTTTCGCCACCTGAATGGCTTTCAATCGCCCGCCCTGACTTAAATCAAGCTTGTCCATGCTGGCTTCCAACACTTCTTTCGGTTCATACAGGCTTTGAAACATGGCCTGTTGCCGGCGAGCTTCGTCCGCTTTACGTTTCAAAGGACAACGTTCATAGTGGATCTCAACCTGGCCGCGGTTCACAAGCAAGCGGGGTTGATAACCTTTCATCACGTTAGGGCACGCTTCGAGCCCGGGGCAACGGTCACAGTTCACCGACTGCCGTGCAAATTCATATAACTTTGCGATGCCGCGGTCGACAGCATCATCCGCCAGATCGGGATGTGCCGCCAGGAATTCTTGTACCTTCTCGTGATTTGTTACCTTTTGTTTTAATTTCTCATATCGCTTTGTGAAATCCGAATTTCCGGCCATTCGCTGCAGCGATTCGTGAATTGATTCCACCGGACTTCCCCCCGCTTCACTCTATAAATCTTTCAATTCCTGCTCAAGCTGTTTCCGCAAACTGTCCCATTCAGGATCAGGCTTAGCCTGCTTTTGTTCATCGGCCATCCACTTCGGCAGCGGTTCCTTTCGCTTCGGTTTCCTGCTGCCAGCGCCGCTTTTCGAGCGGCTTTTCTTCGCTTGTGACCAATTTTGATACTTTTGATGCTCGGTTCGCGCCAGATTCATCGCTTCCCGGACAGTTTTCACTTTTTTCCGAGCCCAATGCCCGGCGATTTTCTCAATATAATTCCGGCTTAATTTCATATCATTGGTTGTTGTCACATAATCGATCAACACATTCACAACACCGGGCGGCAGCTTTTGCTCAAACATAATACCTTCAACTACCTTTAAATCGGACAATGCCGGCTTTGCTCCACCGCCAATCTGTTCAAGCAGTTCCGCCGGGGAATAGGTCTCGAATGCCCGGGCGATTTTCTCTTCTTCATTTTGCGGCTCGCGGCCCGCCATCGTTTGATATTTAAGTGGCTGGACCCGAAAGCTCAAAGAAGGAAGCTTATTATCATTTTCAAATGCGTACCATTCTTCAACTTCTTTCCGGAGGACCCCAATTTCAAGTTTTCCCGCCCGTTCGACATAAGCTCGCTCAATCCGTTTGCACATTTCAAGCGGCTCGATATTATAAACAAAGGCGAGCCTTGCAATGGCGTCTTTCACTTCCCCCGTGATCGCTTCTTTCGGAACGATCAACCCCGATAAATGGGTCATCAATAAATCAAAATCAAAAGATCCGTCGGACATTTCCACACCCTCAGAAGCTTGGCGCTCAATCCATTCATTGCCCTGCTCAGGCCTTAATGCTGCGGAGGTTTCTTCGTCCGGAATTAATTCGGAATGCTTTACAGACGTGAACACCTCATCAAACGAAGCCGTGATCGAACGGTATTCAGACAAATTAACGGACTGGGAGGTAAACTGTTTCTTCAGCGAATTGAACTTGCGGGCGCCGATTCGGTTGTATAAATAAACGCTTAATACATCATTTTGAAAAAAATCACCCGGATCCAGCGGTGGTTCAAGCTGATACAGAAAAGTTCGAGCTTCGTTATCTTCTTTGACAAACGTTTTTAATAACGAAAGACCTTCCAATTTCTTTCTTTGATCATAAATATGGTTTAAATTCATTTGCATTTCCGTCATTAAGCTATAGTGGGTCGACGGCATCCCCCACAACCGGTCTTCATCAGCCTCGCCCCATAACGTCATATACAAACTGTAAGCTGCCGCTCCCATCAGCGGTTGATACAGCCTCGATAATACTTTACGGTCGTGGTCGTGGAGCAAGCCCTTCAGGCGGACAAGATACCGGTCGGCGGGAAGAACCGACTTCCAATGCACACTCATTTGCATCCCCTTTACGGAAAAAAAGTCATTAATCCTTTGGATTAAACATTTTAAAAGGACTCACTTTATGACGTAAGCCCCTTTACGAATTTGCCCGTTTCAATAATTCTTTTAATTCTTGTATGAAGACATTAATGTCCTTAAACTGCCGATAGACTGAAGCGAAACGTACATAGGCGACCTCATCAATTTCAGCAAGCCTGTCCATCACCATCTCGCCAACCTCAGCGCTCTCAATCTCTGATTGGCCTTCATTGCGGAGTTCATTCTCCACTTCACTCACTATGTTTTCCAATACCTCAAGCGGAACAGGGCGCTTTTCACAGGCACGAATCAATCCCCGCAGAACCTTCTCCCGGCTGAATTCTTCACGGGTACCTTCCTTCTTTACAACGACAAGCGGCATCTCTTCAACTGTTTCAAACGTTGTGAATCGATGATGGCAGGACTCACATTCCCGCCTCCTGCGTATCGAATTTCCATCATGCACATGGCGGGAGTCCAACACCCTTGTCCCGTTCTGCTGGCAATGCGGACAACGCATTTACTCATCATCCCCGTTACGTATTTTCACCGTTTCCGATGTGTTCAAATGATTTCCCAAGCTCACTGTAAATGGCTTCGATGATCTTTCCGCCGAAGCCGAAATCCATGCCCCTTTTCGCTGTTACAGATATATCCACAGCGGTTCGGAACGGCCGAACCATAATCACGGTGACTACTGCATAAAACAACTTGCGGCCTTGAACGTTAACGGTAATTTCACCCCGCTCTTCCGATTCAGCCACAATCTCATAGCGGCTTCCGTTGTTAAGAATCCGCACGAGTTCCTTCATAAGCCTGTCTTTCGTTGTCTTGTAATAATGAGTCCGTAAACTTTCATCTTCGTGGTGTTCTCTTGTTTCTACATGCCCGCTGAACACCTGAGTGACCTTTGATTTGATCGGCACCGAAATCACACCTGTCTATTTTTGAATATTCAATCTATCTATTTTGCCGTTCCCGCATTCGAAGTCTTCTAAATGCAGGTTTCCTAATATAGAATATCAATATTAAGGACTTAATTCAATATAAACAAATAAGAGCCTGCGGATAGCTTTAGACATCTGAATCGATTTTATTGCAGACGCGGAATAATCACAATCCCAAATCTTCTTTGATACAAAAAAGAAGCACTGTTCAGATTGAACGTACTTCCGCTATCACAAAGAGGCTTTCGGTCTGACACCTCTCGGCATTACAATTTTCTCAGTAGTTTCTGCCCCAAGCCTTTCGGAAATCTCATCTACCGCAGTTTCCGGGGAAAGATGTTCACCGCATGTGTAAACATCAATACTGGCATAACCGTGCTCGGGAAAGCTGTGAATCGTCAAGTGAGATTCGGAAATAATCACGACACCGCTTACCCCTTGCGGAGCAAACTTGTGAAAGACTACTTCGCGAACCTCCGCTCCAGCCGTTAACGCCGCCTTTACCAGCGTGTTTTCAATATAATCAATATCATTCAATTTCTCGCGGTTGCACTCCCACAATTCCGCGATGATATGCCGGCCGAATACATCCATTTCCCGATCCCTCATTTATAGCGGTCCAATATCCTGTTTCTGCCTTAAGTATACCGCTTTGGCCGGCCCGCCGCAATGAATTATGAAGCGCGCACCTTTTCTTTTGCCAGAATAGATTCGGCAACATAACTGGCCAGATCCACGACTCTGCAAGAATAACCCCATTCATTGTCATACCAGGCCAATACTTTCACCTTTCGATCTTCAATCACCATTGTCGATAAACCGTCTATAATCGAAGAATGTTCATTTCCGTTGAAATCAACTGAAACAAGCGGTTCGTCAGTATAACCAAGGATGTTGTCAAGTTTCCCTTCCGAGGCCTTCCGGAACACCCGATTCACTTCTTCGACTGTGACATCACACTTTAGGTCAATGACCAGATCCACCAAAGAAACATTCGGAGTCGGTACCCTCAAAGCCATGCCGTTTAATTTCCCTTCGAGTTCAGGCAACACTTTCGCTATGGCCCTGGCCGCTCCTGTTGTCGTTGGAATAATCGATTCCCCGCAAGCACGTGCCCTACGCAAATCTTCATGGGGATTGTCGATGTTCTTCTGGTCGTTCGTATAAGAATGGACCGTGGTCATCAAGCCCGCTTCAATTCCAAATTGTTCATCCAATACTTTTACAACAGGAGCCAGGCAATTCGTTGTACAGGAAGCATTTGAGATAATATCGTGCTTTTCGAAATCGTAGTGGTTTTCGTTAACGCCCATAACGATGGTGATATCCTCCTGCTTACCGGGGGCGGTTATAATAACTTTCCTGGCGCCTGCTTCCAGATGCCCGGCTGCTGCTTCCCGGGACCTGAATTTCCCGGTCGCTTCAATCACAATATCAATATCCATCTCTTTCCACGGCAACTGCTTTGGTTCACGGGAGTTAACAAGCCTAATTCGTTTTCCATTTACGATTAAAGCATCACCATCAGCCCTCACTTCACCTTGAAAGGGGCCGTGCGTGCTGTCATATTTGATAAGATGAGCAAGTGTTTCCGCCGGGTAACGGGCATTAATTACCTTTACATCAAGTCTGTGATCGGTCATCGCTTTACGGAATACCATTCGCCCGATTCGTCCAAATCCGTTAATCGCTGTCTTAGCTTGCATGGCCAATCCCCTCCACACATTTATGTCACACTTATTATGAGTTATTTCGTAATTAGTATAACATATTAAACGAAGAAGGAAAGCGTTAATGACAAAAATGAATAAAATCAAATTCGTCCTGGCTTATTTGCGCCACAGATTTTTTACTATATCCAGCCGGAAAACTGGATATAGTAAAAAGAATCTGCTTTATGCGTGCAGATCCCATTTCTCGAATATATGAAAAAGCTGTTCCTTTGATTCAGCCGGTGTACCGTTGTTATCAATGACGGCATCAGCATGGGGACGTTTTTCCGCAAGCGGAATCTGTGAGCGGATGCGGCTCAACGCCTCCTCCTTTGTGGAACCGTCCCGTTCTATCAATCTTTTCACCTGTACATCTTCGTTAACATAAACCAGTAAGATACGATCGACGGTATTCGTAAGCTTACTTTCAAAAAGCAGCGGAATGTCTAATACAACAGCTTCTCGACCTTCATCGCGGTAAACGGACTTTTGATCATTCATTTTCTTCCGGACGGCCGGATGGACTATTCCGTTGAGGATGCTCCGTTCCCGTTCATCATTGAAGATTATCGCGCCCAGTTTCTTACGATCAAGCGTGCCGTCGCCATGAAGAATATCTTTCCCAAAATGAGCCACAATTTTTTCATATGCTTCCTCACCGGGCTCAACAACCTCCCTGGCATACACATCAGCATCAATCAGGGCGTACCCGGCATCCTGAATCATTCTTGAAATCGTACTCTTTCCACTCGCAATCCCTCCGGTTAATCCAATCACAATCATGTGATCACCCCGGGTTTCTGGCATTTCGGGCAAAAATGGGTGCCCCGGCCGGCCACAATACTCTTTTCAAGTTCGGTTCCGCATTTCTTACAGGCTTCTCCTCGTCTCGCATACACAAACAACGATTGCTGGAACATGCCCATCTCGCCCTGTCCGTTTACATAAGAGCGCACCGTACTGCCTCCCTGGGCTACCGCTTCACGGATGGTTTGCCGAATTGCCCGATGCAGCCTGCGAATTTCTTCCTGCTCGAGTTGATCCGCCCGGCGTTCAGGATGAATCCCGGCACGAAATAAAGATTCATCCACATAAATATTGCCCAGTCCGGCCACAGCGGTTTGGTCCAGAAGAACCGCTTTTACATTTCTGGTGGTTTTGGCAAACTTTCCTGTTAGAAAGGCTGCGGTGAAAGTTCTATCCAGCGGCTCCGGCCCAAGCTGCGCCAACGGTAAATGACTCTCTTCCTCTCCCTTTGCAAACACATGCATGGTACCGAATTTGCGTACATCACGGTAACGAAGCTCAGTCTTATCTGTAAAAGTAAAAATAACATGCGTATGTTTATCAGAAGGCTCACCATGCTCGCTTAGCGTATATCGCCCTTCCATCCGCAAATGGGACACCAAAACATCGTCATCCAAAATGAATTTCAGAAACTTCCCCCTACGGCCGACATCATGAATCGTCTGGCCCGAAAGACAAATGCGGAATTCCTCTACATCGTCGGGACGTTTCACAATCCTTGGCCACAAAACCGTGACATCGGCAATCTTCTTGCCGATCACGAGCTGTTGCAATGTTTTTTTGACCGTTTCCACCTCAGGTAATTCCGGCATATTCGCTTCTCTCCCTTACACTTAACTGTTCAGGCCATTTTATGATCATTTTTCATCCCATTCCGAACAAAAATAGCATCATTTCGGCTGTTATTGTTAAATTCAATGCTCGAAACAAGGTTCATATTTGAAAATTGTCTCGGAATTGCACGAAAGTCATGATTAATTGCACGAAAACCAAAATAATTGCACAAATCTAGCAGATAATTGG
>DASVCO010000256.1:0-12098 GCA_036381575.1 Caryophanales bacterium
CAAACTCTCCGTAAAAAGTTGTTTCCTAACTGCTTTTTGATTCTTTCAGGGTTTTTCCAAATGACCTTCAGGTCTCTTTGGAATAACGAGTTCCCTCGTCACGCTTGGCTTTTTGTTCAGTTTTCAAGGTGCGTTTCCTTCAGTTAAAAGGAACAAATCCGACGGTGTCACATGAATAATGACAACCTTCATCAATTCCCTTCGCCGCTAACGGCGACTTTACTAATATACCATGGCTGAAAATGAAAGTCAACATTTTTCTTCAACTTTTTTCAACCTTTAAATCGATCATTCGCCTGCTTTTCCGGCGACAGAAATTAATATAACATCTTTTAAATGAACTCGCAACCTCCAAATAGAGGAAACAAACCCACCGAGAAAAATCCGGCGGGCAGAGCCTCGTTACAGCACAGCCGCATTAAGCTTGCGGCCTCATTTGCGGAAACAATAAAACATCGCGAATGGAGGGGGAATTTGTTAATAGCATTACAAGTCTATCGATACCGATGCCCAGTCCACCGGTAGGCGGCATTCCGTATTCAAGCGCCTCAAGAAAATCTTCATCCATCATGTGTGCTTCATCATTACCTTCAGAACGTTCACGAACCTGGGCTTCAAAACGCTCGCGCTGATCAATCGGGTCATTCAACTCCGAGAATGCGTTGGCATGTTCACGCCCTACAATAAACAACTCAAAACGATCGGTATAACGTGGATCATCTTCATTTTTCTTGGCAAGAGGAGAAATCTCCACCGGGTGCCCATAAATAAATGTAGGCTGAATCAAGGTATGTTCAATCAACTGCTCGAAAAATTCATTTACAATATGCCCGAAAGTCATTGAGGGTTTAATCTCAACCCCATGTTCCCCGGCCAAACTTCTTGCTTCTTCGTCGGACATTTCCTTCCAAAAATCCACACCGGTTTCCTTCTTAATCGCGTCCACCATATGAAGGCGCGTCCAACGCGGTGCCAGATCCACAGTATGCTCACCGTATTTAACCGAGGTCGTTCCTAATACATCTTCAGCAATACTGGCAATCAGCTGCTCCACAAGTTCCATAATATCCTGAAAATCAGCGTAAGCCTCATACAATTCAAGCATTGTAAATTCCGGGTTGTGGCGAGTGGAAATACCTTCGTTCCGGAAAACACGGCCGACCTCATAAACCTTTTCCAATCCGCCGACAATCAATCTTTTCAAATGCAACTCGATCGCAATTCGCATGTAAAGCTCAATCCCAAGTGCATTGTGATGGGTAATAAAAGGACGGGCTGCAGCACCTCCGGGAATTGAATGCATCGTCGGCGTTTCGACCTCAAGGAAGCCTTGCGAGTCAAGATAACGACGCATGGATTGCAAAATTTTACTTCTGGTGACGAATGTGCCTTTAACATTCGGGTTCATGATCAAGTCGAGATAACGCTGGCGATAACGCTGCTCCACGTCTTGTAAACCGTGATATTTATCAGGCAAAGGGCGCATGGACTTGGAAAGCAATTTAAAATCGTTCACCTTCACCGAAAGTTCGCCGACTTTTGTCTTAAATGCCACACCCGACACCCCGACAATGTCACCAATATCACTCTGCGTAAACAATTCATATTGGTCTTCTCCGACCGCATCTTTCCGGACATATATTTGAACTTGCCCGGTCAAATCCTGAATATGGCTGAAACCGGCCTTTCCTTTGCCGCGCTTTGTCATAATCCTTCCCGCCAAAGATACCGGAATTTCTTTTTCGCCTAATTCTTCTTTACTGAAATCACTAAATTGCCCGTTCATCTCCTTGGCATCATGAGTACGGTCAAAACGGCCGCCGAACGGATCAATTCCTTCTTCCCGCAAATGATTCAACTTTTCTCTGCGCGCAAGCATGAGATCGTTGACATCAAGTTCTTGACTCATACCACCACTCCTCTTATTTTTCATTAAAACAGACTCGTTAAATAGAATCAGACCTTCACTGACTTCGCTATTCAACAGCTGCAACTTCATAGGTAAGCCAACCGCCCGGGCCCTCAACCTTCCCAATGTCACCGGTTTTCTTTCTTGCCAGTGCCCGACCCATCGGTAATTCTTCAGACACCTTATTCTGCGGAACGGACAAGCGTTTCCCGCTCGTCCACATAGAGCATCTTCATCGTCTTGTCATTCTTAAACAAAATCGCCTTGTCGTTAACGCATACCAGTCCCGCACCGAATTCCTGGCAATCAGGCGAAACGCGGGTTACACACTCCAGCCATCGGTGCCAGCCCAACACGATTCTTCAATTGAATCGGCCCGATTTACACATGTAGTGACACCCTTCTTAAGCGTTCTTTTCCTCTTCATTGGGAGTTAAATCTTCCACTGTAATATTCAATATATCCGCAACATCCGCAAGGACCTTTTCTGACGGATACCGGTTCCCGCGTTCAATTTCCCCGATCACGGAAACCGAAACGCTCATCTCCTCGGCAAGCGACTCCTGAGTATATCCCTTCAGCTTTCGAAAAGCGCGAATTTTCCTTCCCCATTGTTCTGCCTCCATAATCGGACACCTTCTTTATCTGAAATTTGTTTGATGTAATCGGCAATTGTCATTTCTCTTCCCGGAATGGAAAGTTCAGAGTTGATTTCCGCCAGCGGTACCAGAACAAAAGCCCGTTCAAACATACGAGGATGCGGAATTTGCAAAAGATCTGTTTCGATATTGACGTTATCGTATAGTAAAATGTCGAGATCTATTCTCCGGGGCCCCCAGCGGACTGTCCGTTCCCTGCCAAGCCTCGTTTCAACAGTTGAGGTTATTTGAAAAAAATTGAAAGGGGAGAGCGTCGTGGTAACCTCAGCCGCCATGTTTAAAAAATTGGGCTGATCCGTATACCCGACCGGATCCGTCTCATAAACTGAAGAAAGCCTGTTCACATCGATCTCAGGGTGTTCATCCAGCAATAAGAGCGCCTGGTGCAAAGCCTTCACCCGATCCCCTACATTTGCGCCAAGTGCAATATAAACCTTCTCCGTCATTGGCGTTCCCTTGTCATTTCAACTGCTACAGAATCATAATGGCCCGGAATCGGGGGATCAGGCTTGATTACCTTCACGGTACAGCGTTCAATTACCGAAAACTCCCGAAATACCTCCTCGGCAATCTGCTCTGTTACGGTTTCAACCAACTTCCTCTCCTCACCCTCGACAACCTTTCGTACCAATTCATAGGCCTTCCCGTAATCGACGGTCTTGTTAATATCATCCGATTGGCTGGCCGGCTGCAAATTGCCCTCCAACGTAAGATCAACCAGGAAACGTTGGCCAAGCTTGTTCTCCTCGGGAAAAACACCATGATACCCGTAAAAAGCCATTCGGTTTAAGTAAACTTTATCCATCACGTTTCCGCTCCCTTTTTCCGTAAGCTTACAACGGAGCAGGCATTCGTTTCAACATCGCATCCATCATTGTCGTCATCCGCTTAATCGGCAATACATCGTGAACACGGACAATATGGCATCCTTTCTCAATGCCCAGGCACACCGTTGCACCGGTTCCTTCAACACGTTCTTCCTTGGGCAAATGAAGGGTTTGCGACACAATAGATTTTCGCGACGTACCCAGCAATACCGGATAACCCAACTCAGTCAGTTCTTCAAGCCGGTCCATGGCTTCAAGGTTTTGTTCATAGGTTTTGGCAAAGCCGATTCCGGGATCCAGGATAATGTTCTCCTCCTTCACCCCGGCACGGCGGACAATTTCAACACTTTCCTTTAAATCGGCAATCATATCAGCCATTAAATCTCTGTAATTCGTATTATGGCGATTGTGCATTAAAATAATCGGAACATCATATTCCGCGGCTACCGCAGCCATCCGGGGATCAGCTTTCGCTCCCCATACATCGTTGATAATTGAGGCTCCGGCTTCCAGTGCCTGCCGCGCCGTCTCGGCTTTATAAGTATCGATGGAAATCGGCAGATCAACTTTCGCGGCTATCTCCCGAATCATCGGCAGAACACGATCCAATTCTTCCTGAACAGATACAGGTGTATAGCCAGGTCGGGTGGATTCCCCGCCAATATCAATAAAGTCGGCACCATCCGCTTCCATCTTTTTTGCATGTTCGACTGCTTTTTCTATATCTGTAAACTGGCCGCCGTCAGAAAAGGAATCAGGCGTGACGTTCAGAATTCCCATTATCCATGTCTTTTCATTCAGGTCAATCACATGCTTACCGCCTTGCAGCTTCAATAGATGTTCCGCCATCATCGTGCACCCTTTCGGCCAATTTCTCTCCGGCTCCATAAATGATTTCGATAAGTATGATACCACTGTTTCAGCTGCTGTGTCACTTTTCCTTCCTGCGACGGCAAATATTCATGATTCACACGATAGAGCGGGACAATTTCCTGGCCGGAATTCGTAATAAATGCCTCATCACAATTATAAAGTTCGTCCAGTTTGAACTTCCCTGTTTCAATGGAAACATTATTTTCCCTGCAAAGGGCAAGTACAAATTGCCTTGTAATTCCGTTCAAAATCCCGGTATCAATCGACGGTGTATAGACCACTTCGTTTTTCACCCAGAAAATGTTTGATGTGACCCCTTCAGCCAGATGACCTTTCTCAGTCAGAAAGACACCCTCAAGGCCCGAATCCGATCCGGCTTCCCGTTTGCCCAATATGTTATTAAAAAAATGATGGGATTTCAGGCGAAACTCACCTTCAGGAGTATTCCGCCTGGTATTTAAAATCTTGACGGCCTTAGACTTAGGGGGATTTGCCGGCAGCTGCCTTACATATAAAATCGTCATCGGATTTCGGTAAACTTCGGCTTGTGGAATATCTGCCGCGGTACCGGCAGACACGTTGAAACGGATAGAAGCATCCCTTAAACCGTTTTTCGCCAAAATATCAGCCAACGCCTCGAGTAAGGACTGACGGGTTTTCCGCCATTCGATGCCCATCTCCTGCAAACCATCCCGGAGCCGCTCAAGATGATCGTCAAACAAAAAGGGGTGCCCTTCATAAGTCCGAAAGGTTTCGAAGACGCCCATTCCGTACATAAAACCGTGGTCGAAGGGCGATATCGCTGCATCCTTTTGATCAACAATGCTCCCGTTTAAATAGATAAACATGAGTCTTCTCGATGAGTATCAAGGAAATTCTTCAAAAGTTGTTTGCCGTTCACGGTTAAAATGGATTCCGGATGGAACTGGACCCCTTCCATTTGGAAGTGTTTATGGCGGATGCCCATAATTTCCCCGTCATCCGTCCAGGCGGAAACCTCAAATTCCGAAGAAAGAGATTCGCGCTCTACAATCAGTGAATGATACCTTGTAGCTGTAAAGGGAGAGACCATTCCCCGGAAAACCGTTTTGCCATCATGATGGATATCTGATGTCTTGCCGTGCATAAGCTTTCCGGCACGGACAATCCGTGAGCCAAAAGCCTGGGCTATCGTCTGATGTCCCAGGCAAACTCCGAAAATCGGCAATTCCCCTGCAAATCGGCGAACCGCTTCAAGGCTGATGCCGGCTTCGTCCGGTGTACATGGACCAGGCGAAATCATCAGGCACTCCGGCTGCATTTCGGCAATTTCATCAATTGTAACCTCATCGTTGCGGCGAACAATCAATTCCTCGCCCATTTCTCCCAAATATTGCACCAGGTTGTACGTAAACGAATCATAGTTGTCGATCATGAAAATCATTTGTTCTCCTCCTCAGCTCATCTCAACTTTTTTCTTAATTTCTTCTTCGCTTAACTCTTTTGCGCGCCAGAGCGCTTTCGCCTTCTTCAAAGCTTCTTTATATTCCGCCTGCGGATCAGAATCGGCCACGATTCCTGCACCCGCCTGGACATAGGAACGTCCATCCTTGGCCACCATTGTCCGGATGGCGATATTCAATTCCATGTCCCCGGAGAAACCAATCCATCCGATGGACCCTGTATACACCCCGCGTCTAGTCGGTTCAAGCTCCTCAATAATCTCCATTGTCCGGACTTTCGGTGCCCCGGTAATGGTTCCTCCCGGAAATACAGCCGGAATCACATCATATGCGTCGAGTTCCTCGGCGAGACGGCCTTTTACATTCGAGACAATATGCATGACATGCGAATATTTTTCAATGGTCATTAACTCGTCCACCGTCACGGAACCATATTCACTGATTCGGCCAAGATCATTGCGTTCAAGGTCAACTAGCATTGCGTGCTCTGCCCGTTCCTTTTGGTTGGTCAGCAATGTCTCCTCAAGCTGCAAGTCTTCTGTTTCTGTCTTCCCGCGAGAACGGGTTCCGGCGATGGGGCGGGTTTCCACGCTTCTTCCCTTTTTCCTTACAAGAAGCTCCGGAGAACCGCTGACAATTTGGAAATTCGGGTAATGGAGATATCCCATATACGGCGAGGGATTCAATTGGCGAAGTTTTTCATAAATATGAAACGGAGCCGTCCGCAAAGGCCGTGATTGCCGTAAAGAAAGATTCACCTGAAAAACGTCACCTTGTGCGATATAACACTTAGCCTTCTCGGCCGCTTCGACAAACTGGTCCCGGTTCATTGATGACCCAACTTCACCCTCCGAAAAGGACGCTTTGAACTGATCTGTCCCTGCGGTGTCTCCGAAATTCAGGTCCGCCTCCATTAAATCCAATCTGTTTTCAGCCGCCCGTTTATTCCCGCTTTCACATTGAGTAATCAGCCACAACATGTTCTCCCTGTTATCGAAAATATACACATCTTTCAAAACAAGAAAACACAAATCAGGCATCATGAGATCATCAGCAGCCTGAATCGGGAGACGTTCAATGCCGCGAATAAGATCATACGCCATAAAACCGATTGCCCCGCCCTGAAAGTCAGGATACTCTTTGACATACGTGGACTCGAATAGTTTCATCCATTTGCGCATTAATTCGAGAGGATCCCCGTATTCGACAAACCGCTTTTCCTCCACTGTTACGGAAAACTGCTGCCCCTTGGCCTCAATGACCGCCTCAGGCCTCACACCTATAACTGAATAACGCCCGCCGGACACGCTTTCCAATAAAGTATGGTATGGCTGCGCACTCGACATGTTCCTGTATGTTTCAAACCACTGCTCTTTGGAAAAAGGCCTCTTTCGAGCCAGGGGAAACCTTCTTTTGTTTACCATACCCATACCCACACCCTCAAGCCTACAACTTTGATTGAGTCTATTTTACATGAAGCGGCGAAACACTTCATCATTTTCTTAAGAACTGGGCCGACTTTCTTCTTTCAAGGCCTTAAGCTCATCTCGATCAAAATGGTAGACCGAACGGCAAAAGTGACAGGTCGCTTCCGCCTGGCCATCCTCTTCAATCATTGACTCAATTTCTTCTTGCCCGAGACTGATGATCCCGTTGGCGATTCGTTCCTTGGAACAGTTGCATTCAAACTGAAGGTCCATTCGATCCAGAATTTTGATGTTATCCCGGCCAAGCCACTCATTCAAGATCTCTTCAGGTGTCAGTCCCGATTCAATCAATTTCGATATCGGCTCGACTTTCTCGATCGCCTTTTCAATCCGTTTTGCGGTTATTTCTGCAGCGCCTGGCATCATTTGTACGATAACCCCGCCCGCCGCAAGAATGGTATGATCGGGATTGACCAGAACCCCAACACCCACCGAAGAAGGGACTTGCTCGGATGAAACAAAATAATAAGCGAAATCCTCGCCGATTTCCCCGGAAATAAGCGGCACTTGTCCTGTAAAATGTTCACGCATCCCGAGATCCTTAACAACAGACAGAGTACCGTTAGTCCCGACAGCACGAGCAACGTCCAATTTTCCACTTTCATTCAAATCAAAGTCAACGTGGGGATTCCCCACGTAGCCCCTCACTTCACCTTTCCCATCGGCATCGGCAATAATAGCGCCAATGGGGCCGCCGCCTTCAACCTTCACCGTCAACTTGTCGTTGCCTTTCAACATGGCTCCGGTCATCACGGCACCCGTAATAGTCCGCCCTAATGCGGCTGATGCTGTTGCCCATGTATCATGCCGGCGTTGAGCCTCTGCTACTGTATTAGTTGTTCTGGCCGCATACGCCCTGACCTGCCCGTCAAAAGCAGTGGCTTTCACCAAATAATCCTCCATTCTCTCTACCTCCTTTCCTCTTTATTACGCAAATAGATGAGTTGCAGCCCCTTCAACGTTAAGAAAGGTTCAACCCGGTCTATAACCGCAGCCTCATCTGCAATCAGAGGAGCCAATCCCCCTGTTGCAACAACCGTAGGCTTTTCCTTCGCCTGAGCCTTCATTCTGGATACAATGCCTTCTACCTGCCCAACATACCCGTAAAACACACCGGATTGCATCGCGCTTACAGTATTTTTGCCGACCACTGCTTTCGGGCGGGCAATCTCTATTCGAGGCAATTTAGAAGCATGAGCAATCAAGGCTTCCGTAGATATATTAATGCCGGGAGCAATTGCTCCCCCCGCATATTGTCTCTTTTCATTAATATAACAATACGTTGTGGCCGTGCCGAAATCCACAATGACAAGCGGCTCGCCAAATAAATGAATAGCCGCAACCGCATTGACAATCCGGTCCGCCCCGATTTCCTTAGGATTATCGGTCTTGATATCCAGCCCCGTTTTGACGCCAGGGCCAATAACCATCGGGCTTTGATTGAAATATTTCCTGCACATTCGTTCCAAAGAAAACATAATCGATGGCACGACAGAGGATATCACAATTCCGGAGATATCGCCGAAGGCGATACCAGCATGATCAAATAACGACCTTACAAGCATCGCATACTCATCTTCCGTCTTAGAAGTACTGGTGCTGATTCTCCAGTGGTGCTTCAACGTGTTCTCTTCATAGATCCCGCAAACGATATTCGTATTGCCCACATCAAAAACAAAAATCATTTATCCTTGCCCCAATCCCCGAAATGAAAAAGTTGTGTACAAACCCGCTAAACAACACTCAAATTCTTGTCGCGCCAAGATATAGGTCGGTGTAGCGCCGATAAAAAGAAGGAGGATGCCTCTTTGAAGAGACATCCTTTTAATGGCTTTTATTCTTTTTCGTCTTCTTCATTTTCTTTTTTTGAATGAATATTTACTTTCACATCTTTGCTTGCTTCGTTGTTACTTTCCTCTTTGCGCGCAGTGCCAGAGGACCCTTCCGGAAGCTTTCCGGTATCCCATAACGAACGGATCTGCTCATTATCAAGCGTTTCAACTTCAAGCAAAGTTTCCGCCATCAAATCGAGCTTATCCCGGTTTTCCGTCAGGATATTTTTACAGCGTTCATAGGATTCCTTGATGATGCGCTGGGTTTCCTGGTCGATTTCATAAGCAATCGCATCACTGTAGTTCTGATCGTTTTGGATATCCCGTCCCAGGAATACCTGGCTGCTCTGGTTCTCACCGAACTGCATTGGGCCGAGCTTCTTGCTCATGCCAAACTCAGTGACCATTCGCCGTGCCATCCCGGTCGCTCGTTGGAAGTCATTCGACGCACCGGTGGAAACCTCGCCGAATGCGAGTTCCTCAGCTACACGGCCGCCAAGCAAACCAACAATCTTCTCAAGCAACTCCGGTTCCGTCATGAAGAAACGATCTTCCTTCGGCAATGGAACCGTATAACCGCCTGCCTGACCGCGTGGAATGACAGTAACCTTGTGCACCGATTCGGCTGAATCCAACACCATGCCGATTGCGGCGTGGCCTGACTCGTGCCAGGCGACGATGTCTCTTTCCTTCTTGGAAATCACGCGCCCTTTCTTTTGCGGGCCGGCAATAACACGTTCAATTGCCTCGTTGATATCTTCCATTTCAATTTTCTTCTTATTAAAGCGTGCTGCAACAAGTGCCGCTTCATTCAGCAAGTTTTCCAGGTCCGCCCCTGTAAAGCCGGGCGTCAATTTCGCGATCGTCGGAATATCGACCTGCTCGCCAAATGGTTTGTTGCGGGCATGAACCTTCAGAATGTCTCTCCGGCCTTTCTGATCCGGACGATGGACCGGAATCTGGCGGTCGAAACGGCCTGGACGCAACAATGCCGGGTCCAGAATATCCGGGCGGTTTGTTGCTGCAATAATAATGATGCCTTCGTTCACCCCGAAACCGTCCATTTCCACAAGCAATTGGTTCAAGGTCTGCTCACGCTCATCATGGCCGCCGCCAAGTCCTGCGCCGCGTTGGCGTCCGACAGCATCGATTTCATCAATGAAGATGATACAAGGAGCATTTTTCTTGGCATTTTCAAACAAATCGCGAACACGGGATGCGCCGACCCCGACAAACATTTCCACAAAGTCAGAACCACTGATGGAGAAAAACGGTACACCGGCTTCACCGGCTACAGCCCTTGCAAGCAAAGTCTTACCGGTTCCCGGAGGCCCGACAAGCAATACCCCCTTCGGGATTCTTGCACCCAACTGGGAAAACTTGCGCGGATCCTTCAGAAACTCAACAACCTCGACAAGCTCCTGCTTCTCTTCATCGGCTCCCGCAACATCCTTGAAGGTAACCTTCTTCTTTTCCTCACTGTAAAGCTTCGCTTTGCTCTTCCCGAAATTCATTACCCGGCTTCCGCCGCCCTGCATCTGATTCAACAGGAAGAAAAACAAAATAAAGATAATCGCGAACGGAATAATCTGCACAAAAAAAGTGACCCATCCGCTCGTTTCTTCTCTTGGGTTAACCTCTATTCCCAATTTTTTATATTTCGTAGTGATTTCGCTTAACTCTTTATCAATTGGAAGCGTATGGGTGATAAAAAACTCATTCTCCCCATAATCGTCCAGCTTACCCCGTATTTTATAAACCCCGCCGTCGGGCTGAAATGTGACCGAAGCCACGTCCCCTGCCTGCAGGTGTTGTTTAAATACATCGTACGACATTTCAGTTGTGTTTTGGTTGGGACTGTTAAAGAAGCTGACAACCCCGATAATCACCAAAAATATAAGTAAATAAAAAATGGTATTTCGAAAGATGCGATTCATCCCTTACCTCCTCCCACGAGCAAAAGAACCATAGTATATCGTATCACACAAAAGGAAACGTCCACAACAAATATTATTTATAAATCTCGGGTTTTAGAATCCCGATACACGGAAGATTGCGATACTGTTCGGCATAATCAAGCCCGTAGCCGACCACGAATGCGTCAGGAACCGTAAATCCAATTAGGTCGGGAGCCAAATCCACCTTCCGCCCTGTTGGTTTATCCAACATCGTAACGATTTTGATCGATCGGGCTTTCCTGTAACGAAACAGCTCGACAAGATAGCTTAAGGTTAATCCGCTGTCGATGATGTCCTCTACAATTAAGACATCGCGGCCTTCTACAGATGTATCAAGATCCTTAATGATCTTGACTTCACCGGAGGAAACAGTCGAATTTCCATAGCTTGAAACATCCATGAAGTCAATTTCCAGATGGATCGGCATCTTTCTGATGAGATCGGCCATGAATGGCATGGCCCCTTTCAGAACACCGATAATAAGCGGGAAATTCCCATTATATTCCTTAGAAAGTTCCGCTCCCAACTCCTGCGTCTTCTCTTCGATCTCTTCTTGCGTAATCAGAATCTCTTCGAGATCTTCTCTCACTGTTTAACTTCCTCCCAAATGTTTCCCGACCGGCGAAAGCGTAATACGATCCTTTGCTTTGTCTCAACTGAAGGCTGGCCTACACTGGAATGCTTTAGACCTGGCACCCACAGCACTGTCCCTTCCGAATCTGTCACAAGGGGCCATTTATTCCGTAAATCACGCCGGATTTTCTCATCGATAAAAATAGCTTTTACCTTTTTCGACCCTTTCATTCCTTTTAGTGACAGACGATCTCCTGCCCGCTTCGTGCGAACAATGAGCGGAAGGCTGATAAGATCGGGATCACACACAAAGCCATCATGATCATCGGGATGTTCTTGATATTCATTGGCAAATTCTGCAACAATTGTACCGACGGGGATATGGATTTCCCCGGGAACCTCAAATATATGTTGATATCCACCATTTCCGTTTTCTTCTTTCTTATATGTAAAAACAAGGTGGCCGTAAGAGCGAATGGCCTGAAGCCCAAGTGGTAAATCAAGCCGGCCCGAGGGATGCTCCTGGCCCAGTAATTGC
>DASVCO010000257.1:0-8632 GCA_036381575.1 Caryophanales bacterium
TCGGTTCAGGATTTTGCCTTCGGCTTCCTTCAGATTCCACCTCACGATGGACACCCTTGCCATTGGCTAACAGTTCCTACTGCCAAGCCTGTAGTGGACTTTCACCACCAAGTTATAGCCCATGCCGGGCGCACCATAAAACAAGCACCCGGGAGATTTCTAATCCCCGGATGCTTGTGGGTTATCGTTTTACATGACTCTTCTTACATGGCCGGTAAAGTGATTCCGCCAATAAGAAGCATTCAAACTTTCAATGGAAACGCCGGAACTTGACTGGCAGCCGATAAATTTGCCATTGCCAATGTAAATGCCGACATGCCCGTTCGTCTTATAGGTATTGAAAAACACCATATCTCCCGGCTGTATTTCCGACAGGCTCACTCTCACTCCCTGATGGCTCAAGACGGAAGTGGACGACCCGACGTACACGCCAATTTGGGCGTAGGCCCAGTGGACAAAGGAAGAACAGTCAAAAACTCCGTTTCGAATATCTGCCTGGTTTCGACCTCCGCCAAAGACATAAACGGAATTTCCTATATACCCTCTGGCCGCTTGAACGAGGTCTTGAACTGACCCTGATGCCGATCCTCCGCTCGGAACCGATGAGCTATTAGAGGATCCACTGTGATGACTCGATCGGCTCTCCCTGGCCGCAGCCGCCTCTCTTCTTTCACGTTCCTTTCTGGCACGGGCTTCCGCGATCTTTTTCTTGGCTTCCGCAATGCTGTCCTTGACCTCACTGCCTTGCGCCTCTAAATCCTCTACGAGATTCAAGGCTTGCTGCCTCTGATTCTCCAGCTGGCCCTTCAAATCTTCTATGTCCTCCAACTGGCTCTGAAGATTTTTCAAGGTTTTTTTGATTTCCTCTTTATCCTCTTTCAGCTTTTCCTTGTCCCTTTTTTGCTCTATCAACAGCCTTTTATCCTGTTCCATAATCAGGTTCAAGGCAAACACACGATCAAGAAAGTCGCTGAAAGTCTGGGACCCAAGCAATACTTGAAGATAGTTAACGGCTCCGCCGTTTTTATACATAACCTGAACACGGGACTTCAACAAATCTTCCCGGCGGTTAATCCGCTTTTGCGTTTCCATGATATTCTTTTTCAGTTCATCGACCTGATTCTGTGTTTCTTCTATCTTGGATTGCTTGGCCTCTATCTTTTCTGTTGTATCTGTAATATTTTCCGCAAGTTGATTAACCTTTTCAACTGTTTCTGCTTTCTTCTTTTCAATTTGATTTAACTGGCTTTCGAGATCCTCAAGCTTTGTCGTATCCGCTGAAGCAGGATGGATGCCGATAACGGGTAAGACAAGCGATAACCCGAGGACAGACACTAGTAATTTACGAGATATAGCCAACACGATCTCCCTTTCCTGATAGGTTCTCTATTTCAAACGTTTTTAAGCGGGAAGTAGATTTCAAAAGTTCAAACGGAGCACAACCGAGTATCTCCAAATTCTATGTATATCTTTCTTCTGCCCGGAAAGCTACAGGATCCAAAACTTTTGCAAGCAACCGCAAAAAAAAATAATAAAAAACAAAACATGTCATGTTTCGATAGATTTATACCATAGTTTGTATCATATCATGTTCTTCGTCATTTTTTGGGTCTTTCGTATTACAATTTCCTTTCAATTCGGTTTCATTCCATGACAAATTTCGCATGAGTTTTGTCTGATTGAACATTTAATTTGGTACTTTCGTCACAATTCAAACAGTTACAGCTGTAATAAAACTGTAACCTGAAAGTCCATTCAGAGCCTGGACGTTTAAATTCCGCAATTTCCCCCCATACTGTTGGAAGTTATCAAAATACGGGGGGTGTGGAAAATGGAGGTCGTGGCAAACAAACGGCTGAAGCGGACATGGACGTGTATTAAACTGGCGTTGTTTCTCGGCTTTTTCCTTGTGTCGCTGGCTGCTGCAGGAGCGATAGGCCTCTATGTATACGCCAAGGTTGAAGGACCGCCGCCCCTGCGTGTCCCGCAGACAACCATCTTCTACGCCAATGACGGCTCGATCATCGGACAAACGAAGCACGGCGGTCAAAACCGCTACTGGGTACCACTGAATGAAATCTCTGAACCGCTCATCCATGCGACGATCGCCATTGAAGACAAACGGTTCTATGAACATTTCGGCTTTGACTTTCGTCGGATTACCGCCGCGGCTATTCAAGATATCCTGACGCTGTCAAAGGCAGAAGGCGCGAGCACCATAACAATGCAGTATGCACGTAACCTGTATCTGACACAGGACAAGACGTGGCTGCGAAAAATCAGGGAAGCCTTATATACCATCCGTCTCGAAGTCAATTATACGAAGGATACAATTCTGGAAGGCTATTTAAATACGATTTATTACGGGCACAGTTCCTATGGGATTGAAGCGGCATCTAAATATTTCTTCGGGAAGGACGCGAAGGACCTGACACTGGCGGAAGCCAGCATGCTTGCGGGAATTCCAAACGGGCCACGATATTATTCTCCATATTATAATATGGAGAATGCGCAAGAACGGCAGAAAACCGTTTTGCAAGCCATGGTGAACGCCGGCTATATTTCGAAACAGCAAGCAACGGGGGCAGCGAAACAACCACTTGATTTCATCCATAACCATAATGAAATCGAACCGCCGAACCTGGCGCCCTATTTCCAGAAAACTGTTGAGAAAATATTAAAAACAAAACTTCATATCAAACCGCAGATGATTCGCTCAGGCGGATTGCGTGTATATACAACATTAGATCCGAAATTACAAAAAGCTGCTGAAGCCAAAGCAGCGAAATACATTCCCGACCGTTCAAATATTCAAGTCGCAATGGTGGCGATGAATCCGCAAAACGGCAACGTTAAAGCGCTTGTCGGGGGAAGGGATTTCGAGGAAAGCCCTTATAACCGTGCAGTTCAGGCAAAACGGCAGCCGGGGTCATCATTCAAGCCGTTCCTTTACTATGCCGCGTTAAAAAATGGGTACACGCCCTCATCGAAATTGCTCAGCGCGCCGGCAGTATTTCGTTATAACAACGGAGAGTCCACCTATTCTCCACACAATTTCGGCGACTATTACGCTTACGACTTCATCACACTCATGCAGGCTTTGGCATTATCGGACAACATCTTTGCTGTGAAAACGAACATGTTCATCGGCCCCGAAAAACTGGTGGAAACGGCAAAGAAAGCCGGAATCACAACACCCTTGGCCCCAATTCCGTCATTGGCGCTTGGCACAAAGCCGGTAAGTGTCCTGGACATGGTTCGCGGATACAGCGCGTTTGCCAACGGCGGGTACCGAATCAGGCCAAGATTCATCACGAAAGTCGTGGACCCGCAAGGCAATATTGTTTATAAAAATGAACCGGACAAAAAGCAGGTTTTCGACCCGCAAACGTCCTTCGCACTAGCTCATATGATGACGGGTACGTTCGATGAAAGCTTGAACGATTATACTACGGTCACCGGCCGTAACATCAACGATTACCTGCATCGCCAGGTGGCCGGCAAATCCGGAACCACCTCCACCGACAGCTGGATGATCGGATTCACGCCGAAACTGGCTGCCGGCGTCTGGACTGGCTATGATAAAGGAAAAGTACTTGATCCCGTAACGGATACAGGTTATTCGAAGAAAATTTGGGGCCATTTCATGAAGGAGGCTCTGAAGGGGCAGCCTAAGCATCCGTTCGATCCGCCGAAAGGCGTTGTCGGGGTCTGGGTCGATCCGCATACCGGCAAATTGGCAACAAATGATTGCCCTGACCGAAGATTTACCTATTACGTCAAGGGCACTCAGCCAACCGAATATTGCAAGAAACATATCGAAGACAACAACCAACCGAAGAATAAACAACCCCTGCAACATCAGGAAAAAGAAAAGGAAAGCCTGTGGGAGCGATTTCTGGATTGGATCCCTTAAAAATGCAAGGAGCCCGAGGAAACGAATCCTCGGGCTCCTTGCTGTCCTAATAATATATGTGCATTTAACCTCAGTTTACGCCGGAACTCAGGTGGACACAAGGCTTTCAAAAAACGTTCATAAAAAGTTCAAAGTTCCGGACTTTTAATCGAAAGAAGACTTGACAAATTCGTCGGTGTTTTCCCAGATTTCCGGTCTCTCTTCCTCCAGGAATTTCTTCAACAGCCCTTTCGAGCGATCGTCCATTTGCTCAACAATGACTTTATGTTTCAGAGCTTTGTCCATATTATTGACATGTTCCGGCATGGACTTATAACCGGGACGAATGCGGCGTTCTTCACGCGAAATCCTTATTTCACAGGCCCCGATCCCGACATATTCAGGCCCTTTTTCACCGCGCTCGGTGACAACCCAAACAATCCAATACAATCGGGCATCTTCCAACCCTTCCTTGCTCGGGCCGAACCGCACCCGCCTTTCCACCTTACTGCGGGCATGCAAAGCCTCCATTTCAATGTAGGCCTCGCCAGCCTCCGGATCGACGATGACCGGAGTTACATTGTCCAGAGTAATCGCTCCGACGCCGTAGCTGCCGTCACCGCCGGTGGAATCTCCGCTGATGATATTGAACTGGGCTTTCTTCTTGCTTCCTTGTTCTTCGTTTCCCATCGAGGAACGGCCTCCTTTCCCTTGCAGGCTATGGTTATTCTACCATATCCCTCCGGGCTGATTCATCCCTGGCCCTACCTGTACTCACGTTTACGATTCATTTTCACCCGCTCAGTAGACACATATACACAAACTCCCAGAATCGCCCAAAAGGCGAAAAGAATGAGAAGTCCTGATCGCCCGCCGGAATAAGAAACTCCGCCCGCTTCAAAACCAATCCATGTCCCGATTAGCGCTGCGAAGGGTAATACCACCCAAAGTATTCTCTTCAAATGCATTGTCGACCCTCCCTGGTTACATCTTATTCTAGAAACAAGAACTGAGAAGTTAGAAATGAGAGTAAAGAACCTAAGGACTGTGTACCGTCTCTCCGGTTGCATTCCTGCGGCAACGTCTGAGTGACCCACGTCATGTGGGCCTAAAGCTTCCGGCGGATGCCACAGATTTTTCAAAGAATGAAAGGCACAAATACGCCAGGGCATATTGGATCAAGAAACGTCCCTCTTCCGGGTCTTTTCTCTATCTTACTCTTCGTCCCAGACCTTGACCTCTGCCATCTTGTCACCATTCTTCATATTCAGCGCAGTTTCAATCCCCTCCGTCACCTGTCCAAAGACGGTATGGACACCGTCCAAATGCGGTTGCGGTTCGTGGACGATAAAGAACTGGCAGCTTCCCGTATCCTTTCCGGCATGGGCCATGGAAAGCGAACCTTGCTTATGTTTGTGCGGATTGCCTTCGGTCTCGCATTTGATTGTATAACCGGCATCGCCGGTTCCGTTTCCGACCGGGCAGCCGCCTTGCGAAACAAATCCGGGGATCACACGGTGAAACGCCAATCCATCGTAGAAACCATCGTTTGCCAATTTTTCGAAGTTGGCGACGGTTCCGGGGGCATCCTCCGAAAAGAATTCCAACTCCAATTCCTTGCCATCGGCCATTTTAATGAACCCTTTTTTCATTTTTAAAACGCTCCCTGCTTCGAATTTATAACCGCCGTTAATTTTACATCAAAACCGCCCGGCCAACAAATGTTTGTTTCCCGAAGTCCTGCAAATGCGGGCTTCTGATCGCATCACGATCAGAAAAGCATGCCCGGCGTTCTGCTTCGAATTTCCTGTTTTTGATAGGATCATGGCAAGTTACATGGTGTTAAAAGCGCATTTTCTAGCAAATATGGCTTGTCGACTATACTATTTCAGCCGAATTCCATAGAGTATGGTATACCCCGTGAAAAGAGGTGTATCAATATGAAAACAATAGTCATTGATCCCGGACACGGCGGGAAAGATCCAGGCGCAACGTATCAGGAGCACCAAGAAAAGGTATTCAATTTAAAACTGGCCCTTCAGGTTCGGCAGAAATTGCTGAGTCATTATCGTGTAAAAGTGTTAATGACGCGGACCAAGGATCATTTCATAAGTTTGGAAAAACGTACGAATTTCGCCAACCGCCACAATGCAGATTACTTCTGCTCAATTCATCACAATGCCGCAGGAGGCACCGGATTCGAAAGCTATATATACAGCGGGCAGGTTCCAGAACAAACGAAAAAGGCCCAGGACCGCATTCATCGCACTATTATTCAGGAACTTTCCGAATACAACATCAAAAACCGCGGACAGAAACGAGCTAACTTTCATGTGTTGCGGGAAACGAGGATGTCGGCCATCTTACTGGAAATGCTGTTTATCGACAATGAAGAAAATCTTCAGCTTATCACAAACCCGGGCTATAGAGAAGATGCTGCTTCGGCTATTGCCGACGGGCTTGCGAAAGCCCTTGACTTGCCGGCTTCTGAAAAACCACTGTACAGGGTAATAGCCGGTTCATTTAAAAACAAGGAGAATGCCGAAGACCGCGTTGCCTTCCTTGAACAACAACAAA
Organism: Caryophanales bacterium; assembly: GCA_036381575.1. Lineage (GTDB taxonomy): Bacteria > Bacillota > Bacilli > Bacillales > DASSOY01 > DASSOY01. The sequence continues at coordinate 6,473 of DASVCO010000257.1, forward strand.
TCGACGCCTTCATTGATGAAATAAAAATTGCCGATGAAACCTATTACCGGGCTCAGGCCGGGGCATTCCGGGAACGGAAAAATGCTGAACAACGAATAGCCGAGCTGGAAAAGATGGGGATCGCGGCGTTCATCGCTGTCGGAAGTGAACCTGAGGAAACAAAGGCTTCCCGCACGACGATCCTTGGAGAACTTAGCCTGGAGGCTAATGAAATGGACGCATTTGCCCGCCACCTGAACCCGGACTCACCGAGAATAGGGCAATACTATGTAGAATTTGGCCGCCATTACGGCATTCGCGGTGACATTGCATTCGCCCAGGCCTTGCATGAAACCAACAGTTTCCGCTTCACAGGCATTGTGGAGCCGGAACAAAATAACTATTGCGGGCTGGGGGCAACTGGCCCGAAACATTCTGGAGCAAGCTTTCCCACACCGCAAAGCGGTGTGCTGGCGCATATCCAACATCTTTACGCCTATTCTTCGACTGAACCATTGCCGGAAGGCTATCCGTTGGTTGACCCGCGATTCAAACTCATCGAACGCGGCAGCGCCAAAACCTGGGTTGCTTTAAACGGCAAATGGGCCGTGCCGGGCAATGGATACGGCCAGTCTATCTTGCGCCAATATGAACAAATGGTGGAATATACGAAAAAACAAACCCCTTCCTCCAAGTTCTCCTTGAGAAAATTCCTGAAAAGCCTGGTGGAAAAAATCAAACAGGCTCTCAGCAAAAAATAAACCGGATTCAGCCTCATATAAAAGCCTAAACCGCGAAATCATCCGCGGTTTAGGTTACATATCATCCGGTATCTTAGCTAATTGTTTCAAAACACCCGTTAATTGTATCGAAACTCAAACCCGGGCCTTCAGCTCCTCAAAATAGGCATAGGCCTTTTCAATTTCTTCTTTTGTGTACCGCTGTTTCCGCTTTAAGGTGAACACTTTTTCCTCGACTTCCACCCGATCAAGGTCTGCAAAATGAAGAACAGTGGAAACAAGCTCAAGAAACCGGGCGCTTTGGCCGTTTAAATTGGCAATACATTCACCAAGTCCGGGCATGTCCACATCGTAATGGCCCAGAAATTTCTCCCCTTCCGGAGTCGATGTATAACGGTACTGGTCGTAGTTGCCTTTCGTTTCCTTCACTTCATTCAGAAAACCGAGGTTGCAAAGTTCCTCAATCCGTAACGTTAATTCTTCCGAATAGGGGCCATAGAAGTGAAAATGATATTTTTCATTGAAAGGGTAGTTTAACTTTTGTGCAATAAACACGATTTTTTGCAGTTTCTTGCGGCCGACAATTTCGCCGGCTTGCTGCAGGACGGCTATAACTTTTGCGTGGTCTTCAAGCATTAGGCTCCCCCCTCAAAACTCGGATAATCCTTTTCTTTGTTTCGGCGTGCGTTGATAAATCCGTGATGATATCTTCCGGAAAGTACAGTTTGTGATCCGTTCTTTTTTTACCCGAGATGGCTTCGACCACGTCAGACTCCCGGGAAAGTTCGCGGAGCTCTCCTTCGGAAGTCAACAAATGAATCGGCAGCCGTTCTTCTTCCTCTCCTGGCCGATAAAAGTCGTATGGCAAATCGGAAGAGGAATCTACCACAAGGTAATAGTCAGGGTCGACTTCCGCCTCACGAAACGACTCTTTCAATTGAAAATAATCATCCATTGCTGTCGGGGAGAACTCCACATATTTGAACAGACGGCGATTGACAAAGCGGCCGCACAGGTCCCGCAACACTGCATCATGCTCGTCCTGCCACGTCTGGAAATAATAGAGAATGACCGACTCATCGAGCTTCAGGTAGTCTTCCAGCGAAACCTCGCCCTGGATCAACGGCAAAATGCGGGTTGGCGGTTCCACAAAAGCGTATCCTTCGTGATAGAGAGCCTTTGCCCGTTGGAGAATCTTCCAGAGAATAACCTCGGCGCTTCTTGTAACAGGATGAAAATATACCTGCCAGTACATTTGATAGCGGCTCATTATATAGTCCTCAACTGCATGCATGCCGCTTTGCTTGATCACAACCTGGTCATCAATTGGACGCATCACCCGCCAAATCCGCTCAATATCGAAATGGCCGTAACTGACACCCGTATAATAAGCATCACGGAGGAGATAATCCATCCTATCTGCGTCAATTTGGCTGGAAAT
>DASVCO010000258.1:0-2080 GCA_036381575.1 Caryophanales bacterium
AGAATGGGTGAGGAAGAGACAAGAAAGCATCTTCCCGCAATTCAAACAGCAATCGAAAAGTGGAAGGAGTAAGCCATGGCAACCAGAAAAAAGAGGTTTGGTTACATAGGTATTGTGATTTTAGTTGCACTTATTTTCGTCTCAGCATTTTACAGGCTTCCATATGAAGTGATGAAGCCCGGGGATGCACACCCCTTGGATCCTGCAATAAAAATTGATGGCGCTCACGAATACAAAAACGGCCAATTCATGTTCATGACTGTAACTTTGATAGCCAAACCGAACATTTATCAGTACATATGGGCCAAGTTCAAGAAATACCATAAAATATATCCTCTTGACCAATTTCTTGATAAGGGAGAATCCCAGCAGGAATATCACATCTATCAGCTTCACTTGATGAATACTGCTCAATTTGCGGCAACATACGTAGCTTATGAAAAGGCGGGAAAGAATCCGAAAATCAACCATAAAGGTTTGATCGTTGTCCGTTTGATAAACGGCATGCCTGCGGAGAAAAAGTTGAAACTCGGGGATTTGATTATTGCGGCTGAAGGGCATGAGGTGAAAACACATGACGATTTGCTGCAAGTAATGAAGGGCAAAGGGAAAGGCGATTCCGTACAATTAACGGTTAAGCGAGACGGAAAGAAAGTTCAGGTGACTGTCCCTATCGGACGTTTTCCGGACAGGTTGATTAACAAAAGCAGAAAGGAAAACCCCGATAAATATGGAGTCGGCATTTTCCAGGTGCCGAATGTTGAGTTGAAGGTGAAACCGCCTGTCCATTTTGACACTGCGCAAATTGGAGGGCCGTCAGCTGGCCTGATGTTTACTCTGGGCATCTACAACCGGCTTACAGAGGAAAACTGGACAAAAGGTTATAAGATTGCCGGCACTGGAACGATGAGTATCCAAAGGGATCCTAAATCGAATAAAGTAATTGGGAGGGTCGGCCCTATCGGAGGAATCAAGGAAAAGGTTGTGGCGGCTGATAAGGAAAATGTCGAGATTTTCTTCGCGCCGGTCAGAGCCCACAATTATGATCACGCTGTTGAAGCTGCCAAAGATATCGGCACCGACATGAAAATCGTTCCGGTGAAAACGTTCGGCGATGCTCTGGATTATTTGAAAAAGCTGGAGCCAAAAAAGGGAAGCAATGAAGAAGTAAGTAATGCAGCCTAATAAGAAGAAAACGGAATCAAGGCCGGTGTTACCTCAGTATCCGGCCTGTGTTCCTGATCTTCGGACTGGCGGAGTGGCGTATTCTTCCTGGAGTTTATCTGTGCGAACTGCCTCGGGATAGCCGAGCGCATAACAGTTTGCCGCCCGTTCATCCAGCTCAAGGAGAGGATCCTCATGCTGTGAAAGTGTAGAAATCAGCGGCAAGTCAAGACTTTTTTTAATATGGTTCAGGTAAGTTTGTCCTTGTTCTGACATCCCAAGGAGGCGGATATAGGTTGCCTGCGGGTTTTTCAGGACAGAAGCCATTTCTTTTTTGGTTGTATTTGTCAGCACATGTACACATAATCTTTGAAGGCGTGTCCACGTGTAACGTTTTGTTTTGACTCGCTCCATAAAGGAGGCAAATGAGTTTGCCTGTTTGATTTGTTGAAGGAGCCGGTGTTCAAGTCCTTCCTCCGCTTCGTAAATTTGCCTCAAATCCTGGGAGGGCGAGGTGAGCAATTTATATTTCAGGTAAGGGAACAATTTCTCCCAGCTATGAAAGGCACTGTAAGAGTCTTTTGATTCCTGTAAAAGATGGTATGTAATATCCGGGACAACGCGGCGAATGCTTTCAAGTGGTTCATTTCCACCGACAATCGTGTTGCGGATGCCTGTTGCGCTGGCAATTTTTTGCTCACCGAGATCAGGATCATGAAAATCGGCGCCGGTGCGTGGGATGGTGCTGGCTTTAACCGGGCTTCCTTGATCTACAATCGCTTTGACGTAGTGAAATCCAAGGATGTTGTTCGGTTTTGAAAGATCTATTGTCCCTTCACCGTTATCGAAGCTTTTAAAGGCGAGAGAAGCTGCTTTGGGAAAACTGTGCCCCTCGGCAAGAAAGGATTTTAATTGT
>DASVCO010000259.1:0-3202 GCA_036381575.1 Caryophanales bacterium
ACTTTAGCCGAAACGGCGGGATGGAAAGGACAAAACGATAATGCCTCAAATCTCATGGAGGGTGATGCCAATGGCAAGTTGTTGTCAAATTCCAGCTAACGAGTCATCGACCAAGAACGGTTGTCCTGTCTGTCACCAAAAGGGCAAAAGAGTTCCGTTGATTACCCTGAAGTCGTTGCTTAAGCCGACCGCATTGGAAACCCTCAAGCCCGAAGAGAATTACGCGTTTTGCTCAAATCCATCGTGTGAAGTGGTTTATTTTAGCGGTTCACTCTCCTTTGATAAAGACACGCTCAAAGTACCGGTATATCAGAAGGACGATGCTTTGGACGTGCCTGTTTGCTATTGTTTCGGTTGGACAAGAGAACGTCTGATCCAGGCAGTTCAAAAAAATGAACACCCGATTGACCATATCCGTCAGCATGTGCAAGCGAATCGCTGCGGCTGTGAAGTCAATAATCCGCAAGGGTCCTGCTGTTTGGGCAACGTTACAGCTTATGTTCGGACCATCAGTAAGGGCTAATCTCACATTGTTAAGCGTAACGGAACTCGAGGTGTGCAGGCGTTTATGGTTCTAATTGCTTAGTTACGGTTTTTATCAACTCGAGCCATTCTACTTTTCAGAAGAGTTTGGGTTGATTTTTTGTGTTCAACTTCATAGTTTCAACAAATTTCATTTGTATAATTAAGAAGCCGGGGTGTGGTAAAACCTAGAGAATAACGATTTTGCTTTTTTTATTTGAGGAGAGGATTATGCAAAAAATCCATCTGCTGATCGTCGATGACGAGTGGAATATGCGAAATCTGCTGCGAATTTATTTGACGAGAAACGGGTTTCAGGTCACGGAAGCAGCCAGCGGGACAGAGGCGATCAAACTAGCCGGGGAAAATTCATTTGACCTGATTGTTCTTGACATCATGATGCCGGGAATGGATGGATGGGAAGTATGCAAAAAAATCAGGGAGAAAAAACAAACGCCGATTATCATGTTGACGGCCCGGTCGGAAACGAAGGATAAGGTTCGAGGATTAAATTTGGGGGCGGACGACTACCTGGTCAAACCGTTTGAACCGGAAGAACTCGTCGCAAGAATATTTGCCTTGCTTCGCCGCTCCAGTCTTACGGAGGGCGCGAACTCGTCGGAAGAAACGATTGTCTGTCATGATATGAAGATTGATACGGCAGCCAGACAAGTATGGGTTCAAGACAAACTCGTAGAATGCACCCCCAAAGAATTTGATCTTCTGCGGTTTCTGGCAGAGCATCCGAATCGGGTTTTTACCAGGGAAGACCTGCTTGACCGGATCTGGGGGACCGAATATTTGGGGGATATTCGAACCGTCGATACGCATGTCAAGAACATCCGAGAAAAGGTCAGGAAAGCGGGATTATCCTTCATTCCCATTCAAACGGTGTGGGGAATTGGATATAAATTTGACGGGACGAAGGGACGCTGATGAATCTGAATCGTATCGTATTGAAACTGGGCGGAACCATCATACTTTTATTCGTTATCGTTTTACTGCCGCTTGGTTTCGTCATTCATAAGATTTTTACCGGTTTTTATTATAACAAAGTACAAGAAGAAATCGGGCAATTGTCAACCCGGTTCGCACAAATCATCGCAACGTCTCCGAATGCGATGACAGTGAATATGGTCGGGATGATGTCCGAATTTTCCGGGGTGAAACTTTTTATAACGGATGAACAAGGAAAGGTTGTTTCCAGCTCGAGTGTCTCTTGGGTTCAAGAAGGAACTTTTGTGCCGCAAGAAGAAGTAGCCGCATTGGCACAAGGGAACAGCATTCGGAAAGAACTAATAGCCCCTGTATCGGGAGAAAGGTTTCTTGTTTCTGCCCATCCAATTCGGAGCGAGGACCGTTTTTATGGCGGCGTTTATGTGTTGTCATCGGTCGAGGCGATTCATCAGTCGCTGAAAAAAATAACAAACTTAATTGTATTATCGGGAGTGGGGGCCTTTTTCCTTGCGCTTGGGTTTACAATCGTGCTCAGCCGTAAATTATCCGAACCGTTAATTCAAATGGAACGTGCTGCGCGGCGGATTGCCAGGGGAGATTTGGAAGCGCGCGTGAACGCAGCATCGGGAGACGAAATCGGATCGTTGGCGCGGGCCATTAACGATTTGGCCGTGGACTTGAAGCGGTATCGCGATTCGAGAAGCGAATTTTTCGCCAATATTTCACATGAACTGCGGACACCCGTTACTTATCTGGAAGGGTACGCAAAAGTGCTGAAGCAGGGTCTTTACGCATCTGAAGAAGAGAGAGAGCAAATTTTGGATATTATTGTTCAGGAATCAGCACGATTGAAGCAACTGATTCAGGATGTATTCGAACTCGCCAAAATGGAGGAAGGAAAAATCAATCTCCAGATGGAGTGGATCGATTTGTCCGAGGCGATGGAAAACAGCGTGAGAAATGTTAGCCTGAAGGCAAAAGAAAAAAATCTGGAAATCCGTGTAATTTGCGAGGAACAATTAAATCTGGTATATGCCGACGGGCTGCGGACAGAGCAAATATTTCTGAATTTGCTGGATAACGCGATCCGTTATACCGAGCAAGGGACCATCACCATTTCATTGCGTAACTTGGAAGGTCAAAAAGTGTTAGTGGTTGTCGAGGATACGGGTATTGGCATACCCGAACAGGATTTGCCTTATATTTTTGAACGGTTTTACCGGGTGGAGAAATCGCGCTCCCGGGAATATGGCGGTACCGGACTTGGGCTGGCGATTGCCAAGAAATTGATGGAACTGCAGGGTGGAACAATCCGGGTGACCAGCGTTGGGGGAAAGGGAACGCGTTTTGAATTGGAGTTTCGCAGTGTGGACTAGCAGCAGGAAGGAGAGTGCGGATGAAAAAGGCGGAGTGGATCATAGCCGTGTCCCTTGTGGTCATCGGCCTGTCTTGTTTAACGATGTCGGCCACCGTTATGTTGAACCCAAATTCGATTCGCGCGTATCTTCACAATTTGGTCAGCATTTGTTTTTGGATCGGGATTCCGGTTTTGCTGGCCGGCGGTCTTGTTTTGATCATCAAAAGGAGAGGAAATCGCAAATGAGACTTGTTCAAAACGGCAGTTTATTCATCGTACTGGGTATGGCCTTATTTCCGGGGCAAAGTTTTGCGGAAGGCGAAGCAGGGGGACATCAGGCATCCAATTATCCGTTAGGTCTCTATG
>DASVCO010000260.1:0-7494 GCA_036381575.1 Caryophanales bacterium
TCCCTTTTATATTACCAAAAAACACCCGCCCGCAAACAGCAATGCGGACGGGTTCCGTCAAACAAAGATCCTCTGAGTCATAGAAACAAGAGACCTCAACGAATAAAGTTAAAATGCCCAATTTCCTTTTCGGAATATCGGGTCTTTCTTCCCGTCTTTCGTTTCTCCGTCAATATCAAGCTCTGCTGACCCCATCATAAAGTCAACGTGAACAAGGCTGTTATTAGCTCCCCGTTCTTCAGCTTCTTCCTGGCTGATTTTCATTCCATCTTCGAAACAAGGATAAGCTCTGCCAATCGCAAGATGACAGGAAGCATTCTCATCAAATAACGTATTGTAGAAGATCAGGCCTGATTGGGAAATAGGAGAATCATGCGGGACCAGTGCTGCCTCTCCCAAAAAGTGCGATCCTTCATCCGTTTCAATTATCTGTTTCAAGGTCTCATACCCTTTTTCCGCCTTGAAATCTACGATTTTCCCATCTTGAAACGTCAGGGAAAAATCCTCAATTAAATTACCGTCATGATTTAGAGGCTTTGTACTGCTTACCGTTCCATTAACACCGGTCTTTAAGGGCAACGTGAATACCTCCTCAGTCGGCACGTTCGGAATGAAGGAATCTCCCTTTTCATTCTTTGCTCCTCCGCCTACCCAAATATGGCCTTCCGGCAATTCAATTGTTAAATCTGTTCCCGGTCCGTGATAATGCAACTTACTGAAACTTTTCCCATTTAAGTAATCAATTTTCTTGTTCAATTGATTTTGGTGGGTATTCCAGGCGGAAACAGGATCTTCCTTGTCAGCCCGGGTCATCGCGAATATGGTATCCCATAGCTTGTTCACGGCTTCCTCAGTTCCCAGTTGCGGAAAAACTTTCTCAGCCCATTGCTTTGTCGGAACGGAAAGAACCGTCCAGCTTACTTTGTCTGACATTCGATAGGCACTGAAATTCTTGAGAGCCTGAGACGCCGTTTTATTGGCTGTAGCTATTTTCTCAGGATGAATCTCTTTCAATAGGTCCGGATTCGGTGCATAAATGGACAGAAAAGCGGCTCCGTTTTCAGCCATTTCCTCCATCCCTTTCGCCTTCCACATCGGAAATTCCTCAAAAGCTTCATCCGGAGCATATTTGTACTTTGCAAGCGTGAGGAGATCATCACTCCACTCCACATAAACATGTTTAGCCCCAGCCTTATAAGCCTTTTCGGTTATGTCCCGGACAAACGCTGCTGCAGAAATAGGCGAACTAATCACCATTGTCTGTCCTTTTTGGACGTTAATAGCGTTTCTGACCGCCAATTCCGCATACTTCTCCAGATTTTCTTCAAATGCTGCCATGTTCCTACCCCCATAACCAGAATGTGACGATTGATTCTTTAGCCATAATTTCGGCTTCTGTATAGATTTGAGCACTTCTTGCATCCCTTTTAACAAAACAGGTTACGCTGAAAGAACCGCCCGCGGAAACGCGAACGGCTCGTGATTAAAAGGCCCAGTTCCCCATACGGAAAACCGGTTCTGTTTCTCCATCCTGAGTTTCTCCGTCAATATCAAGCTCTGCAGATCCAATCATGAAATCAACGTGCACCAGGCTTTTGTTGACACCATGCCTCTCCTGTTCTTCTCTGCTCATCTCGGAGCCGCCTTCCAGACAGGACGGATAAGCCCGGCCGATGGCCAGATGGCAAGAGGCATTTTCATCATACAAAGTATTGAAAAAGATCAGCCCGGATTGAGAAATAGGTGAACTATCAGGCACAAGCGCCACTTCACCTAAATAATGTGATCCTTCATCGGATTCAATCAGGCTTTTCAAAGTGTCATAACCTTCTTCCGCCTGAAAATCGACGATTCTGCCTTCTTCAAAGGTAAACGAAAAGTTATTGATGAGCGTCCCGCTGTAATTCAACGGCTTCGTGCTCCTTACGGTTCCGTTCACTCCGGTTTTCAAAGGTAAAGTAAACACTTCTTCGGTAGGTATATTGGGTATAAAGTCGGTTCCGGTTTGATTTTTCGCTCCACCGCCGACCCAAAAATACCCTTCCGGAAACTCAATGGTTAAGTCGGTCCCGGGACCACGATAATGCATTTTTTTATAATTCTTCTCATTCAGGTAACGGGCTTTCTCCTTCAATTGTTTCTGATGTTGTTCCCATGCCGCGACCGGATCTTCCCGGTCTGCCCGAGTCATTTGAAAAATCGTGCTCCACAGCTTTTCTACAGCCTCTTCCGAATCCAGATCAGGGAAAACCCTTTTCGCCCATTTTTCCGTCGGAAAAGTGACAATCGACCAGCTTACTTTATTAGACATTCTGTATTCTTTATACGTTTCCATGGCTTTCGAGCTTGCTTTGTTAGCGGTTGCAACTTTCTCCGGATCTATATCCTTTAACAAATCCGGATCCGGTGTCCGTATGGACAAAAACGCCGCCCCGTTCGCGGCCATTTCCTCAAGGCCCTTCACCTTCCACATCGGGACTTCTTCAAATGCTTGATCCGGCGCATATTTGAATTTCGTCAGTTTCAGAATATCATCGTCCCAATCGAAATAAACATGCTTGGCCCCGGCTTTATAAGCCTTTTCCGCAACCTTGCGCGCAAATTCAACTGCAGAAATCGGTGCATGGACCAATAAAGTTTGGCCTTCTTGAATGTTCACACCATTTTTGACCGCGAGTTCAGCATACTTTTCCAATGTTTCATCGAATGTTGCCATTATACCCCTCCGTTTCTCTGGTTATCCGAAATAAAGAATTTGCTTGGACGACAGATGGAGTTGGAAGTAACGGTCACTTATGTATGGGTTGGCACACCCTCCAAAACATTCAAGTTTTCAAGATGAATCCAGACAAGGGTTTTGTTGCCTCTTAAAACCATCCGCTACGATTCTAACTCAACAAGCATCCAAGCAAAATTCTTTTTCAACACACCCCTATTCTACCATTCCGCGACGGTTCCGTCATCGTTTCGCCAGATTGGGTTCTTCCATTCGTGTCCTCTTTCCGAGGCTTTCCTCACATGGTCTTCGTTTATCTCGATTCCGAGACCCGGCCCCTCGGGAATGGCTGCGTACCCATTTTCATAACGAAACACCCTGGGCTCAATCAAATAATCCAACAGATCACTGCCCTGGTTGTAATGAATCCCCAGACTTTGTTCCTGAATAATGCAATTCGGCGTACAAGCATCCAGCTGTAAAGAAGCGGCAAGGTTAATCGGTCCAAGCGGGGCGTGAGGAGCCACAGCAACATCGAAGCTTTCCGCCATCACCGCAATCTTCTTCCCTTCGAAAATACCTCCGGCATGAGACAAATCCGGTTGAATGATATCGACATAGCCATCCTGTAAAATTTGTTTAAACCCCCAGCGTGTGTAATTCCGTTCGCCGGTTGCAATCGGTGTTACTGTATGGTGAGCAATATCCCGAAGCGTTTCAATGTTTTCAGGCAACACCGGTTCTTCAATAAACATCGGCCTGTAAGGTTCCAGTTCTTTGACAAGAATTTTCGCCATAGCCTTATGAACCCGCCCATGAAAATCAATGCCGATTCCGAAATCATTTCCAACGGCTTCACGGATCGCGGCTACTCTATTTACCGCATCATCAACCTTCTCATAGCTGTCAATATAATTCATCTCTTCTGTTCCGTTCATCTTAATAGCTGTAAAACCCGCTTCCGCCTTCTCTTTTGCGGCAGCTCCGACATCCTGCGGCCGGTCTCCGCCAATCCAGGAGTAAACACGAACCCTGTCACGTGCCGCTCCTCCAAGCATTTCGTATACAGGCATATTGTAAAATTTCCCCTTTATATCCCACAAAGCCTGCTCAATTCCTGAAATCGCACTCATCAAAATGGGACCGCCACGGTAAAATCCGCCGCGATACAAGACCTGAAAATGATCTTCGATGCGCCGCGGATCCTTCCCTATTAAATAATCCATGAGTTCCTCGACACATGCTTTGACTGTGTCGGCACGTCCCTCAACAATAGGCTCGCCCCAACCGGAAATCCCTTCGTCCGTTTCGATTTTCACAAACAACCAGCGCGGGGGCACCTGATATAACCTGTAATCTGTGATTTTCATGTCTGGCCACCTCCTTTAATCCTCATTTCAGCTGGTTTTGGCCCTGAATTGCGCCGCTCTTTCTGTTAGTTCTTTTAGAGTGGATGGATTGATAGGTTGTTTGGTATTCACAAGGGCACTTCCAAGACCGGCTGCAACAGCGCCGTTTTGGAAATATTCCTGGATATTGTCCAAATTTACTCCGCCCGTCGGCATAAGCGGAATGTGCGGAAGCGGCCCATGGACATCTTTCAAATATTTCGGCCCCATTATATTCGCGGGAAAGACCTTGATGATATCCGCTCCATTTTCATAGGCTGTTAAGATTTCCGTCGGAGTCATCGCGCCCGGAATGCTGACCGCACCGTATCTTTTGGCCATTCGAATCGTTTCTACGTTTACGGTCGGTGAAAAAATAAATTTCGCACCTGCCATAATCGCTGCTCTCGCCGTCTCCGGATCCAGGACCGTTCCTGCTCCAACGGTGACTTCATCGCCAAGCTCAGACGACACTTGTTTAATCAAAGACATAACTCCCGGCGTTTCAGCTGTAATTTCAAGAATGTTGACGCCGCCTGATTTCAAGGCTTTAGCGATGTCAACAACCTCGTCGCCTTTCGCCCCGCGGATAACGGCCACCAATTTATTTTCATAAATAGATTGCAATGTGTTCATTATAATCCAACTCCCCTATCGCTTTACATCTTCGCTATTTTTTCCGTGAACAAACGATTCCAGCCTTTGCCTGTCCGGCAGGCCCTCAACATCACCTTTCACCATTGTTACTAAAGCACCAACAGCAGCGGCTCTTTCCACAGCTTTTTCCAGACTGAGATCATCCAACAGCCCTGACAAAAATCCGGCTGCAAAACCGTCACCCGCACCAACGGGATCAACTACCCGATTCACCGGAAAGGCAGAGACGTACCCGCTTTCACTCTTTGAGCAGAAATAAGCTCCATCTGCTCCTAATTTCAGAACAACGGCTGATGCCCCGTGATCATAAAATCGTTTCGCCATCGAATCTGGTTCATCGTCGCCGAAAAGGAATTTCCCTTCATTTACTCCCGGTAAGACAATGTCCGCTTTAGATGCCAATTCAAGCAGCACTTGGCGAGCCTGATCCTCTGACCAAAGTTTCTTCCGCAAATTCGGATCGAACACAACGGTAACGCCATTCTCTTTTGCCATTTCAATCGCCCGCATCACAGTTTCCCGGCAACTCTCACTCAACGCAGGAGTAATCCCGGTAATATGTAAATATTTTGCCTGCTTAAGATAGTCTTCGTTGAGATCAGAAGGCGTCATCTGACTTGCAGCTGAGCCTTTTCGATAATACTGCACCCGTAACTCATCTTCCGTCAACATTTCTTTGAAATAAAGCCCGGTGGGGGCCGCTGAATCAAACCATGTCCCCCTGACGTCAACGCCCTCGCCGCGGATGAAAGATAATATTTTCCGACCAAACTCATCATCCCCAACCCGGCTGATCCATCCTGCCTGATGACCAAGCCGGGCAAGCCCAATCGCGACGTTTGACTCAGCCCCACCTACCCGCGCAGAAAAATCCGTCGCATAACGCATGTATCCTGCTGATGCCGGCGTGAATAATACCATTGTTTCTCCTAATGTCACTACGTCCATTGAAAATCACCTTGCCTCTTTTGGTTAATCTCATGACAACCTCGTGGAATTAAATAAACAGGTTATAACTGAACCTTCGCTAATACTTCAGTGTTCAATAATTGATTTGGCTGCTTCCTTTCATAATTCAATAAATCCCCAACACCTCGGAGCCATCCGGATCCCCGTTTTTTTCGGTCGTGGAACCAGCATGCGGGCTGAGCATAACATTTTCCAATGACAACAACTGACTATCATACGAAAACGGCTCTTTTTCAAAAACATCTAGCCCCGCTCCCGTAATTGTATCCTTTTTAAGGGCCTCAATCAACGCTAACTCGTTGACAAGCGAACCTCTTCCCACATTGATTAAAACAGCTGTTAGTTTCATTTGACATAGTTCATTCTCATCGATTATATGACGTGTTTCAGCCTTCAGAATTAATGTCAAACAAACAAAGTCCGATTCCTTCAGAAGTTGAGGTAATTGTCGGCACTCAGCCCCAAGATGTTGTTCCGTGTCTAAATCGCGATTTCGTTTATCATAAAGAACATTCATTTCAAAACCCAATGCTTCCCTTCGAATTACGCTAATGGATAACCAAATCTGCATTATTAATCTTTTTAATTTTTTCTAAGTGAATATGGGGTGACGTTCATAGGTTAACAAGCCACTTATTTCTTGCTCTACATTAGTTAATTGGAGTAAAACAAAATCCTTAAACAACAAAGAAATTCTATAGTCTTTGTCTGTTCTCGACAGCTAAAACACCTGAAAGCCTCCTAATGGAGGAGGCTTTCAGGTGTTTTTTATCTCAGTTGACTAATCTCAACAGGATCCATATCATCAAATGTATAATTTTCTCCAGCCATTGCCCAAATAAAGGTATAGCTACTCATACCAACACCGCTATGAATGGACCAACTTGGCGAGATTACAACTTCTTCGTTTTTTACGAATAGGTGTTTTGTTTCTTCTGGTTCGCCCATAAAATGGCACACCCTCGAATTTTCGTCTAAATCAAAATACAAATATATTTCGGAGCGACGATCATGAAGATGTGCCGGCATTGTATTCCAAAGACTATTATCCTCCAAAAGCGTCATTCCCATCATTAGTTGACAACTTTGAATTCCATCTGCATGAATATACTTGTAGATTGTTCGTTTATTAGACTCTTTTGCATTACCTAAATGTGCGGGAGTTGCTTCGTCAATACCAATTTTTTTTATAGGATAACTTTTGTGTGCGGGGGATGATATTAGATAAAAACGGGCCGGACTCGAAGGATCAACACTTTCAAGTTCAATCTTCTCATTCCCCATTCCTACATACAGGCAATCTCTTTTGTCTAAATTATAGGTTTCCCCATCCACAATAACCCTACCAGCGGACCCGATATTAACAATTCCGATTTCGCGTCTTTCAAGAAAATAATTCGTTTTGAAGGTGCCGTGATCATTTATTTCAAGTGGAGTAAAGTCTGGCACCGCTCCACCTACAACCATTCGATCATGGTGGGTATAAAGCATGTTAATTTCCCCTTGGGTAAATAGGGCCTCGACCAAAAAGTTTTCTCTTAGTTCGTTTGTACTGAAATTTTTAACCTGATTGGGATTCATGGCATGTCTAATCTCCATAATAGCCTCTCCTCCTGTTTGTTTAATGATTAATGTTGTAAAGCAATTCCATCAAATCGACCCGTTTTCATTGATACTTAGAATAAATTTAATTTACTCGTATCCCCCCTTCACTTGAAATAATCTATATCAACCAACGCGGCAACAAAGCAAGCTATAATTCCA
>DASVCO010000261.1:0-7319 GCA_036381575.1 Caryophanales bacterium
ATCATCAATATCTAGGCCAAAGATCCCGTTTACATCGGAAATCAGCACTTTCCCATCCAGAACCGTCCGGTTCGAACCGATTTGTTGAATCATCGGTTTCTCATCGTCATCGAACTCGTCTCGAATTTCGCCGACGATTTCTTCCAATATATCCTCCACAGTCACAAGCCCGGCTGTACCGCCGTACTCGTCCATCAGCATAGCCATATGGACACGTTCTTTTTGCATTCTCAATAATAATTGTTTCACTTTTACCGTCTCGATCACAGTGATAATCGGACGAATAAAATCTTCAACCTCAATCTCACCTTGTAAATTCTCGGTGAACAATTCCTTAATGTTGACAAGCCCGACAATGCGGTCTTTCTCTCCGTCGGCAACGGGATATCTCGTGAATTTGTTCTTCCGCAAGATTTCCATGTTTTCGGAGAAAGGCCGATCTTTATACAACGTGATCATTTCAGTCCGCGGCACCATGATTTCTTTTGCCATGCGGTCATCAAACTCAAAAATTTTATTGACGTAACGATATTCGGCCTGGTTGATTTCACCGCCTTGATAACTTTCCGAAAGAATAAACCGTAACTCTTCCTCGGAATGGACCATTTCATCATCTTCTGCCGGATTAACGCCAAACAACCTGGTGACAAGGTTGGAACTTGCATTCAAAATCCAAATAAACGGAAACAACAAAAGATGAAAGCCGATCAGCGGACGTGCAATGAGCAAAGCCGTCTTTTCCGTTCTTTGAATCGCGAACGTTTTGGGAGCTAACTCGCCCAGAACGACATTAAAATATGTAATAACCAAAAAAGCTGCGATTGAGGAAACCGTCCTTAAGATAGATTCAGGCAAGGGAGCCATTTCAAATAAAGCTTCAATGAGTCCGCCTACCGCAGGTTCTCCAACCCAGCCCATACCCAGTGCAGTCAAGGTGATCCCCAGCTGTGACGCTGACAAATAGGTATTCAAATCCTTTACGATTCTCTGAACAGCCTTCGCTCTCTTATTGCCCTGTGAAGCCAAATATTCGATTCTTGGACGCCGGACCCGGACAATTGAAAACTCCGATATCACAAAAAATGAGGTTAATATTAATAATAGTATAAAAATGCCAATGTTGATTAGGGCCAATGCTTCACCCGCAGCAGATGCGGGATTTCCACCTCCTGAATGTAGCGCGCTCAGTGACAGTATAGCGAAAAACAGTCAGGAATGAAAATAAAAAAATGAGTGGCACCAAAAAAGGAACAGCTTCTTTGCTGTTCCCGACACCTTTAATGCTTGATTCGATTCTCTACTTCCCGGCAAACATCGTCAGCAGTCATCCCGCGCGCTTCAATAACCGACCCTTGGGTCGCGACATTTTGAATCCCCATCACATTTTCATCCTGGCCGGTTATAACACAGCAGTCACAACTGCCAGCGTCATTTTCATTTCTCAGGGCGACCACTTCATAGCCTTTCTCTGAAAGGGCTTGCTGGACGTCAGTTAACGATTGCTCCACGCCAACTTTTGGCATAGTATCACCTTCCTGTTTTTATGCTCAATCGTTAATGTGTCCAACTTATTTCTCATTTATTCCCGGCCGCTTTGCTCTTTAAGAAGCCTGTCAGTAAACCTATTGCCTTCGGAATAGCCTCTTCATCCGGCGCGAGTTTCGAAGAATGAAGCCCATATTCAGAAGCCACGCCCAACCAGAACATCATTCCGGGAATTTCATTAATAAAATAACCAAAATCCTCCCCGGTCATAGCCTCGTCGCAAACTTCGGGAGAAATTTCCGAGCAGGTTTCACAATAAGCGAGGAAATCTTTTGTTAAGGCTGAATCATTCGTTACCTGAAGGTAGTTAGCACCGTAATCGATAACCGCCTCACAGGAAAAACCGGTTTCCACCCCATGGATAAGCGATTCGATACGCTGTTTGACCAGGCTCATGGATTCCTGAGACAAGGTCCGGATAGTCCCTTCAATTCGAGCTTCTTCCGCAATAATGTTTTGTTTGCTTCCGCCTGTGATTTTCCCAACGGTCACTACTGCCGAGTCAAGTGGATCGACATTTCTGGCTACAACTGTTTGAAGCTGAGTGACAAGATGGCTTGCCGCCACAACCATGTCGTTCGCTTTATGAGGGTAGGCTGCGTGCCCACCGATTCCTATAAGATTGACAAACAGTTCCGATGTATTGGCAAACAGCAGGCCTTCCCTCGTTGCTACAGTTCCAACAGGGTATTCCGGAGCGATGTGCAAGGCGTATAGCTCATCCGGCTGCCACTTCCGGAACGGTTCACTCTCGATCATAGGCAAAGCGCCGCCCGGCCCCTCCTCAGCTGGTTGGAATATAAACAACACGTTGTCTGCCGGCGGATGCTCGGCAAAATAAGTAAGAACCCCAAGCGCAATGCTCATATGAAAGTCATGGCCACAAGCATGCATTCTGCCTTCATGACGAGACCGAAATTCATAACCCGTTTGTTCTTCAATCGGCAAACCGTCAATATCCGTACGCCATCCGATTGTTTTGGACGGATTGGTCCCGTTGACCTTAACCAGAATCCCTGTTCTCCAGGTCTCGATGTCAATGGGCGCTTGCGGCAATTTCCGAATGTAATCAAGCAGATACGCCTGCGTCTTTACTTCCTCAAAACCGAGCTCCGGGATTTGATGTAACTCTCGGCGAATGCGGATAAAGTCCTCTGTCATTGCGACACCAGCTCCGTAATCGTTTCTTTTAAAGCTTCAATAAATGAATCGATGTCTTCATTTGCCAATGTTAACGGGGGCAGGAGACGAATAATCGTCTTTTGTGTTACGTCAATCAGAAATCCTTTATTCACCATGCTTTTTCGCAATTCGGATATAAATTCAGCATCCTGATTGGTAACAACGCCGATCATCATTCCTTTACCGCGGATCTCCGCGAGTGTTTCCGGAAACTCAAGCTTCAAATCTGCCAATCGGCTCCATAAATAAGCCGCGTTTTCGCGCCCTTCTTCAAGCTGGCCCTTTTCCAACAAAATCTCGATCACAGTCTTGCCAAGTGCCGCGCTAAGCGGTGAAGGTGCGAATGTTGTACCATGATCACCGGGCCCGAAGCAATCGGCCAGCTTTTCCCCGGCGATAATGCCCCCAAGCGGCAGGCCGCCTCCGATTCCTTTTGCAAACAAAATCAAATCCGGTTGAATCTCAGCATGCTGATAAGCAAACAACTCCCCTGTCCGCCCGACGCCAGTTTGGATTTCATCCATACAAAGCAACACACCATACTCACTGCAAAGTTTGGCTACACCTTGTAAATAATCCTCCGAAAGCGGGTAGACTCCGCCTGAGCCAAGTACAGGCTCCATCAATACAGCAAGCGGCGGATGATTTTCAAAGGCTTCCCTTAAGGCAGCGAGATTTTCCTTTTCCACCTCGATCACTTCAAAAGCGGGTTGCGGAAAGTCCTGTTGAATACCGGGTTGGCGCGTCAATTTCAAAGCTCCCAAAGTTCTGCCGTGAAAGCTTTTCTCCAATACGACAATACCATCACGTTCCGGGGCCTGTTTCACCCGCCATTTATGAATTAACTTAATCGCAGCTTCGGTTGCTTCTGCACCAGAGTTGGCAAAGAACACTTTTCCGGGTATTGAATGTTCCACGAGGGTTTCAGCCAACCCGATTGCCGGCTTGTTCAAATAAATATTGGAAATGTGAAGGAATTTCTCGCCTTGTGCTTTCAGTGTCTTCATAATTTCGGGATGCGAATGGCCGATGATATTCACGGCCAGGCCCGCAAACAAATCCAGGTAACGCTTCCCGGTTTCATCATACAGATAGTTGCCTTCACCTTTCTCAATCGCAATCGGCAGCTTCTGACCGCTGTAGGTCGGCATTAAATATTTCTGATCAAGCGCTTGCCAGTCGGTCACCGTTCTTCTCCCTTTCTAATCTTCCTTTAATTGCCTTAACTCTTGCTTAATCTCGGTCTTCTTGCGCGTTTGATCATCCATTTGTTTGATCACCCGGGCAGGCGTTCCGGCAACAACTGCATTCTCCGGCACATCCTCTGTCACAACCGCTCCGGCTGCCACAACTGCTCCTCGTCCGACAGTTACGCCCTCCAACACAACCGCGTTGGCACCGACCACAACCTCATCCTCTATGATAACGGGCTTGGCTGACGGTGGTTCCACTACACCTGCCAACACGGCACCGGCTCCTATATGACAGTTCTTGCCGACTGTGGCACGGCCTCCGAGCACAACGTTCATATCTATCATCGTGCCTTCCCCGATTACTGAACCGATGTTTATCGATGCGCCCATCATGATTACACAATTCTTGCCGATTTCGACCTGATCACGGATGATTGCACCCGGTTCAATCCTCGCCGGAATGTTCTTCAAATCGAGCATTGGAATCGCTGAGTTCCTGCGGTCATTTTCGATGACGTAATCTTCGATTTTTCCATTGTTGGCTTCCAAAGCGGCTTTGATTTCCTTCCATTCCCCAAACAGCACCCCTGTGCCGCTTTGAATAAACGATTTCGTATGTTCGCCGAAGTCAATCCCGTCAAGATCTCCCTTTATATGTACCTTTACCGGTGTAGACTTTTCACTGTTTTGTATGAAAGAAATAATCTCGTTTGCATCCATCATTTCCATGATAGAACCTCCCATTCCTTCTCTTGTTTGTTTTATCGTACCGAAAATCGGCAGCGAAGTCCATGAATTATCGGTTAACCGCCGCCAGATCAATAAACGCCTGCACCTGCTTCAATTTCTTGTAATGGGTATGGGTCAACAGCCACGTTTCACGCTGAATACTTTGTTGTTCCCGATTTAATAACGGGATTTTGTAAACATTCGTATCTTGCGGGGTCAGGCTGACCTCCGGCAAAATCGCATAGCCGATCCCATTCACAGCCATTTCCTTGCAGGTTTCAATTTGGTCGACCACAATGGTTCGCTCAGGCGGAGTCTGAAAATGCAAATACCACCAATCCTGAATTTGTTGATAGTAGGTCGAATCACTCCGAAATTGGATAAACGGCTTTTCCGTTTGCTCCAATTCGTCAAATGACTGAATAGTTGTATCTACAAGATAAAGGGAATCCGAAAATAGGTGGATCTTCTCCCCTTTCCATTCGGGATTCCCGCGGATAATCCCGATGTGGACATCGTCCTCGTACATGCTGTTTAGGATCTCACTGCTCCAACCGGTCACAAGTGAAATCTTCACTTTCGGAAAACGATCGACAAACTGCTTCAACATTTTCGGCAGCCAGTATTGGCCTGTGGCAGATGCAACAGCAAGCTTCAACGTGCCATATACTTTCGTCTGTAATGCGGAGATTTCCTCCCTGACCTTATCTTCTCTTTTTAACGTATCGTT
Organism: Caryophanales bacterium; assembly: GCA_036381575.1. GTDB lineage: Bacteria > Bacillota > Bacilli > Bacillales > DASSOY01 > DASSOY01. The sequence continues at coordinate 5,380 of DASVCO010000261.1, forward strand.
TGCATAGGCGATGATTTTCTCTCCGGCGGGGGTTGTTGTTAATCCTTTCTTTGATCTCAGGAAAATTTCCGTTCCCCACTCGCGTTCTATTGACTGTAAACGTTGACTCAAAGCCGGTTGCGAAACAAACAATCTGTCAGCCGCTTTTCGCATATTCAATTCCTCAGCCAATACCGACAAGATTTTCAATTCGGCGAGCTGCACTTTAGGATCCCTCCGCATGTAATAAGATTTCCTTATTAAATATTATAATAATCATATCATTTTATTATCAAGAAAAAAGCGTTAGGATAAAGGTACCGAATTGGAACGAATCAGCAGTAAGAGCTATAAGGAAAAAATACAAACAAAACTTATCTTATCGGCTTTGGAGGGAAAGCGAAAGGAGATTGGACCGCCATGGAAATCATATTATTGTTCTTAATAGGGATCACGCAAAGATTTGTCGGTACACTGGCAGGCAGCGGCGGGCTTATCAGCTTTCCGGCCATGCTCTTACTCGGAGTTCCTGTCCACGCTACGATTGCAGCCAATAAACTGTCCACGACAGCCGGTTCTTTCACAGGATTCTTGACCCTGGTGAAGCAAAAGGAAATTGCCTTTAAACACCTTTACCGTATTGCACCGTTTGCTGTCGCCGGAGGAATCGCCGGTGGAATAATCGCTTCTCTTCTGAGCGACCATGCGCTGAAGATCATCGCTGTTATCCTGCTTTGTTTCGCTTTTGTACTGCCGTTTCTGAAGCGCCCGAAGCCTGACACACCGTTTCGGAATAAATTGACGAAGAAAATGTACGCTTCGTTCTTTGGAACCAGCGTTTACAACGGGGCCTTCGGGCCAGGCCAGGGCACCTTGTTGATGCAATTGTTGTTTTATGAGGGAGTTCCCTACCTTCAAGCAGTTGGCCTTAAACAGATCGGCACATTCGTAAGCAGTGCAGCAGCGGGCGTAGTATTTATTTATGCAGGCAGCATGATCTGGAGTATCGCGGTTCCACTCACTTTGGGTTCAATTGTTGGTGCGCAAATCGCCATTCGTGTGGCCCACAAACTTTCGAAACAACATGTACAGTGGTTCCTGCGGATTATCACCTTTTTATTAATCCTCCAATTGATCTATCAACTTTTTCTGGAGGGATAAAAGGAACCGTCTCCTACCTTCCTGATCGTTTCGGCAAATATATCGTCAATAGCAAGGTCAGGACTGCAAGGAAAAAAACACCCCAGTAGACAGTATGAAGCGCTGACGTCAGGCCTTCCTGAAGAATCTCAAGCGTTTTTTCGGAAAACCGGCTTCTTTGACTGCCATCCAGCAATATATTAGCTGTATCAATTGAAACGGATTGACCGAGCTTCGCCTCTTTTTCATTCAGAAAATCCTTTAGTTGCCCGTTCAGAAGGCCCCCAAGCAACGCTGCCCCTAATGAGCTGCCGAGAATTCGCATGAACATATTAGAGGCTGTCGCCACACCACGCGTTTTCCAATCGACACTGTTCTGGATTGACACAATGAAAGTCGTACTCGTCAGCCCCATCCCGATTCCAATGAAGAAAGATCCCATCCCGGCCCAAAGCGGGCCCTTCGCGGGGTCTAACAGGACGAAAAAGACAGCTCCGATTACCATAGAGATACCGCCGCACATTGCTGTCGTCCGGGGACCGGTTTTCAAAATCAGAAAACCCGCAAGCGTAGACGCCAATGGCCACCCGATAGACATCGCTGTCAAAGTAAATCCCGCAACAATGGCCGAATATCCCATTATCCCCTGAACATAGGTCGGCAAAAAGCTGGACAGGCCGATCATAATCGCACCAGATGTTAATGTGGCGGCATTGGCGAAGGTGATCAACCGATTCTTCCATATACCGAGCGGCATCATCGGAGACGGAGCTTTCGTTTCACGAAACAAAAACACAATAAAACCGATGACAAAGACCGCC
>DASVCO010000262.1:0-14653 GCA_036381575.1 Caryophanales bacterium
GGTTGAACCGAAGGACTTGGCAGAGACCACTCACTTCCTTTGCACGCCGGCGGCCGATATGATTCGTGGGCAAACCCTCATTGTGGACGGCGGTATTTCGCTTTTAGGGGAATAAACGGATCAAAAAAGGGAGGAAGACGCTATTGCAGCTTCAACTCCACAAGAAGCCTTTCAAAAATACGGAGAAGCCACAAACACACATGACTTCGAGAATGTATCTGAGTTCATGCGAAAATGCCGTTTACTATTTCTCGGACGAAACGATAGAGGGCCGCGAACAACTCAAATTCTATTTCGAAAAAACATGGAATTACATCAGGGACGAGGTTTATTCTCTTCATGATGTAAATTGGGTCGCACTTGATAAGGACACTGCTGTTTGCATTTACCAGTTTCACTGGTCTGGGAATATCAAGGGCCGACAGAAAGAAGGCAACGGCAGAGGGACCAACGTTTTTCAACGGTTTAAAGGAAGTTGGAAAATCGTTCACGAGCATTTAAGTACACTGGATGAATAGAAAAAACCGAGCAGTTTAAACTGCTCGGCTATTTCTATATATCCATTACGCCGAGGCGTAATGGCCAGCCGGGGGCTGCCCCCACTAAATAAAGTTAAAACATCTCGGAAACAACCTTTTGCTCAAGGAAGTTGATCAAGTAATCCGGGCTGCCTGTTTTAGCGTCGGTACCAGACATCTTGAATCCGCCGAACGGATGATAGCCGACGACAGCAGCTGTACAACCACGGTTCAGATAAAGGTTGCCGACGTTGAAGTCACGGCAGGCGAGGTCCCAATGCTCACGGTTTTTGGTAATGACGGCACCCGTCAAGCCGTATTCCGTATTATTGGCAATCTCCAGCATTTCGTCGAAGTCCTTTGCTTTTGTAAAGCCAACGACTGGACCGAAAATTTCCTCCTGCATAATGCGGGCTTTCGGGTCGACATCGGCGAAAATCGTCGGGTGGACGAAATAGCCTTTGGAGTCATCTGTTTTTCCGCCCAATTTCAACTCGCCTTCTTCTTTTCCGATCTCAATGTACTTTTTGATTTTATCGAATTGCTTCTGATTGATGACCGGGCCCATGTACGTATCCTCAACCGGGTTGCCGACTGACAGATCTTTTGCCAGTTCAATCGACTTCTCCAATACTTCATTGTAGACATCTTCATGGATCACGGCACGCGAGCAGGCCGAACACTTTTGCCCCGAAAAACCGAAGGCAGAACTCACGATTGAATCCGCCGCCAGGTCAAGATCGGCATCCTTATCAACAATGATTGTATCCTTTCCACCCATTTCCGCTATCACACGCTTCAAAAAGCCCTGGCCTTCCTGAACCTTGGCAGCACGTTCATAAATGCGCGTACCTGTAGCTCGTGAGCCGGTAAAGGTCACAAAATGGGACTTCGGATGGTCTACAAGGTAGTCCCCGATTTCTTTTGGATCCCCCGGTACAAAATTCAATACGCCTTTCGGGAGTCCTGCCTCTTCAAGCACTTCGACTAACTTGTAGGCAACAAGCGGTGTGTCTTCAGCAGGCTTGAGCAGCACAGTATTTCCCGCAACAATCGGTGCAACTGTGGTACCGGCCATGATCGCAAACGGGAAGTTCCACGGCGGAATCGTTACACCCGGCCCCATCGGTTGATAGAAGTATCTATTATGTTCGCCTACACGGTCCAAAGTCGGTTTGCCTTTCGCCAACTCCATCATGGAACGTGCATAGTATTCCATAAAATCAATGCCTTCGGCCGTATCTCCATCTGCCTCGCCCCACGGTTTACCTGCTTCATAAACCATAAGTGCTGAGAACTCATGCTTGCGACGGCGAATAATAGCAGAAGCCCGCAGTAAAAGCTCCGCCCGTACCTCGGGGTCCCACTTTCTCCAAGTTTCATAGGCCTCTTCAGCAGCCATCATGGCCGCTTCTACATGATCCTTTGTTGCTTTGGAAACATAGCCGACCACCTGCTCTGTATTGGACGGATTAATCGATGCAAGCTTGTCCTCGGTTGTAATCCTTTGTCCCCCGATAACAAGCGGAAAAGTCATCCCAAGCTCGGCTTTCACTTGATTCAATGCCGCTTCAAAGGCTTTGCGATTTTCCTCTTTCGAAAAATCAGTAGCCGGTTCATGTTCATAAGGTACTACCAAATGTATAACCTCCCTTTATGATATGTACACTGCTATGGAAACAGTGATTAAAGCGTTGCCAATACAATATTAACCTAATCCTGCGCTTACTTCAATCTCTTCAGTTTCGGTGTACCCTTACAAACAGGGAAATAAACATCAGCGCCTCTCCACCTTGGCCTCAACAATAACGTCTACGTTGCCCTGTAAAGCTTTTGACACCATGCAACGGCTTTCCGATCTTTTGACAAGTTCATGAACTTTCGCTATCAACTGCTCATTCGCATCTTTTTCGAGAACAATTTGCGGGTAGTGGACAATCTCTTTGAAGTGTAATCCATCTTCATCACTTGCCGTTCCCGAAGAAGTGATTCTTAATGCCTTCGTGGAAATCCCTTCCCTTTCGAGACCGAAAGCAAGGGTCATCAGGTAACAGGAGCCAGCCGCGCTCAGCAACAGTTCATCAGGATTGGTTCCTTCTCCTGAACCTCCCATTGACGCAGGTGTTGTTATCACCGACGATAGATTCCCTGCCGCGATCTGTCCTTTTCCCTGCCGTCCGCCATCCCAGCTTCCTTCATAATGAAAGAGATGCTCAGCCAAGATTACCGCTCCTTTCTATCGGAATCTATCTTCAATCCTTATTATAACGTAAATGAGGCTTCCGGGAAGGTGCCATGCTTTTACGCGTGAATACAGAAAAAAAGCGCCGTCCCCGGAGGCACGACACTCGATATTAACGAAAAATATGCACGAAAGGTTCATCCATGTTCGGTTTTCGGATGATCAGCGCCTCAGGTCCCGCTGTCGAAGAAATGTAGACCTCAAGCGGAACTTCCTTCGGAAACGGATTATGGCTCTTGGAGACGAGTCCTGTCACATATTGGGTGAAAGAGATCACCTCGGTTTGCGCATAGAATTTAATCGGAATTTCAATCCTCAAGTGTTGCAATTCATGATTCTTGTAATAGGCTTTGCCGATGACCCCGACAAAGTTGGGGAAGTATTTCTGAATATCATCCTTGAATTTTTCAAATCGATCCGCATCGGCTTTGTGATTCCGATCCGCTTCATCTGACGGGAAGAGGACATGGCTTTCCTGTATCGCCTTCCAATCTCCAATTGAATGGTCTCCGGCATCTACGACCGTTTTCGCAAAATAATGGCCGGGTACAACGGACTCTGATGTTTCTTCCTGGTAAAGGCCGATAACTATAGGAACCTCTTTTAATTCCTCCATTTTCCGAATCCGTTTCAAAATCATTCCCGCAAATTGCCTTGCTTTTTCTTTGATCTTCTCCTGGTTATCCAGCATCACTTCACCACTGTGGATAAGACCCTTGTCATCCTCTATTTCATAAGTGAAGATCCGGCTCATTGAAATCGCAATAGAGATGCCTCCGAGTTTCAGTTTATCATCGCCGGCTTTGACCAAATAATTTTGTTCAACCACATAGCTCAAATAGGAAGGATGATTTTCAAGAAATTGTTTCTTCTTCTCCCATGAAAAGTCATGATAATTCTTCGGAAGCTCCGGATTTAGGCCCAACGGATTGTAGGGCTTTACTTTACCATTTTGGGTCTTATATTTATTCATATCTTTATTTTCGAGCCAGCTCTCAAGTGTATCCTGACCCAAGTATTGCCCGTCCCGGTAAATGTATTGATCGGGAGGAAAAGCTGATTTGGAAATATCCATTAAACCGGTTTCCAATTCATCGATATCCAGTCGGTTGCCAACCCCGTACAAAATATGCCCTCGTGCGGCCCCTGGCTCGAAATCAACAACAGTTCGATAGTACTCCTCAGTCGTCTCAACTCTCGGTGTGATTTTCACCTGTTTTGCTTGTTTGCCTTTTTCTTCAGTTTCTTTCACAATCTTTTTCGTTTCATTCTCTTTGTTGAATCCGGGCGTACAACCGGACAGAAACAATAAAAAGACGCAAACGATAATGGTCATTCGTCGGTACATGCCAACCAACTCTCCCGTTTATGAAGTAAGAGATGTGAAGCCCCTGCTTTTATGATTGGAGGGCTTCGATGAAACGATCTTCGTCCCATATGGTAACACCGAGTCCCTCGGCTTTCGACAATTTCGATCCGGCATCCTTGCCGGCCACAAGCAAGTCCGTATTGGAACTGACGCTTCCGGTAACGTTTCCGCCCCGACTCTCCACTTCAGCCTTGGCTTCGTTTCTTGTCATCTGCTCAAGTTTCCCCGTCAGTACAACGGTTTTTCCGTTGAAAGTCGAATCGCTCTCAGCCTCCGCACCAGGCGCAGGCCCTTTGTACATCATATTGACACCCAATTGCTGCAACTCTTCAATAAGCTCCACAACTTCAGGCTGCCCGAAATACGTCATGACGGAATCCGCCATTTTATCCCCTACTTCATCAATGGCAAGCAGGTCCTCTTCCGAAGCGGTCTGCAAAGCTTCCATCGTTTGAAAATGCTGGGCAAGCGTCCTCGCTGCCTTAGAACCGACAAAGCGAATGCCGAGACCGAACAGCAAACGTTCCAGTGAATTATCCTTAGACACTTCGATCGCATTAAGCAAATTGTCTACGGACTTCTCAGCCATTCGCTCAAGCTGAAGGAGTTCATCCCGTTTCAATTTGTACAAATCGGCAACATCCCGTACAAGATCCTCGCGAAACAGTTGCGCAATCACCTTTTCCCCAAGGCCGTCGATATTCATGGCATTGCGTGAAACAAAATGAATCAAGCCCTCGCGAATTTGCGCCGGACACTGGGGATTGATACAGCGCAAAGCCACTTCTCCTTCAATGCGAACAAGTTCACTGCCGCATTCAGGACATTCCTCCGGCATATGAAACTCCTCTTCGTTCCCTGTACGCCGATCTTCCAGAACACGTACGACCTCCGGGATGATATCGCCCGCTTTTTTGATGACCACGGTGTCGCCTATGCGAATATCCTTCTCCCGAATGAAATCTTCGTTATGGAGTGTGGCTCTTTTGACCGTTGTTCCCGCAACAGCCACAGGAGTTAACATGGCAGTCGGCGTAATAGCACCGGTACGCCCAACAGTCAACATAACCCCTTCAATCTTCGTCACAACTTCTTCGGCCGGAAATTTGTAAGCAATCGCCCAACGCGGGCTTTTTGCGGTAAACCCGAGTGTTTGCTGCTGGTCCAGAGAATCAACCTTAATCACAATTCCATCAATCTCATAAGCCAGATTGTCACGTTTCTCCGTCCAGGCCTTCACATAATCAATAACCTCATCAATATCAGAACAGCGGCGCCATTCAGGGTTTGTTTTTAAACCGATTGATTGCAGGAAGTTCAACCCTTCACTATGAGACCCGACCTCCTTACCTTGCAGCTCCCCGATTCCGTATAGAAAAATATCAAGATTTCGTTTGGCCGCCAGTCTGGGATCAAGTTGGCGAAGAGAACCGGCTGCCGAATTACGCGGATTCGCGAAAGGCTCTTCACCTCGCTCCTTCCGCTGTTCATTCAACTTTTCAAATGAACGCTTGGGCATGAAGGCTTCGCCACGCACTTCAAGGTCCACATCCTGTTTCAAGCGCAGCGGGATGGAACGAATCGTACGAAGGTTGACTGTAATATCCTCGCCGATTGTTCCGTCTCCCCTTGTGGCTCCCCGGACAAACTTTCCGTTTTCGTACGTCAGAGACACAGCCAGCCCGTCGAACTTCAATTCACAGACATAGGTGAAATCATCACCGACAATTTGGCGAACACGGCGATCGAAATCCCGTAGATCCCCCTCATCGAAGGCATTCCCAAGACTCATCATTGGAACACGATGTTCCACTTTACGGAAAGCATCAATCGGCTCGCCGCCAACCCGTTGCGTTGGCGAATCCGGCGTAACGAAGTCAGGATATTCCTCCTCAAGCGCGATCAACTCATGCAAGAGCCGGTCATACTCCGCATCCGGCACGCTCGGATTATCCATCACATGATATTCATAATTATACTGATCGAGTAAATCACGCAATTCTTCAATTCGTGATTCCGCCTCTGAGCGCTCCATTTATCCAACTCCTAGCGAATGTACTACGTCGATTTCTCTTCACTGTTCAAATCGTATCGCGCGGCCGAGCGAAGCGGCCCCCGCCCCGTTCTGGCACCCGAAGTTTATTCAGTAAGCATTGTCTGATGCTCTCTACACCTTCTCAATCGGGGCAAGTTCAGCCAACAGCCGTTTCACGCCCGTTCCCGAGCCAAATGCGATATCCAGCTGACAGGAACTGCCGTCGTTCTTGATACTAACCACAGTGCCAACGCCCCATTTACGATGGTTGGCCTTGTCCCCCACTTGCCAGGCCACCTGTTCGGCCCCGCTTTTCTGAGGCTTGATCCTTCTGGGACGTCTCGGCACACCGCTCGGACGTTCTTCTTTCGGAGAAGCAGCCTCGCCGACGGTTTCCAAACATTCTTCCGGGATTTCCTCAATGAAACGAGAAACCGGGTTCGTGTTCGTATACCCGTACAATGTGCGCATTTGGGCATTCGTCAAATACAATTCTTCTTCAGCCCGAGTCATGCCTACATAGGCAAGCCGCCTCTCCTCTTCCATTTCTTCGTCATCCTCAAGAGATCGGCTGTGAGGAAACACATTCTGCTCCATCCCAACAATAAAAACTACCGGGAATTCCAGGCCTTTTGCCGAATGTAACGTCATTAGCGAAACCGCATCCTGGACGCTGGCTTTGTCATCGTCCAGCTGGTCAATATCCGATTCAAGCGCAAGGTCGGTTAAGAAGGAAACTAGGCTGACACTTTCTTCATCTTCCTCATGATCCTTCTCAAATTGTTTTGTCACCGACAAGAATTCTTCGATATTTTCAAGCCGGCTCTGCGCCTCGAGTGACGTGTCTTCTTTATACATTTTCCGATAACCGCTGCGATCCAATATATCTTCAACCAGCTCTGTCACGGATAAATACTCTTGCATCTTCACCCAACCGGTGATCTGTTCTTCAAAATCGAGCAATGTGTTGATAAACCGCTTAGAAAGGCCGACCTCTTCGATCTCACCGATGGCCTGGAAGAGTGACAAATCGTTTTGAGCTGCATAAGCAGCGATTTTCTCCAATGTCGAGGCCCCAATCCCCCGTTTCGGTACATTAATCACACGGAGGAGGCTAATGTCATCGTCGGGATTGGATATCAACCTTAAATAAGCGAGAATATCCTTGATTTCCTTGCGATCATAGAATTTCGTCCCGCCGAAAATGTTATAAGGAATATTCGATTTCATCAATGCGTCCTCGACAGCGCGAGATTGGGCATTGGTTCGATATAAAATAGCAAAATCGCGGTATTTACGGCCTTTTTCCATCGTAAGGTCCCGAATCACACCGGCAATATACCGGCTTTCATCCTGCTCGGTGAAGCCTCTGTAATAGCTAATCTTCTGCCCATCTCCATTATCCGTCCAAAGCTTCTTCGGTTTACGGCTCATATTGTTTTCAATCACATAATTGGCCGCATGAAGAATTTTCTTCGTGGAACGGTAATTTTGCTCCAATAGAATGGTTGAAGCATCAGGGTAATCGTTCTCGAAGGAAAGGATATTTTGAATATCTGCGCCTCTCCACCGGTAAATCGACTGATCGGAATCCCCGACCACACACAGATTTTGGTACCGGTTTGCCAACATATTTACGAGTTTATATTGTGCAAGGTTCGTATCTTGATATTCATCAACATGGATATACTGGAATTTCCTTTGATAGTATTCGAGTACGTCGGGCACACGTTCAAGAAGCTGAATCGTTCTCATGATTAAATCATCAAAATCAAGAGCGTGATTTTTCCGGAGCCTTCTTTCGTATTCCGTATAGACCTCGCTCACTACCTGACCATATATGTCCCCGGCCATATCCTTTGCGAAGTCGTCCGCCGTTTTCAATTTATTCTTCGCCGAACTCATTGTTCCCAGAATCGAGCGCGGCGGGAACTTCTTCACATCGTAATTCAGGTCTTTTAATATTTGTTTGATAACGGATTGTTGATCGCTTCCATCTAAAATCGAAAAACTCTTCTTAATACCGATCCGATCGGCGTCGCGCCGCAAAATCCGCACACACATCGAGTGAAACGTCGAGATCCAGATCTGGTCCGCCAACCCGGGACCGGTCAATTCCGCGACCCGGCTTTTCATTTCACGCGCGGCCTTATTCGTAAAGGTAATCGCCAATAGATTCCACGGTGCAATCTCCTTCTCTACAAGTAAATAAGCAATCCTGTGTGTTAATACGCGAGTCTTTCCGCTTCCCGCTCCCGCCATGATCAAAAGCGGCCCTTTTGTATGCTTGACCGCTTGTTGCTGTACATCGTTAAGTCCTTTTAATAGATCCTCTACAAATTGCAATTCGTTCACTTCCTTACGAACGTATGTTGTCTTTATTTTATCTTATCAAAGGCGGCTTTTCAACTTTTCTTAACCGCCTTGACCGTTTTCAAAGCCTGTTTCAAATCGTCATATACGGCATTGCCGACAACAATCGTGTCCGCAAACCGGGCCATTTCCGCCGCCTGCTCCCGACTGCGAATGCCGCCCCCGTAAAAAAATTGCGTTTCATTCAGATAACCGCTGATATCCTCAACCACATCAGGGTCTCCATACACCCCGCTGTATTCAAGATAAAAAATCGGCAGGTGAAACAGCTTCTCAGCAATTAAGGCATATGCCCGGATATCTTCCATGCTTAAATCCGTGCACGCTTCCGTCAACTCCGCCGCCTTTGCATCACCATTGGCAATACAGTAGCCTTCCGCAACAACTTCTTCCCAATTAATAAGATCGGCCATATCCTTGACAGCCGAATGCTGATGGCCAATGATCCAATCGCGATCAGCGCTGTTCAATACACTCGGAATAAAATAAAAATCGAACCCGGGTGTCAAAGCTTCGAGGTCGGACACTTCAAGCGCGCACGGCAACGAAAACCGGCGAATGCGAGCCAGCAAATTCAACGTATTATCAAGCGTTACACCATCGGTGCCGCCTACAACCACCGCATCCGTCCCCGACTCACATACCGCCGTGAGCGCATCATCCGTTATTTTCTTATTCGGATCCAACTTAAAAACGTGTCGCCAACGGCGTATCTCGTCCATCTTTCAAATCCTCCCGGCCAACTATAAAACCGTATCTTTTTCCACGGATAACTTCAATTCTCTTAATGGATTATAACATATCAGAACAGCGCTATGGTCTTCCTTACGAAAAATGGCTTTCCTATCGATTCAGATCGAAAGGAAAGCCGAATTTCATTATTTCTAGTCCTCTTTATGAACCCGATCTAGTGTCATTTGATACCCGTCATTCCCGAAATTCAGACAACGCTTTACCCGAGAAATGGTCGCGGTACTGGCACCGGTTTCAGTTTCAATCTTATGATACGTAAAGCCTTCCATCAGCATCCTCGCCACTTCCAAACGTTGTGCGAGAGATTGGATTTCTCCCATCGTACACAGGTCATCGAAGAAACGATAACATTCTTCCTTATCTTTCAAGGAAAGAATCGCTTCAAACAACTGATCGAGTGATTGGCCCCGCAATTTATCAATTTGCACTGTCATTCCTCCCCTTAACGGTTACAGAAGCTGAAATGCCCGGATCCGCGGGAATTAGATTCACCCATGTCTGGCCGGGAACAAATCCAACCGGCTCGCCATTTTTCACAGGTACAATTCGCCCGTCAATATTTTTCCATTGGAGCTTTTGCATAACCCCGTTTCGTATAAGCAACGCCTCGCCCCCGGCTTCCAAATCCATGCCTCTTCTCGGGTAATTGTCAATAAACCGGGTCGGGACAGCTGCAATGAACACATTGGAAACCGTGACCGGAGACTCTGAGCGGCGATCAATTGACTTTTCCCCGTCACTGTAACGGAGATATGTTTTGGATTCCGGCTGATAAACAAAACGAACCTGGTAACGGTCGATATAATCGATTTTGATCTCAGTGGCCGATTTACCGTCGAGATTCTTCACCTGTTTCTTGCTTAGAAAAGGCAAGGGTTCGATGTCTGCCTTTAACTTGTAGTCGTTTTCTTCCGCCCCTTTGATAATATTTTCATAGGGAATGTATGAATTGTGCGGCGCGTTTCGAAAGTCCATTCGATGAAACAGTGTACCGTCATAATACAAACCATTGATGTTATCCGTTCCGGTCGATTTGATCAGTTCTTTTGCCTGTGGGCTCCATCCATGATGAACGTAAATAGCATTGAACCCGTTACTCATTTTCACAAAGTACGGCCGGGCGCTGCGAACGGGACCGATGATTTCCGGCTCTTTGCTTTGGAAAATGGCCAAAAACCGGGTAATAGCCCCTTCAGCCAAAGCTTCATACACAATGTCCGCCTTGTAAATTCCCGTTTGCGGACGTGCTGGAGCGGAATTCTCGACCATGACTCCGATCGGCCGCTTATGAATTTCATGATCTGCAGGTTTTCCGGTTAAGGGATAGATAAAGGCAGGCACCGGGTTTTCGGGTTCTTTCGATTCCTCGGCAGGAGGTTGTTTCGTTTCTTGCGATTCCTGGTCTTCAGGCGGTGTCTTCGGGGTATCAGCTTCCTCTGACGATGACTTGCAAGCAACCAAACCAAACACCAATATAAATAAAAAAACTGTTATCCATGTCCTCTTCACGAGCTCACAACCTTTATTCTAAGAAGTCCGTTTCCTTTATCACACTGAATGATTGAAGTACCTGTGTTTATTATCTCATGTTTTCCAACTCAGTTTCGACAACTTAATTTCATTCAGATGCCCTATGCTCCAAAAAGGAGGCCGCACGCCCGTAATCGACAGCTGCGGCATATTAGGCAAGCCCCGAATCCTATGCACGCATAATAGCGGGGAATAGAACCGAGCGTTTCTTCACATCATAAATCCCTTTTTGTGTAACACGAATATACGGCAAATGAGTCGATGATAAAAACAATAACGTATAAATCGCATCATCAAACTCATAACCGCGTTTACGCAGCTCTTTCGTCAACTGCCTTTCTTCCTCCATCAATGTTTCAATCGGTTTAAGGGACATACCGCCCATAAGCGGAAGAGCAATTTCGGTTACCACTTCTTCTTTTTCTGTAAGCACTATTCCGCCGCCAAGCTCTTTTGCACGGTTAAAGGCGGTTTCCATGTCCTTTTTGTTTTTTCCAAGGACAATGATATCTCCTGTGCTTGAATAAGTGCTTGCAAACCCTGAAACGTCGGTAGCAAAACCTTTGAGAAGTGTGTTAACACGCCAGGTCCCATCTCGATCAAGCAACATCAGGAAACATTCGTCGTTCTCAAAAGACGGGGTTCCGATAGAAGGATCAATCCTTAAATAATAAGGTTTTGTGATGACCGAATTGACCATTTCCATGCCTACGGGCATGGAAAATTGAAAGTCATCCTCGTTCAATTCCCAATCGAAACGACTCGACGTCAAATCGTAATCTTCCCAGGAGAAATCGCCATCAGGAAAACAATCCTCTCCATTTCGGCGGACCCATTCGCCTTTAGCCAATACAGAGTGTGGATCCGGCTTCCGCTTATCCTTGAGAATGTTGAGGTGAGCCAATCTTCCAGGTGCAATCATGCCGAACAAACGGTCCATCCCATAATGGCGCGCCGCGTTATAAGACGCCATCGCATAAGCTTCAACATCCGGAACACCTTTCTCCAAAGCAATTTCAATCATACGGTCGAGTACGCCCTGTTCATGGAAAGCCGGCGTGGAACCGTCTGTTGTCATATAGATACGATCAAAATTGTCGATTCCCCTTTCCTGCATTTCATCGAGAATCACCGGCAGATCCGGACGAATTGAAGAATATCTGAGAACGGTGGAATATCCGAGATTCAGCCGTCGTTCAATTTCTTCTCCGGTCATGGCCTCATGATCAGCATCCACCCCAAGAAGCGCCATTTGAGTCAGTGTTTTCTCCGAGGCGCCCGGCAAGTGGCCCTCTGTTGGCTTGCCGAGACGGGTCGCCATCTGCATCCAATCAAGAATTTCGTCGTCTCCGGCAAGGACTTTCGGCCAACTGGTCAATTCTCCGCCTTGCAGAACGGCCGGATGGTTCAACCAGGCATGAACATTTTCCGTTGTGAAAATGTCGTTCTCATCACTCAATTCGGTTTGCGCATCGTAACGTCCCCACCAAAAAATAGAGGTTGGCAGGTCCTGAAGTCGGTCAATGAGTGTAAACGCTTTCTTTTTTCCCGTCCTTAAAGAAAAAACAAGATTGTCGCAGACGAGTGTCGTCGTTCCCCGAACGGATGCATAGCGGGCAAATGTATGGGGATTATAAAGTTGAAAAGGATGAACGTGCGGTTCAATATAACCCGGAACGATAAAATGATCCGAACAATCGGTAACTTCCGTACCGGTGGTTCGCTTTGGAAATTCTTTTCCGACGTATACAATCCGGTCCTGATCTATCCAGATATGGCCGTGCATCCATTTTTTTTGCGCCAGGTTCAGGTAAGTGGCGTTTTTCAGAACCTTTGTCGGTGATTTTTCCCCGCGGACTACGGCCAATTGTCCACGTAACTGCTTTTTGGTCCAATAAAGACTTCGTTCCGGCATGTCGGTTCCTCCGTTTCGTACGTTTTATTTTTCCATCTTAACACAATCTATTGCGGAAACAAGCGATTTTTCACTTTAATTCTTTAACAAAATAGTGAACAGTGAAAGTGGGTGAAAAAGTGAAACCGAATATCAGTGTCCTGAATGCGATTATGAGAATAACCTGTGGCCTGACAGCCTTGGCATGGGCGACTTCCCGTCTAGCGCGGCGCCCGCACCGGATGTCGTTCTTGATAGTTGCCATGTTGGGAGCAATGAAAGTAGGAGAAGGCATTCACCGTTACTGCCCTGTCACTGATTTTGTGAAGCAATATGCTGGTAATGGGGAAAGAGAACAGGGAAAATCATCCTCGGAGCACAGGTCTTCTGGCCATAAATCCTCAGATCACGATGAATAAAGGGACCCAGCCTGTCGAGAAGATCTCGACAGGCTGGTTTTTCAAGGCAATCATCCAAGTTCTTGCCATCAACTGCTTATTTTTCGGAGAACCAAAACAACGTTTCTGAGAACCTTTCTTACACACCCTGGACTCCCTATTTTCCGGGATTCTGCAAGCGGAGCGCCTTTTCCCCAATATCGGAACGATAAAAGGCCTTATCACAAGAAAGATGCTGTAACTCTTCGTAAACTTGCTGCTGCGCATCTTCAATCCGGTTCGCACGGCGGGCAAGCAACAAAATCCGCCCGCCTTTTGTGAGCCATGTGCCATTCTCCAGTTTCGTCCCGGCATGAAAAACGAGCGTATTCCCGTCCAAGGCTTCCAGCCCTTCGACAGGAATACCTTTTTCATATGAGCCCGGATACCCCCCGGAGGCAAGCACCACCCCGACAACCGCTTCATCTAACCAATTCAGGGTGATTTCTTCTCCTGCTAGAATACTTGTCATCACCTCTGCGAGGTCGTTATTCAAACGCGGCAATACTACCTGGGTTTCCGGATCCCCGAAACGGGCATTAAATTCAATAACTTTCGGGCCTTCCGCTGTCTGAATTAATCCTGCATAAAGGATCCCTGTAAAAGAACGATTTTCTTCAACGAGCGCTTTGGCGACTGGTTGTAAAATGGTTCTGACGGCCTGTTCACTGACCTCACTTGGTAATTGCGGGACCGGAGAATAGGCACCCATTCCTCCGGTGTTGGGACCTTTATCCCCGTCAAACGCCGGCTTATGGTCCTGAGAAATGATCATCGGATATACTTTTTCACCACGAACAAATGCCATCAGCGAGAATTCCTGCCCTTCCAGGAACTCCTCGACCACAACCTTTTGCCCGGCCCCCGCAAATTTCTTTTCCTGCATCATTTCTTCAAGCCCGGCTACCGCTTCTTCAACCGTTCCGGCCACGATAACGCCTTTTCCGGCAGCTAGCCCGTCCGCTTTAATCACAATCGGAGCGCCTTGCTGCTCCACATAAGCCCGCGCCTCCTCATACGAGGTGAACGCTTGGCTTTTCGCAGTCGGAATTCCGTATTGCTCCATCAAATCCTTTGCGAACGATTTGCTGCTTTCAATCAAGGCTGCCCCCTCAGTCGGACCGAACACCGGCAGCCCGGCTTCCTGAAACTTGTTCACAATTCCGTCCGCAAGCGGCTGCTCGGGCCCGATCACCGTCAGGCTGATTCCTTCCCGTTCAGCAAACTCGATCAATTTTTCATGATCATTCTCACCGATGCCTACACACTCGGCAAGCTCGCTCATCCCGTCATTCCCCGGGGCCGCGTACACTTTTTCCACGCGCTCGCTTTGGGCAAACTTCCAGACAATCGCATGCTCTCGCCCGCCGCCGCCGACAACCAATACCTTCACATCAATCCGCTCCCCGCCTTAATGTTTGAAATGGCGTACGCCTGTAAAGACCATCGTGATTCCGTACTCATCCGCCTTCTTGACCGAATCCTCATCCCGGATCGATCCG
>DASVCO010000263.1:0-5914 GCA_036381575.1 Caryophanales bacterium
AATTGTTAGAAATTGCATGGGGTCAACCGTTTTGCCGTTTCTTTCAACCTGAAAATGCAAATGGCAACCGGTGGAATCCCCATTCGATCCAACGCGCGAAATCACTTGCCCCTTTTTCACATGTTCGCCTTTCCGCACAAATAGATTTCTCTTGTACATATGGCCATAAATCGAGGTCAATCCCTTACCATGGGCAATAACAATCCAATCACCAAATCCCGTTGCTGGTCCGCTTGCGATAACAGTCCCACCTTCGGCAGCAACAATAGGAGACCCGCAAGAGGCCCCAATATCTATCCCATTATGGAACTCCCTACTTCCTGAAATCGGATGAATGCGCAGCCCATATGGAGAAGTAATCCGTGACGAGGTTGGTACTGGCCATGTAAAACGGCCACCCCCGCCTCTTACCGTCATCGTTCTAGAAAGGCGAAGTACCTTTTTCACGTAGGCATGAGAACCACCGGAATATCGGTAAAGTGCCTGTTTTGGCTGTTCACCAATCTTCAGGTAGGAAAGATAATAAGCAGCACTGTAAATCGCATCAATCGCATTAAACGGATCTGCTTTACCGTCTCTATTTCCATCCACCCCGAATGTCTCCCAGGTACTCGGCAAAAATTGCATCATGCCTTCCGCCAATTCTCCACTAGGATTCGGGGGACCTACAGCGTCAGGTTGAAATGTAGACTCTACGAACGCAATGGCTACCAAAATGCGCCAATTAACGTTATAGGATTTCCCGGCGTCCTTGAAGGCTTGAAGCCACTTAGCCGGCAAACTGGATAGATCTATTCCACCAATTTGTCCGGTAATAAGTCCGGGTTCACCAATAAGGAATCCTAAATGATTGTCGCCTAACGCAACAGAACGACTTGTCTCCAACACCATTTTTCGATCCAGTGGCGATATTTCATCCAAATTTAATTTTTGAATGAGCAAATTGTTGAATCTTGAAAAGTCTTTTTGAAATCGGACATTCGCAATAACCGGCTTTGTAACTGTGATCGTACTGTTTCCGGATTTTCTCGTTTTCGTTTTGGTTTGGTAGGCATAAAAATAATTGCCCTTGTAGGTCATGACCTTTTTGAGCAATTTCACATGGTGTTGATCCGTGTCGGTTATGGTTTTGGTAACTGTGTTCATCGTGCCGGTGGCCGGATTTTCTTTTTTCACCTTCTTTTTTGTTTTAACCGTAATTTTTACGGTTCCGGTCTTGTAAGAAAAAGACGGAGCCAGCTTCAAAGCCAGTTGATCAAGGTCATTGAACGGCAGGAGTGTTTTGGTCTCTTTGGTCTTTTCCTTTTTTCCGATTTCAGCACTGTAAAAATCAACGGCATATAGCAAACGCCAACGAAGCCGATAGTTGAGCTCTTCTCCCGTATCCGTTTGTACACCAGGGAAGGATGACGCAGCGGCGTCCCGGTATTTCTTTATCAGCGTTTTATCCTTTTGGTTTACCTGGTCCGAACCATTGAGATCCCCTTGAGCTACATTATCGAAAATAAGTACCAAGGGAATCATGGCCAACACAAGCACACAAAAAAGGCCCATTGAAATGAGCCCGATTTTCGTGAACAATAGTTTACCAACCAGTTTGCCTCCTAATTTGATGGCAAGCCCAGCTAATCCTCTAAGCGCATTGTTTTGTTGCGGTTCCTCCTCCATAGTCACGGCCTCCTTTCATTACTTATCGTCAGACGGGAAGCGAGGCTTGGAAGATGGGGGCGAAGTAAAATGATGTTTGGATTTTGTGTTTGACGCTTTGAACGAAGGCGGATTGGTTAGCTTCGGTGCTGGTGATGACAAATTTCCTGTATTCCCCTGTGCTCGTTTTTCCTTTACAAAAGAACCCTCCCTTGGTTTAGTCGGAATTGATTGATTTGCAAAACCTGTTGTATCCTTCATTAACCGATAGGATCGCGGCAACCCTAAAGATCTGGGACTCACCCCTTGATGTGTTGGATGGGCCTTGGCCTTTCGTTGACGGACGTGCTCATACATTCGGCGACTGCCTTTGACCGAAGCACCTGTGGCCGCCCCGGCCAACTGTCCGGAATGACGGAACATTTTGGTTCCTTTCGTTGCCAATGTCCTCCCTGCGAGGGGTCCGAATACGGCAGACGCTCCAATACCGGCAGCCGTTGATACTGCCGCCCCGGCATGTCCCATCCATTTCCCGCCGATTCGCTTCCCTTTTATAGCGGCGGATCGGGAGGATTGTCCTTTCCTACTGCTTAACCTTGATTGATTGGAACCCGGGGGTGTCTGTTTTCCCTGCCTTTGCCACATACGGGATGGCGCTTCTTTATCAGGGATTACTGAACGATTTCCCTCTATGTGATGAACAGAAGAACGTTCCTTTTCCATCCCCCGGGCTGAGAAAGATGCTGCTGACCGATGGTTCAAGTTCGAATCACTCGTTCTAAGTGTTTCATTCCTTTGAGTACTCCCCACAGCACGCTCGCTTTGAGAAAAGGTTCCTACACTTTTCTCCGGTAAATAACCTCCTCCAACCGTTTTTGAATCCTGTTTGTGAGCAGAACGTCCAGAACCACCTCCATTGGACCCTCCTCGGTTGGGTGTAGGGGTTTTCGTTTTCCCGCCCCTGCCTTTCCCATCCCCTCGTTTTGCTTCTCTCCATGCTGCAGAGGCTACGAATCCTGCTGACGCAATGGAGCCTTTCGCCCTGGAAAAACTCCCTTTTCCGTGCTCATGAACATCACCGTGATCAATCTGCTCAAGCAGGGTATAAACCAATCGTCGCGTCAATTTCGCAACAGGCAACAACACAAACAAAAGAATCAGTGCAGCCACTGCATTTAGGGTAAGCATGACATCCTCCTTTCGTTAAAACATTAATCCACGCAACACATTGACCGCTACAACGGCTCCGACGCATAATAACCCTCCAATCAGACTCAGTTGAACGCCTTTTAAAGCCTGAACTCTTGCGGCCGGATTTCCCGCCGACATGGAAAGGCGCATGCCGTTCAACATCAATGCGCCAATAGCTACCACACCACCGATAGTGATCAAAAACTTTAATACCGGATCAAGAACAACCCGTACACTTTGGCCCAATGCATCCAACCCATTTAGGTCCAACACAGCCGATGTGCCGTTCATGGCAGCATTCACAAAAGCAAAATACAACACGATGACCAAACAATGCGCGCTCTGGATAAACACTTGCGATAACAACTCGGCGAGCCATACCTTAAATGCACCTCCCTCTTTATTGCGCGCATAGGAGAGTGTCGCCATGGGACCGATGATCACAAGAAAGGCAATGATAAATTGCCGGAAAATATATTGCACAAGCAACACACAAGCCATAATCGCCAACCCAAAATTCACGATCGCATCCCCGATCGGTCCGCCCGTAATGTTTTCTTCATTCGTTGAAAGGACATCAAAAACGGAACCAAACGAATCATTGTCACCAATCAGGTTGCTTAAGCCTTGTACAAAGGCAGCATTCAGGTTAAACACAATAAATACCAGCATGTACATAAACGCAAGCAAAGCGGCAGCTCCTATCCACGCATACAGGCTTTCCAACAAGTTGGCTCGCTGTATGGGATTGGTGCTTTCGCGCATCAATCGCAAACCGTAACGAGCAATGATGATCACAAAAAAGACCCAGGCGACAAACGTAAATGCTAGACGCAGGGGATTGACAGCGTTATTCCACTCATCCGCTGAAAACACATTACCCACCGCATTTGAGCCGAATTCCTTTCCGCTGAGCGGATCAATTTTTCCGAATAAGACACTTTTTAAATCCGTCCCCCCTATGGCCCATTCCACAACAGCAGTAATCCCGTCAATCACGTTTGCCACAAATCGGGAAATGATCCCGCCGTCTTGATCGTCGGTTTCAGGTGAGTCCACCTTTTCAGTGGGCTGGGCGTCCGGAACATAACCTTCTTGGCCGTTTGGCACAGCGTCAAACGGTGGATCAGCAAAAGCCGGTGTGGCGTTCAATAACAACATGACCATACACAAAACGCCACTCATTGATAGAAGCTCTCTCATACGGTGGGCTTCCCTTCCCCAGGAGTTGTGTTTACAAATTCATGCTCGAATGGGGAGGCCTCGACTTGCAAGGGCAATGTATTTTTGCCGATTTTAAGCAATGCTTCCCCCGGATAAGCTGCTTCGAGAAAATGCCGTTGGCCGTATGGCAAATGGTATTGCTGTTGTACGTAATCGATGTCTGATTCGCTTTGTTTTAAAAGTATACTGGCACTTGCATTAGTCAGGACAGCCTTTCCTTGTTGGGATCTTGTAAATTCTTCAAAGGATTGGGAGGCGACGCATAAGCTGGTATTTCGCTTGCGAACCCGCCGGCTCATTTTTTCCAGAAACATGGCCGACTCCTGGTGATACATATACATCCATGCTTCATCTGCGAATGCCATTTTCGGGATATGCGGATTTCGTTTCACAAACTTTTCCCAAATCCAGCTTAAAACCACATGCATCGCCAACGGCCGCATGACCCCTTCTTCCAAATGGGATATGTCAAAATCAATCGCCGGCACTTCTTTCAATTCCACTTGGGTTTGTCCATCAAAAAGGCCCAAAGCGTTGCCTGCCGAATAAGGAAACAGCAAGGTTTGCAACCGGGAGCCGTGTTCATGGCTGTGAACCGACAACCAGTTTCCAACATCGCTGATCGTCGGCATGGCTTTCCTTTGATAGCCGATATAAGCCACCTGGTTACTTTTTTCGTATAAAGAATCAGGATCACGTGTGATATGCCTGTCGGCATATAAGGCGGAAATACACTGATCTAACAATGCATTTTCTTCAGGTGACAAGTGATACTCCCCATTGGCGGAGAACATAACCTGAAACAACGACTTGACATCCTGGTGTTTTTCCTGCAAATTAACCGTTTGGGTCCCATTATTGTCCTCTTCTTCAACATCAAAAGGATTAATCAGTGCTGGTTGGTCCGGTCGAAAATCAACCACCGTACCCCCAAGGTGTTCCGACAAAGCTCGGTATTCACCATCTGGATCGATAAACACACTTCTCGTGCCAGGGCGTTTGCCTCGTGGAATGGCGGATCGGGCTGCCATTAACTTTAAGAAGTAACTCTTTCCGGCCCCACTCTGGGCGAAAACATTCAGGTTCGCGTTCGACATAAGCGGGGGACCGATAAACGGATCAAAAATAACAGGGGCACGGGTGTTCAAGTTCGTCCCAAGATAAATGCCTCTTTCATGTGCCATATTGTTCCCTGTAAAAGGAAAAAGGGCCGTTGTGGCCCCTAAATTAAAATTCCGAAACATCTCTATTTGATTTTCACCGAGCGGCAAAGTGCTTCTTAATCCTTGCTCTTGACGAAGGAAATTTCGCCTGACATGGATGGACCGGCCGCCGAGACGCTCTTCCAAAATCTTTGAGACCTTTTCCAATTCCTCTTTGGATTCTGCCGCAACCGTAATCACGACCGTTACGAAAAACATTTTATCCTCGTTCATTGTCACGGCATCACGAAGATCCCATGCATCCTGAATGCTTCTTTGCAATTCACCCAACTTCGAAATGTTGCCCTTTTGTTCCTGGACCATCCTTTGTGCCTCAAGCCGTGTAATTTGGGCTGTCAGGTCCCGTTCAACCTCGTAATCTTCCACTGGTGTAATATGTGTTGACACCACAACATCGCCAATATCGTAAACATCATCCAAAAAACCGATACTCACCTTGCGCGGGAAATTTTTGATCGTAAAGTTTCGCATCCAAATCCCGGATCCCAATTGAATGGCATCTTTTTCAATATAAGCACCGTCGGGAGCCAATAGGTTTTTTATATTCGATTGTCCTAAGTCCAACCCAGGTGGTGACGTCCGTTTTGTCTTTTTTTCTTTTGAATAGTTTTTTAGGCCAAACATGTTAC
>DASVCO010000264.1:0-10268 GCA_036381575.1 Caryophanales bacterium
ATCAATTACGCCTTGGCGTAATTTCCAATCGGATAAAGTCAAAAACAAACCTCCCGCAGGAGGTTTGCCCTTTTCTTTATTGATACCAAATCAAGGTCATTAATGTCGCCACTGTCAAAATAGCTACAACAACCCCGCTTGCGATGAATCCGGCCGGAAAACCGTGCCCTTTATCCTTCAAATGCATGAAATAGAACATTTGAAAGGCGGCCTGAATGACTGCGAGCAACAAGATAAACAGCGCGACAAACATCGAAGACGCTTCTTTATACCAAACGGCGATAAATGCCAGAATCGTTAAAAGCAACATCATGCCAAAAGATACGAGATGGTGCTGCAATTCACGTTTCTGCTTTTCCTTTTTGTGGCGTTCCTTGATCGACGACATTTGGTTCGAATTTGAGGCCATTGTTTACCCAACCTTTCCCATAAGATAGACAACGGTAAAGATGAACACCCAAACAACGTCAACAAAGTGCCAATACAGACTCGCAATATAAAGCTTCGGTGCCGTTGTCGTATTAATTCCCTTCTTCGTGGTTTGCAGGATTAATGTTAGGATCCAAAGAGTCCCGAAAAACACGTGACCTCCGTGAAAACCTAGAAGGGTGTAGAAAGCCGACGAAAAAGCACTGCTGCCATAAGTAAAGTTCTCAGCTGTCACATATGTGTAAAATTCATCAACTTCGAGGCCTACAAAGGTCCAGCCCAGCAAAATCGTAACCCAGAACCAGAACTGCATCCACTTCATATTGTAATTCTTCATATTAATAACGGCGAATACACTCGTGAGGCTGCTGATCAGCAACGCGAGAGTTGCCGCGAAGATCGCAGGCAGTTCAAACAATTCCTCAGGCGTAATTTCAGATCCGCTGAAATCTCTAGTCAGCCCAAGATAGGCACCGAACAAACAAGCAAATAATACTGTTTCTCCACCAAGGAAGAACCAAAACGCGAGAAATTTATTTTTCCCTTCCAGCGTCGCCCGTTCAGGATTCGGAGGTAAGGTTTCCGCATGATGTGCCATTAGCCTTGTGCCCCCTTACGTTTGTTTTTCTCTTTCAATTCATCCGGAATCAGGTGATGTCCATGATCATCGTATAAAGAATGAATGAGCATACTACCGAACATGATTGCCAGCCCGGCTGCCGCAACCCAAAGGCTCGAACTATTCTCGGCACTATAAATAAAACCAAATCCGGCAATAAATGCGCCGATACTCATGATAAACGGAATGATCGAGTTATTCGGCATATGAATTTCACCAAGCGGCTCTGCCGGTGTCACCTTTTCTTTGCCTTCACGCTTTTCGAGCCAGAAAGTATCAAGCCCTTTGACAAGCGGGGTTTGAGCAAAATTGTACTCCGGAGCTGGTGATGGGATCGCCCATTCAAGTGTCCGCCCATCTCCATGCCAGGCGTCGCCTTTGGCCTTTTCCCCGCTTATGGAACTGGATATAATGTTCCAGAGAAACGCTACAGTTCCTACACCCATAAGCATTGCACCAACTGTACTGATCATATTCAAATTACCCCAGCCCATTTCCGCCGGGTAAGTGAAATTACGGCGAGGCATTCCCATTAAGCCAAGGAAATGTTGAACGAAAAAGGTAAGATGGAATCCGATGAAAAACAACCAGAAATTCCACTTGCCGATCTTCTCGTTAAGAAAACGCCCGAAGATCTTTGGCCACCAATGATAAAGTCCGGAAAACAAACCGAATACGAGTCCACCGACTATAACATAGTGGAAGTGGGCAACAACAAAGTAAGCATCATGGAACTGATAGTCCGCTGTAACGACCGCCAGCATAACCCCGGTTGTGCCTCCCATAACGAAAGTCGGGATAAAGCCGAGAGCAAACAGATTAGCGGTATTAAATCGGATCTGTCCTCCCCACAATGTGAAAAGCCAGTTAAAGATTTTCACACCGGTTGGTACCGCGATCGCCATCGTCATAATCGCAAATACTGTATTGGCTACAGGTCCCAAACCAACCGTGAACATATGGTGTGCCCAAACCATAAAGGCCAGAAAGCCGATCAAGATGGTGGCGAGCACCATTGATGTATAACCAAACAGACGCTTTCGGGAATGGTGAGAGACAACATCCGAAATAATGCCAAAGGCCGGCAAAATTAGGATGTAAACCTCAGGATGCCCGAAAATCCAGAAGATGTGCTCCCAAATAAGCGGATTTCCTCCCGCCGAAGGATCGAAAAAGTTTGCACCGAACAAACGATCAAAGAACAAAAGGAACAGACCGATTGTAAAAGCCGGAAATGCAAACAAAATCAAAACGGACGTAATGAAAATCGTCCATGTAAACAAAGGCAGGCGCATCCACGTCATTCCCGGCGCACGCATATTTACAATTGTGACGAGGAAATTAATGCCGCCCATAAGCGTCCCTGCACCAGCAATCTGCAAACCAAGTACGTAAAAGTCCATTCCAAGACCGGGATAAATATCGGACAACGGCGCATAAGCCGTCCAGCCTGCGGCTGGCGCTCCCCCAAGGAACCAGCTGCAGTTCAAAAGAATCCCGCCGAAAAAGAACATCCAGAAACTAACGGCATTCATGAACGGAAACGCAACGTCCCGTGCTCCTATTTGCAAAGGAACGATCGCATTCATGATTCCGAAAATAGCCGGCATGGCGGCCAGGAAAATCATTGTTGTACCGTGCATCGTAACAATTTGGTTGTAAATTTCACCGCTCAAAAAGTCATTCTCGGGAACCGCCAATTGAACGCGGATTAAAATAGCCTCAATTCCGCCAATCAAAAAGAAAAACAGGGCAGAAACCAGATACAATATCCCGATTTTTTTATGGTCGACGGTTGTAATCCAGTCCATCAACCAGCTTTTTTTGTAACCGCCTTGTGGCAAATGTTCAGCAGTACTTGCCAAGATGTTCAACCTCCTTCTATACTTGTCCGCACTACGTTGAACCACTTCTTTGTTCGGACAAAATCGTAGTGCCCTATGGGTGCTTCTATACTTGTCCGCACTACGTTGAACCACTTCTTTGCTCGGACAAAATCGTTGTGATGATCAATAACATTTAGTCGAACAGACTGTTTTACGCCAACCGGAAATATATTCCATCGATCTCTTTATGAGTTGGCGGTACCCTATAAGTGTTTCATAGCTTACTTAGGGAGTTCAATTCCTGTTTTCTGTTGCAATAAGTATTCTGCAAGTGCGTTGACTTGATCTTTTGTCAGCTTGCCTTTGAAAGACGGCATGGTAACGTCTGCCTTAAGGCTAGGTGCATTATGAATCCAGGCCTTCAAATTCTTTTTGTTGAATTCAAGAATACCGGCAATGGTTGTACGTTCCGCAAAACCGGTCAGGTTCGGCCCGACTGAATTTTTACTGCCGATCGCATGGCAGCGCAGACAAGTTTGTTTGAAGATCTTCTTGCCTTGTTTGGCGGTCGCAGTAGTCGCCTTGTCGGCTCCTTCTTTCATCGCATCCACCCATTTTTCAAATTTGTCCGGGCTAACCGCAATGATCTTAAAGTCCATCAAGGCATGGGAAGGACCGCAGAGCTCGGCACATTGTCCATTGTAAACGCCCTCTTCGCCCTTCGGAACCTTAAACCACATATGGTTTGTAGTACCAGGGTTGGCGTCCTGTTTGCCAAACAACGGTGCCGACCAAAAAGAGTGAATGACATCGTTTGAATTCAACTCAACATAGACTTTCGTACCTGTCGGAACATATAAATCCGAAGCAGTCACAACCTTTTGATTCGGATATTCAAATTCCCACCAGTATTGATTGGCCGTGACGTTAACAGTAATGGCATTTTCCTTCTTTTTCCCTTCGGCTTCAGCCTCCGGTACATCGTCAGCTAATTGAAAGATTTGATAAACCATCGGAATTGCAATAATCACAAGAAGAATGATTGGAATCACAGTCCAGGTGATTTCTAACTTGGTATTGCCTTCCACCTGTTCCGGAATGGAATCGTCACCTTTTCTTCTGCGAAAACGAATGATGACGTAAAAGAATATGACCATAACAACCAAAATCACTAACAACATGACTCCTAAACTCAGGAGCATGATCCAGGCTTCCATTTCTGCATTCTTACCGACCGGGTTCATGGCGGAAGGATCATTGCTGCAACCAGCCAAAACGAGCAGACTCATTAATAAGAGCGGTATAAAACGCCCGTATCGCGACATGAAATTCATTCCCTAATCTAACCCCGCTTTCTCAATTGATGATAATTAAATGCGCCTTGGCGTATTTCCGCACAGATTCCTATAAAACAAATAGCATCTTTCGAGAACCAGTGTAAAAACTAAGCCCTCTATAGTAACCATAGAATCTGTGACACTCGCCAGAAGCTTTGACTTCATTCATTGTACCTTATAAAGTAGAAGGCTTCTAATGAACAAAGTTAAAATAGTGTAACAACAACCATGAGCACAAATAAGACCGTCAAATAGTTAAGTGAATAGACAAACATCGCTCTTGCCCACGTAACATCATCTTTGAACTTGCTAGAAGAAAATCCTAATACCATCCATCCAACACCCAGTAATGCACTTACGATCACATAGACCGTGCCAAGTGGGTAGAGGAACAAGGATGCGATGACGAGGGCAACCAAATAAATATTGATTTGCCGTTTTGTGAATGCAAAACCGGCAACAACCGGAAGCATCGGAACTCCTGCTTTTCGGTACTCTTCCACCCTCTTCATGGCCAGTGCCAGAAAATGCGGCGGCTGCCAGAAGAACATTACGAGAAACAGCAACCATGCAATTTGGCTCAAACCAGGGTCAATCGCGGCCCATCCGATTACAGGCGGCAAGGCCCCTGAAACACCACCAACTATGGTATTCAATGAATGTGTCCGTTTCAACCACATCGTATACACGACAACATAAACGAACAAACCCAGCAAGCCGTAAACTGTGGCGGCATAACTACCGGTAAACAATAAAAAAACCGTCCCGAGAGCGGACATGGTAAAACCATACCAGAGAATTTGCACTCCGCTAAGCCGGCCTGTGACTGAAGGCCTCTCATGTGTACGCTCCATTACCGGATCTATGTCCCGATCTATGTAATTGTTAAGCGCACAGCCGCCAGCTACGATCAAAGCTGTCCCCAGCAACGTCCACAGAACGGTGTCGATATTGGCCCAGAACCCTTGATTGGTGAAGTGTAAAGCAAGCCATAGGCCCGTGAACGTTGTGATTAAATTGGAGAATACGATACCCGTTTTCGAAATGGCGACAAAGTCTTTCCATCCCGCAGGGGTTTTCACCTCTGTCATGGAATCCGATGTATTTGCCGACGAGTTCGTCGTATCCACAGTGGTCATTGATTTGCTCATGATTACCTACTCCTTCATGCCATGATCGTTGTTCGTTCGCCCCTCCTTGTCCCAACCAAGTGAACGATCACGAAAACATGTGTTACGATATAAAATAGAGATTGAAAAAGTCAATTCTTATTATAAACGAAGTTGCTTTCGTTTGTATACTTCGTCAGAGATTGACATAAAATTGACAAAAAGTCACGGTCCGCGTTTCAATGAAATCATGTATAAAATAGTTGGGGACAAGTTGTTTCCTAATCTTAATAGTACACGAATTGCCACAACGAATTCAAATGGAGCAACCCATAAGTTTCGAAGGCTTAGATAATCATGCATATTATTGCCAAATCGGATTGAATCTATCCCGCCGTATTTACTAGCCCGGGATAGGTGGCAAATGAATTTATAAATTCGAAGAACTGTTGCGGCGTTTGAGGCCGCTAAGAAGAGGTGGAAATATGGATCGCGCTTTGAAAGGCTTCGCCGTTTTGACGACGCTCGGAATGATGGTCGTCGTCATTATGGGCGCCATTGTGACAAATACAGGGTCGGCCAACGGCTGTGGAGCCTCGTGGCCGCTTTGTTATGGACAGGTTATCCCCCAAGAAGCGAATACAAAAACATGGATTGAATTAAGCCACAGGGTAGTTTCCGCTCTGCTCGGCTTAATGGTCACAGCCCTCGCGATCTGGTCCTGGATTCGGCTGCCGCGGGTACGCGAAACGAAAACCTTGGCTGTTCTAGCTGTCTTTTTCATTGTACTGCAGGGATTACTTGGCGGGGCAGCGGTTATCTGGCAGCAGTCTTCATTCGCACTTGCTCTGCATTTCGGTTTTTCAATTATTTCTTTTACCAGTGTTTTGCTTCTTACAGTTGTGGTTTTCGAGCAACTCCGGTATGGAAAACCCTATATTCCCGATATGCCAAAAGGTTTGAAATTCAATGTCTATGCTTTGACCATCTACACTTACATTGTTGTTTATTCCGGCGCTTTTGTCCGCCATAGCGCCTCCAGTCTCGGCTGCGGCAATTCCTGGCCACTTTGCAACGGTCAATGGATTCCGCCTATCGCCACTCCGGGCGGCGTCCAATTCATCCATCGCGTCGCCGCAGGAATCGTCTTTTTATGGATTTTGTATTTATTATTGAAAGCATGGAACACACACCGAAATGAACCGCTTCTATTCGGCGGTATAATGACTGCTTTTTTGCTGGTTGCCGCACAAGTCGCCAGCGGAGCCATGGTGGTGATGTCGGGCCTCAGCCTCGCCTTTCTTCTGCTCCACGCATTCTTTATCACTTGCCTTTTCGGTGTTCTATGTTACCTGTTTATGATTGCTTCCAGGGTCAATAGGAATATCAAATAACAGAGCAGCCCCTTCCATCATAAGGAAGGGGCTGAAGTTTATTCTTATTCCATTTCTATCAATAGATCACCACTCTGAATGGCGTCTCCTTCAGAAGCATAAATATCCTTCACTTTGCCCTCGAAAGGTGCTTGAACTGTCGTCTCCATTTTCATCGCTTCAGTAATCATCAAATGGTCGCCCTTTTTGACCTTCTCGCCTTTCTCCACAATGGTTTTGACCACCGTTCCCGGCATCGATGCTCCGATATGATTTGAATTGCTCTTATCAGCCTTCGGTTTCTCCACAAGAGCGGTCTTGACGCTTTCATCACGTACAACCACCTCACGAGGCTGCCCGTTCAATTCAAAATAAACAATCCGATTCCCGTCTGCCTGGGCTTCGCCTATTGAAACAAGCTTGACGATCAGTGTTTTCCCTTGCTCAATTTCAACGCCGATTTCCTCACCAAGCCGCATGCCATAGAAGAATGTCGGTGTATCCAGAACAGAGGTATCCCCATAGGTTTCCTGGAACTGATGGAAATCCATAAACACTTTAGGGTAAAGCGCATTGGAAATCAGGTCGTGGCTCGTTACTTGACGGCCCAATTTATGAAACAACGTTTCTTTCATTTCCTCAAAGTCAACCGGCTTCAACAATTCTCCGGGTCGAACCGAAATGGGCTCTCTCCCTTTCAAAATCACCCGCTGCAGTTCTTTTGGAAAACCTTGATACGGCTGCCCGAGATACCCCTGGAAAAATTCCACTACGGAATCCGGGAAATCAAGGCTTTCGCCTTTCTCATAGATATCATCTTCAGTTAAATCATTTTGCACCATATACAGCGCCATATCTCCGACAACCTTGGACGAAGGTGTCACCTTTATAATATCACCGAACAAATCATTGACTCGCCGATACATTTTCTTTACTTCATTCCAGCGCTCACCCAGCCCTACTGCTTTTGCCTGTTGCTGCAGGTTACTATACTGCCCTCCAGGCATTTCATGCTCGTAAACCTCGGTATTCGGTGCGATCATCCCACTCTCAAATCCACTGTAGTATTTTCTCGTCGCCTCCCAGAAATCGGAAAGCTTCTCAAGAGACCGAATGTTAACATTCGGCTGACGTTCGGATTGATCTAACGCGTAATAAAGTGTGTTGGCGCTAGGCTGTGAGGTCAACCCTGCCATTGAGCTGACAGCAACATCAACAATATCGACACCGGCTTCAACGGCTTTCGCATAATTGAAAATCCCATTACCGCTGGAATCATGAGTATGAAGATGAATAGGAATATCCACCGTTTCCTTCAAGGCCGCGACAAGCTCATATGCAGACTGCGGTTTCAGCAATCCCGCCATATCTTTGATCGCGAGAATATTGGCGCCTGCGTTCTCCAAATCTTTGGCCAGATTCGTGTAATATTTCAGATCATACTTTGGCCGTGACGAATCAAGGATGTCGCCCGTGTAACAAATCGTTGCCTCAGCGATTTTACCGGATTCCCGTACCGAATCAATCGCCAGGGTCATTCCTTTCACCCAATTCAAGCTGTCGAAAACACGGAAAACGTCTATGCCGGCATTAGCTGATTTCTCTACGAATTCACGAATGACGTTATCTGGATAGTTGCGATAACCTACTGCATTGGAAGCTCGCAGCAACATCTGCAGCAAGACATTAGGCATTTTCTCTCTCAGCGTCATCAACCGTTTCCACGGATCTTCATTCAAAAAACGCATTGAAACATCGAAGGTCGCGCCTCCCCACATTTCGACGGAAAATAAATTTGGCAGCAACCGTACTGTCGGCTCGGCAATTTTTTTCAAATCATGCGTCCGCATCCTCGTAGCTAACAGCGACTGATGGGCGTCACGGAACGTTGTATCAGTCAACAGCACTTCTTTTTGCTCCTTGACCCATTTGCTCAAACCTTCAGGGCCTCGTTCATCCAATATTTGTTTCGTCCCGTCCGGGATGGGATTGGAATAGCTTACCCTCGGCACAACCGGGTTATCGAAAGCTGGTTTCTTCTTCTTCTCAAGCCCGGGAAAGCCATTAATGGTTGTCGAACCGATGTAAGTAAGCATCTTCGTTCCCCGATCTTTCCGTTTCGGAAACACAAACAACTCAGGTGTCGTGTCAATAAAAGATGTATTGTAAGCGCCCGAAAGAAAGTTTTCATGTTGGACAACATTTTCAAGAAAAGCTATGTTTGTTTTGATCCCGCGAATCCTAAATTCCCGCAGGTTTCGCAACATTTTGGACGCGGCATTTTCAAAGGTCAGCGCCCATGTAGACAACTTTACAAGCAATGAATCATAGTACGGTGTAATAACCGCTCCTTGAAAACCATTCCCAGCATCCAGACGCACACCAAAACCGCCGCCGGTACGATAAGCCATAATCTTACCGGTATCAGGCAAGAAGTTGTTCGCCGGATCTTCAGTTGTGACCCGGGATTGAATAGCGTAACCGTGAGTAGAAATATTCTCTTGAGAAGGAATTCCTATTACATCGCCGTGAAGAGAAAGTCCCTCGGCAATATAAATTTGCGTCTGTACAATATCAACGCCCGTCACCATCTCGGTAATCGTATGTTCAACCTGGACGCGCGGATTCACTTCGATGAAATAAAAGTTTTCCTCGGCATCTACAAGAAACTCCATTGTTCCCGCATTCAAATAATCCACACTTTTTGCAAGTTGTACGGCAGCGTCGCAAATTGCCTCGCGAGTGGCCGGGCTTAAAGACATACTCGGTGCTACCTCTACAACTTTCTGATGGCGCCGTTGTACAGAACAGTCTCTTTCATACAAGTGGACAGTGTCACCGTTCATATCGGCCAGAATCTGAACCTCGATATGCTTTGGATTTTCCACTAATTTTTCCACATACACATCATCGTTCCCGAATGCTTTCTTAGCTTCGGATTTCGCCCGCTCAAAAGCATCTGCAAGACCTTCGCCGCTGCGTACAATCCGCATGCCGCGTCCCCCGCCCCCGAGGGCTGCTTTAATCATCAGCGGATAACCATGTTCATCGGCAAAATGCTCAACTTCTTCAACACCGGATACAGGTCCGTCAGTTCCGGGAATAACCGGAATTCCAGCCTCTATAGCTTTCGTTTTCGCTGTAACTTTGTCCCCGAACATGACCAAATGTTCAGATTTTGGCCCGATGAAAATGATCCCTTCCTCTTCACACCTTTTCGCGAACTGTGTATTTTCAGAAAGGAAACCATAACCGGGATGGATCGCATCAATGCCATTGTTTTTTGCAATTTCGATGATTCCCTCTATGTCCAGGTAAGCCTCCAGAGGATTTTTTCCTTCACCGACAAGATAAGCTTCATCAGCCTTATAACGATGATATGAGCCTTCATCTTCCCTGGAATAGACAGCAACCGTGCGGATTCCCAGCTCAGTACAAGCCCGGAAAATACGTATTGCGATTTCTCCTCGGTTTGCTACCAGCACTTTGTGAATCTTTCTCACATCTCTCCACTCCTGTCTGTCTAATATATTTGAAGTTAGGGACAGAATAATCCCGCCCCTAACTTTCTAATA
>DASVCO010000265.1:0-14946 GCA_036381575.1 Caryophanales bacterium
ATACTCGAACTGTATACCATCAGCAGACCGAAGCCACAAAGCAGCAAAACGGGTACAATCAACGTATAATCATAATGGCGAAACATCTTTTTCAACATATCATTCCTAAATCGGTCCACTTACCGATTTATTCGGTCTCACCTCTCACTTCCATTAAACGTAAGGTGTCTTGCATACAGTCAATCCTCCACCATTCATCCTTCCTCTTATATATAAGTTTCGTGGCGAAGCACGATTTTCCTGCTTTACGCCTCAGATTCCCAACCGTTAAAAATTTCAAAAAACAATAGCCAGAACATTCAAACGCCTGGCTTAAAACAAAAGCCCAACCCGCCGGTTCCAGCAGCTTGGACTTAGCTAAGCTAGCATTTATTTCTGAAGGGAAGCCTCATGAAGGGCCGATAACTGGCGTTCCAACGATTCCAGTAATTCCTTGCCGTCTTGTTCGTCCAACAATCCAAGGCGAACGGCAAAATCGATTTCCCGGGACAACCCGAACATTTGTGTATCTAGAACTTCCTCATATAGAGGGCACTGCGGCATCGTTAAGTTCTCCATTTGAACTTCAATGAGTTTAAGGATCTTGTGCGCATCAGCCTTCAGAAGATCATAAGCCTTCTGGCGATGCCCGGCAGCAATCTCAATGGACAATTTGATCCCTCCGTTCACATTGCCATTCTGTCTTTTATCTTACCGTTTTCGTCCCAAAATTGCAAGACGCGGATTCTGATATCCCTCTTAATCCGATCTAAATTCATGTGATTATTCTTAAGAGAAAATGCTAAGTCCATATTGGGCCGACAACAATTCCATCAATCGTACCCCTGCAACACTGTTTCCTTTTTCGTCAAGAGCCGGGCCATAGATCCCAATTCCTTCACCCTGTGCCACAGCCCCTAGTATGGCGCCCGACACACCACTTTTCGCCGGGACCCCGACTCGCATTGCGAATTCGCCCGAAGCATTGTACATCCCGCATGTGACCATGAAAGTCTTGGCAATTCGTACAATCTGACCAGGGATAATTCTACGTTGAGTAGCAGGGTCAACCCCATCGTTTGCCAGAACTGCCCCGATTCGCGAAAGATCCCGGCAATTCATTTCAATTGCACACATTTTCGTATAGAAGTCCATGGTCTTTTCAACATCTTCCGTTATGATTCCGTGTTGCTTCATAAAATAGCAAAGAGCACGATTCAGGTCTCCTGTACGGAATTCTGATTCAGCAACCTCTTCATTAAAACGAATGCTTGAGTTCTCCGACAAATCATGTATAAACGCCAAAAGCCGGCCCAGCTTCTCTTCTACCGATACACCAACGATCATATTCGTCACCGCCAAAGCCCCCGCATTGATCATCGGATTCAGAGGTTTTGACGGAACCCTGGTTTCAAGCTTTGCGATCGAGTTAAACGGGTCTCCTGTCGGTTCCATTCCGACACGCTCAAATACGTAATCCGTCCCCCGATCCATAATAGCCAAAACAAGGGTAAGAACCTTGACAACACTCTGCAGTGTAAATTTCTTCTCATCATCACCTGCTGCAATGATTTCCCGGTCTTTTGTGAAAATGGCTGCAGCCAGATCTCCCTTTTCCGCCTTTGCCAGGGCGGGAATGTAATCTGCCACCGTTCCTTCATTTGACGCGGGGCGAGCCGTCTCGACTAATTCCTGCAGTTCTTTCTGTTCAATCACCTGCGATCACCCCAATTTTTATAATATGCTGTTTCGTTTAACTGTTCCCCAAGTGTGACAAGTATAACCATAGGGCTTATAATGAGGAATGTCGAAACTTACATATTGAGGTGTTTGCATTGCCTGACATTATTTTATTAACCGGAAACCTTGACTATACCATTACTCTTGATCCTAGTGCGTGGCTGTTCGATGACCGCAAGTTCGACCTGAATCAATACTTCAAAGAGCCGCATGATCTCGACAACCCTCCAAGAAAATACAAAAAAAGAGAGCTGCTCAAGGAAGACTACACTTTCGGAGTCCCCTTGAAACCTTTCCTGGAAAATGCCAGTCCGAAACCGGAAGCTGAAAAGCTCGTCATTGAGACAAAAAACGGGGAACACGAAATGTCCATTAAGGAAGCGAAAAACGCTGTTCTTGGTTTTTCAAAAAACGGGAAATTTCTCAATGAAGACGGACCCGCCCATTTATACTATGGCAATGGTTCAAACCAGGATAATCCGATAACAGATATCACCAAGATTATCGTAAGGTAATCTTCGCCTCCGCGCCGCCACGCGGAGGTTTTTCATTTTCCGGAATAAAGAACCGCATGAAGACAAAAAATACCCTTAAAACGTACGACTGAAAGGGTGAAATAAAGTGAAAACATGGCAAATCGCCATCGTCTCCCTTCTTGTGGCTGTCACAGCCGGCTGTCAGCAAAATAACCAGCCCTCGGAAGAAGGCAGAGATAATGACAATCACAATACAAAGTACATGGAAGTCAAACAATCTGTTGATGACCGTAATGAGAATCGAAAGAATATCACTTCGCAGGATATTTCAAGGCATCTTGTCAATATCGCAACCGGGGTGCCTCAGGTCAAAGATGCTACAGCAATCGTCACAATGGGCTATGCCGTAGTTGGAATTGATGTGGACAAGGATGTTGATCGTTCAAGAGTCGGCACCATTAAATATTCTGTCGCAGAAGCGATGCGAAATGACCGTTATGGAGCAAACGCAGTGGTGATAGCCGATCCTGACACAGTGGAAAGATTAAAGGAAATGGGGCAGTCCATCCGAGAAGGACGGCCAATAAGCGGTGTGCTTGACGAATTGGCGGATATTGTTGGCCGCGTTATGCCGCAGGTGCCGAGTGATATGATGCAAAATAATAGCCGGAACAAGCCTTCACCGCCACAAGAAAACCAACAGCAGCTTCCGAAGAAGCAACAGCGGGATCTGGAACAAGAGCAGAAGAAACAAGCGGAACCCGGAGAAAACAAACAGGTCCCTAATTTAAACAACAACCGAAGACAGAATCCAACTGAAAACCAGGGGAACAAGAAACAGCCGAATGCAAATATGGAAATGAATAAGGATAAGGGGACAAATAATACTCAGTCATCGGGGAGATAAATTCTGATACAAACCATTCATGCTAAGAATTTCCGTCGCCAAATGGGCGGCGGAAGTTTTTGGTATGTGATATAATGAAAGTGCCTTTTGCAACCGGCCACCCTGATCGACTCGTCTTCAAGCTCCAAAAGGTGAGGTGGTATAACATGAAAGTGAAATGTGTGCTTTGTGATAAAGTCGATACACTCGAAAATGAGAGCCCTCTTGCAAAGAAATTACGAAACCGGCCGATTCATACGTACATGTGCCGGGAATGCGATAAACGAATTTCAGAACAGACGAAAGAACGGTTTGCAGACCAGGAGTACCAGATTTATCATCGCATGGTGAAAAAAAACGAAAATCGATAGAGAAAAACGGGACAGGCCCTTGTTCCCGTTTTATTTATGCTGTTTACTTGAGACCGAAAAACCCCTTTCAAAAGGGGTTTTTAAAAGTGGTGATTTTATTTGCCGAGCCATTTATCAACTTTTTTCTGATGAGCCTTGACCCATGCTTTGGCCAATTCCTTAGGTTCTTTGCCATTTTTCATTTGAACCAGCCACTCTTCTACTTCCTCAATGGTGAAATTCATATTGGAAAACAGGCGATAAGCCGTTGGAGAATTGTCTTTCAAGTCAGGAACAACCCCTACCTTGACACTATCGAATTTCCAAACATCCTTCGGATCCTTTAGCAATTTAATGTCAAATCTTTTGAACATCGTATGCGGATGCCAGCCCAGAAAAGCAATCGGTTCTTTTTCCGATATCGCCTTTTTCGCCTGGCCCAACATGCCCTGCGCGCTGCTTTTGACAACTTTGTAATCCATTTTGTACTCGTCAATCATTTTCTCAGTCGTCATGACCATGCCGGTTCCCGGTTCAATTCCATAAATCTTCCCGTCGAACTTGTCGTGATATTTCTTCAAATCCGGAATAGAGTGAACCTTACTCATATACTTCGGTACCACAATCCCCAAAGGAGCATTCTTGTAAAAGGTGCCTGCCAGTTCGAATTCTCCCTTATACTTCTTCAGATAAGAAGCATGCAGGTTGGGCGTCCATATGTCGATAAACGCATCAATTTTGCCCTTGGCCAGTCCGGCAAACAATATCCCTACCTGAGCGTTCTTAATCTCCACCTTATAACCGTGTTTTGCCAGGATTTCTTTCGCCAAATAGGCGGGCATGGTGGCGTAATTATAAGGATCCAGGCCAACGGTAATCGATGTATCTTGATCAGTGGCTCCGGCACTGTCCCCGGATGAATTGTCACCTGATCCACACCCTGTCAGTATCCCTGTCAACAGCAGACATCCAACGGCCATCTTTAAGAATTGATTCACAATAAGAAGTCCCCCTGGTTGATTTTTTTCCTTGCTTGATCATGTATCATACCCAAGTTCCTCAAGCAATACAATGGCACTCACAAAAAATATGGGCCAAACTTCTATTGCTGTTTTCCCTCCTGACCAGGATTCAAATATGACGGTGAAAAAAAAGCCTCCGTCAAAGACGAAAGCTCTCTACTGGTTATTGTATCTTGGTTCTGCTTCAATAGAATGAAGCAAAGCATCAATCAATTCAACCGGAAATTGTTTTGTGTGCTCTTCCCCGTCAATCCAATAATGGATGACGTACATCTCATTTTCTCTCCTGACCTTGCTTTCCGATACATGGTGATCTTCTTCAAGAATTTCTTCGAAGAAAGCGTACGTATCCTGCGCGGCCCTGTCATCCGGCCGCTTTTCCGCAACTTTTTTGATGCTGAGCCAATTGTACAATGCATCTTGAAGTTGCAAAGCAACCACCCTTCGTGTGTCAGGCTTCGTTCCGATCCATTTGGCCGCCCTTTCTGGAACGGTAAAGGCGAAACTTATAGCCGCCGAAAATAACCGTCAGTACAATGAGGCAACCGACAATCGGCAATCCAATAGCGAAAAAGGCAAACACCAGGTTTCCTACCAAAAGAACAGCATATACGACAGCCGACTTTAGAACCGGAAGCTTCTTCGCAAATCCAAGTTTGTATACGAGTGCCGACAGAATAACAATGGTGGCATATAAAAGCCAATACGCCTGCCAGAAATGATCTCCGGCTCCATAGAGTTGCGCAAAATAGGAGAAATCAGGATTGATTTTATCGTTCATATACTGTCATCCCTCTCATTCTACCTCCACTATACCGAAAATTCCCGGTGGAAATCAACGATAAGCAGCTTTTTGTCGCTTTCCTGCCTTTTCCCGTTCGGTTTTGTTCAGGATTTTCTTGCGAAGCCGGATCGATTCGGGTGTTACTTCACATAATTCATCGTCGTTAATGTAGGTTAGAGCGTCCTCAAGCGACAAACTCCGCGGTTTCTTCAACGTAACCGTTTGATCCTTAGTCGCCGAACGGACATTGGTGGCATGTTTCGCTTTCGTAACATTGACTGCCAGATCATTCTCACGATTGTGTTCCCCAACGATCATGCCTTCATAGATTTCGGTGTTGGGTTCAACAAACATCGCGCCGCGATCCTCTAATTGAAACATGGAGTAAGGTGTGGCTTTGCCGGATTCCATTGAAACAAGCACACCCTGACGGCGTCCCCCAAGCACCTCATTAATCACCGGATGATACGAATCAAACGAATGATTCAAAATGCCATATCCACGTGTTTGCGTCATAAATTCCCGCAAATAACCAATCAGGCCTCGAGACGGCACAAGAAATTCAAGATGCACCTGGTTCCCTTCGGTTTGCTCCATGTTTAACATTTCCGCCTTGCGTTCACCCAGCGCCTCCATAACAGCTCCGGTATGATCATCCGGAACAGTGATGTCAACACGCTCAAATGGTTCACACCTAACACCATCTATTTCCCTGACAATGACCTCCGGTTTGGATACCGACAATTCGTACCCCTCACGGCGCATATTTTCAATCAAAATCGACAGGTGTAATTCCCCGCGCCCTGAAACAGTCCAGGCATCAGGTGATTCTGTCTGCTCAACACGCAAACTGACATCACGCTTCAGCTCTGTTTCCAGACGTTCTTCAATTTTACGTGCGGTTACGAACTTGCCGTCTCTACCGGCAAACGGACTTGTGTTTGTCGAGAACGTCATTTGCAGGGTGGGCTCGTCGATTCTCAAAATCGGAAGTGGATCAACATGGTCTGCAGGGCATACAGTCTCTCCTACAGTAATATCTTCCATTCCGGTAACAGCAACAATATCTCCTGTCCGTGCTTCCTGAATCTCAATCCGCTTAAGTCCAATAAATCCATAAAGCTTTGTTACACGAAATTGTTTCACAGTACCATCAAGCTTACTGACCGCCACTTGTTGGCCAACGGAAATAGTACCGCGAAATACGCGGCCAATGCCGACTCTCCCGAGGAAGTCATTGTAATCCAGCAATGCCACCTGGAATTGAAGCGGCTCCTCGCTATGGTCAACAACTGCCGGAACATTATCGATCATTAAATCAAACAATGATTCCATATCTTCGTCCTGTTGATCAGGATCAAGACTAGAGGTACCGTTAACAGCCGAAGTATAAACGACAGGGAAATCCAATTGTTCTTCGTCCGCGCCGAGATCAATGAAAAGGTCGAGAACCTCATCGACAACCTCTGCAGGACGTGCATTCGGCCGATCAATCTTATTCACAACAACAATTGGTGTTAAATGCTGTTCGAAGGCCTTCTTCAGAACAAACCTCGTTTGCGGCATACACCCTTCAAATGCATCGACAACAAGCAAAACCCCGTCCACGAGGTTCATAATCCGTTCTACTTCGCCGCCGAAATCAGCATGTCCAGGGGTATCCAAAATATTGATTCGTTTATCTTTATACTGGATCGCTGTATTTTTCGCAAGAATGGTAATCCCGCGTTCGCGTTCCAATTCGTTGGTATCCATAGCTCTGTCGTTGACCTGCTCATTTTTCCGAAAAGTACCGGATTGCCGAAGCAGTTGGTCAACCAGGGTTGTTTTTCCGTGGTCTACGTGGGCAATAATGGCCACATTCCTTAAATCATCTCGATAATTCACCATTTCTCTCGCTCCTTAATATATGCACTGCGTCGAATTCACTTCTTCTTTCAAACAGGATCTTATGACGGACTCTCCTCATAAGCTCTTTAACCATAACTTGACTATTATAACACAAGGGAAATGATTTTGCTTTTTTAAATGGTTGCGGTATGCTGAGAAGGGAGAATTCTCGTTATTAGAGGTGATAATCATGCGGTGGAGAAATATCATTTCATTCGTGCTCGCCATACTGGCATTCGGATGCTTATTCACAATAGGTGCCGCTATTGCCGCGCACAGTACACTTGGCGTAGTCTTAGCCATATTGGGCGTAATTGTTTTCATGGGAACCGGTTTCACATTAAAAAGAAAATTCAACGAAACGCGAGGGTAAGGCATTGGCCTTACCCTTTATTCATATTGCCATATTGATTTCGAACGTCAGCGATTAAGTTTTATGTAGAGATCATTTTCAATGCCTTTTTGAATATAATTGTCGAGTATATGCCGATGAAGTTGGGGTTCGCCTGCAAATATAGAATTCTGCTCCAGCAAATCAACCGGTTTGCCGTCCACTGTTGTCATGACAGCTCCGACTTCCTCCAACAGAACCAATCCCGCTGCAAAATCCCACGGAGCCAACCGCATTGATAAATAGGCATCCAAACGACCCGCAGCAATATAAGCTAATTCAATAGCTGCTGACCCGTAAGAACGCGTTCCTCTCGCCTTCCTGACAACAGGAGATAAAATATCAGGATCAATACGATGATTCTTCGTAACCCAGGTGGCATTCAGACCGATAATGGATTCCTCCAACAACACAGGCTCCCGTTTCTTCAAGGGACGATGGTCAACATAAGCTCCTTCACCTTTTATACAATGGAATAGCTCATCCCCAACGACATTGTAAATCAGCCCGATTTTCCCAACTCCGTTGTGGTAAATACCGATCGAGATCGCAAAGTGGCTTTGTTGATGGACGAAATTCATTGTCCCGTCAATAGGATCAATAATCCAAACGGTCCCTTCAGCCGAAGAAATATCGTGGCCATACCCTTCCTCACCCAAAATCTTGTGATCGGGAAAGGTCTGATGAATCCGTTTAATAAAGAATTGTTCAGTACGTTTGTCTATGTCTGTAACAAGGTCATCAGGATTGCTTTTATAATCAACGCTAATTGCACCAGTGAAGGAACTGCGGATTTGCTCACCCGCCTGTTTCACCCATTGTTTTGCTTGTTTGTCGATGTCGTGCCAATCGATTTCAGTCATGCAGAAGCTCCTTTGTGTTTGATTCATTTTTTCACCCTATTAGAAGGTATGGCTGTTGGAATTATCTCGTGGCCTCAAAGAAAAGCAATCAACGCAGAAAAAACAAATAAGGTTGACAGATGAAAACAGCTAAGGTTTTCTTATTGTGTGCTTTTTCGAGTCGATCTATATCTATTATATCTCAGAAAAAAGCCCCTTTCATTGAAAGGGCTTAAGCTTCGAGCCGAATGAGTTCCTGTCTCAGTTCTTCCAGTTTATCTTTGCTTTGACCGATGGCTTCTGTATCCTCTGAAAGCATCGCATCGTGTAGTGTGACCAGCTCATAATCGATTTCCAGGCGAACCACAGGTATCCGTCTCTCCGCATCTCTTCTCTTTAAAGTTCGAATCACTTGCTTCATGGTCCCTACACTCCCTTCCGGAATTTTCAGATAAGTCTCAGGATTTTTATCCTAATTTACCACAGGACTTCTTTACTCTGCAAGCGGAAAAAAATGTGAAAAGGAATCTTTAATTCGGGAATCATAATACCGGTGCATGAAAACTTGACGTCCCTCAAAGGAATTTCTGTTCACATGATAAAGTTGTATTTCTACATCTTATGAAGCTGTTTAATGGTTTGTTCTCTTATTCCCAAATCTCTGTCCATTCAAACGTCAATTGTTATGTTAAACTACAAACCATAGGCAACCATACAGGAGGATGAAAATGAGTTTTAAAGGATTTCATAACAAAGATTTTGATGTATTTAAAGTGGACGGGCTTGATGCACGAATGGAAGCCCTCAAATCAAGGGTCAGGCCAAAGCTTGAGGAGCTTGGAGAAATAATTGCTCCGACACTGTCAGCCTTGACAGGAGATGAAATCTTTCCCCATGTGGCCCAGCATGCCCGCCGCACCGTCAATCCGCCCAATGATACATGGGTAGCCTTTGCTGATAACAAACGCGGCTACAAGAAACATCCCCATTTCCAAATCGGCCTCTGGCAGACCCATTTGTTTGTATGGTTTGCGGTAATTAATGAGGCTGACAATAAAACTGCGATTGCCGAGAACTTTAACAAACATCTCAGTGAAATGAAGAAGAGGATCCCCGGAGATTATGTTTGGAGTAAAGACCATACTGAACCGGAAGTCATTCCTCAAACGGACGCGGACCTTAAAGCGATGGTCGAACGATTGAAAAACGTGAAGAAAGCGGAGATTCTTTGCGGGCGAAACTTCGTCCGGGGCAATGCTCTTCTCAAAAACGGAGATCAACTTATCCATGAAATCGAGAACACTTTCAAAACGGTGTTGCCGCTGTATCGATGGGCCAAACAAGCAGGATCATAATGCGACAGTCGGGGCTGAGAACCCCGGCTGTTTATGTTTCTGAGAAGATTTCACAAAAAAAGATGCGCCACCCCCATTGACGCATCTCGGAACACTTACTGTTTTGTTTTCTTCTTGCCGCAGTCCGGACATTTGGAATAGAGCGTGGTCACTTTGTTGGAGTCAAAATGTTCG
The DNA here is from genome assembly GCA_036381575.1 of Caryophanales bacterium. Lineage (GTDB taxonomy): Bacteria > Bacillota > Bacilli > Bacillales > DASSOY01 > DASSOY01. The sequence continues at coordinate 9,890 of DASVCO010000265.1, forward strand.
ATCGTCTTTTCACAAGTTTGACATACTATGGTGCCCACATCATCAACTCCCTGCGCTTTATGTAAGCGCTTTAAGTTTTTATTAATCTTATAATATGATGTCACATTTCATTTGTCAACCCTATTTAGTATAACACTTTTATTAAATTTCACTCTCGATAAGCTCTTACTGGTTCTTTCGCTTTCCCAGCCAGGTTAAGTGGCCGCATTGTATACTCGACGAATAAAGGCTTGAGTGATAAAATAATCTTAAGATTCGAGAAATGGAGGGAGAACCGTTGGCCATTGACGCTTATATAAAATTGGTTCCGGCCTCAGAACAACAGGAAATTACACTTCACCAAGTCCAAGAGCTCTTACGCTATTACCAAGAAATAACAGCCAAAACCGGGGAGCAGCTCGGATGGCATTACAGACAGGCCGCGTTTCCGTATGAATTTGCGGAAACACCGGAAGGCAAAGGAAAATGGTTCTATTTAAAATCAATTGATCCCGATAATTATCGTTACATTTTCTTCGCGGTGGACTCAGACGAGCAGGAAGAAAGCAACGGGTCCAACAAGCAATATTACATACAAGTGACCCTTTCAGAAGATGCGACACACGGCGACAAAGGAAAAGCGAACGAGCTTTGCAAATTTCTCGCGAAAAAGTTGAAAGGTGAATTACATTTGTTCAACGGACGGGTAATGTACTATTACAAACAGAAAGCGTAAAAAAAGTGTACCGATTCAGGTACACTTTTTCTGAATAAATTATTTTCCCGATTGCGGTGTTTTCAGCAAGGCCGGATCAAGAATGGTATAACCTTTCTTCCTCAAGCCCTTCACGATGTCATCCAATGCCTTTGCCGTCCATGGGTGATCATGCATTAACAAAATAGCGCCGTTGCTTAACATCCAATCGAACTCCGGATTTAGCATAATTTCAGTCAAAGCTTCCGGATCTTGATATTTCTGATGCCAATCGTAACCGTATACCCAATTCATAACCAGAGCGCCTCGTTCCGCTGCCAACTTATCGGATAAATCGGTATTATGGCCGTAAGGAGCTCGAAAGAATTCAGTTGGTTCCCCTGTGACCTGTTTGATTTCTTTATAAATGGGAATAATCTCTTCCCTCTGTTTTTCTTTCGAAAGGGATTGCAAATCAAGATGGGTCACTGTGTGATTTCCAATCGGAAAGCCCATTTGGTGAATCTTTTTCAATTTCTTTAGACGCTCATTCTTGTCAGTGGTGAAACAATTGTTAATGAAAAATATGGCCTTTGCATCAAGTGATTTTAATGTCTTTGCCATCTCAACTGCGTGATCATTCGGTGAATCATCAATCGTCAATAATACTACCTTTGGGTTAGCATCATCAATAGGTTTAATAAAATAATTCTCGTTCATATAATACTTTGGTTTTACGGGTTTTCCCTGGTTCGCCTTTTCTTTGTTTTGATCCCCTTTTTCTTCGTTCTTTTGGCCGTTTGTTCCTGATTTTTCCATTCCATCCCCTTTAGCTGTCTCTTTCCCCTGCGGCTCTGCTCCTTTGTTGTCATTCTTATCCTGTTGTGCTGGTTTGCCTTTCTGTGCCCCGGTATCAGCATCCTTTGAAACAGGTTGTCCTGAACAGGCAGTTAGCAAAAGGATGGCAGCCGCAACCATCATAAATGTTCTCATTGTTGTCCCCTTCCACATGATGTTAACCTATCTTTATTATATAAGAAGCAGCCGCGATTATGGAAGATTTTTTTCAAGGCAGCCAGCAAATTGAGCCGAAAGACAGATTCATAAGGCCTGAAAAGTACATGACAACCGGTTTTCATTTGAGTAACAATTCAAGTACATGGACGAGATGAGGCAGCTCCCGTGTTAAAATGAATCTTGAATTCACGGACACCATCATAGATTCTCATCCAAAGGAAGGGATCCGTAAATGAAACCATTCTCAGTGATTCCACTCTTATTATTATTTATGATTTCAGGTTGCCAGTCTTTTTCATTAGGCGGGGAAACAGCACATGCAGGGGAGTCGGGTCTCAAGGTTATCTTCTTCTACGACCAGACTTCGGCAAACCAGGTAAAAAACGATTATTTCGATGCGTTGCTGGAAGTAGTGAACACTCATTCACTTGAACGCCGGCAAATCACGATTCATTCCGGAAATAACGGAAATACAGCCGAAGATTACGGACTCAGCCAATCCCCCGGGCTTGTCATAACAAACAATGGAGAGACCAAAGTCCGAATAGAAGGAAACAAAGATCGTGATTTCATTGTAAAAATGCTTAAGCAAACCTTGAACCATACAGAAGAGGAAAATTAACAGAAAAACCGCTTGGATTTCAAGCGGTTTTTCGTATGGCCGAAAAAAAAACAGAAGAGCCGGAAAGGCTCCTCTGTTTCGTGGGAATTGAAGTTACTTCGCAATGTGAATCGGGTGCCCGAGTGCCACTTCCGCGGTTTCGCTTGTGATTTCACCAAGTGTCGGATGGGCGTGGATTGTCAGAGAAACATCCTCTGCCGTCATGCCTGTCTCAATGGCGAGGCCAAGCTCAGCAATCATATCTGAAGCTCCCTGGCCTGCAATTTGTGCACCGATGATAAGATCATCTTCCTTGCGTGTGATCAGTTTCATGAAGCCTTCGGTATCATTTAAAGATAAGGCTCTGCCATTAGCCGCAAACGGGAATTGTGCAGCATTCACATCATAACCAGCATCTTTTGCTTCCTTCTCCGTATAACCAACCGAAGCCAGTTCCGGATCTGAGAATACAACGGCCGGGATAGCAAGATAATCCACTTCGGCACTGTTATCACCGCTGAGAGCCTCAGCAGCAATTTTCCCTTCATAAGAAGCCTTATGGGCAAGCGCAGGACCCGGTACAATATCACCAATCGCATAAATGTTGTCAACATTGGTTTTCCCGGTTTTGTCAACTTCGATCAGGCCTTTGTCATTGGTCTTGATGCCGGCTTGATCCAACCCGATTTCTTCTGTGTTGGGCTTTCGACCAACAGTTACAAGTACGTAATCCGCCTCAAAGGTTTCTTCTTGATCTTTGATTTCAGCAGTTACCTTCACACCGTTTTTCGTTTCTTTCACGCCTTGTGCCATCGCTTCAGTCTTGATGGTAACCCCTTTTTTCTTCAGCCTGCGCTGGACAAGGGAGGCCATTTTCTTCTCAAACCCTGGCAGGATTTGTTTTGTCCCTTCCAGGACTGTAACTTCCGTACCGAGGCTGGCATACGCCGAACCTAATTCGATCCCGATATAACCGCCTCCGATGATAACCATCTTCTTCGGAACATCCTCTAGAGCCAACGCGCCTGTTGATGAAATAACGCGGTCGCTCCATTTAAAGGATGGCAGTTCGATTGGACGAGAACCGGTAGCAATAATACAATTCTCGAATTTATAAGTGTTGGATTCATAACCGTTATTCACACGTACCTCATTTTCACTCACGAAAAGGGCTTCGCCGCGGACAACTTCAACCCCGTTGGCTTTCAACAATCCGTCAACGCCGCCGGTTAACTTTTTCACAACGGACGCTTTCCATTCCTGCAGCTTGGAGAAATCGAGCTTCACGTCCTTAGCGGTAATCCCCATATCATCGGAATGGCCCGCGTTTTCATAGCGGTGGCTTGCAGAAATCAGCGCTTTAGATGGGATACAGCCCACGTTCAGACAAACCCCTCCAAGCGTTTCTTCTTTTTCTACAACAGTTACCTTTTTCCCGAGCTGGGCAGCGCGAATGGCCGCGACATATCCCCCGGGGCCTGAACCGATAATCAGTGTATCGACTTCCGTTGAAAATTCTCCTACAACCATACTTTACGCCTCCAATATAAGTAATTGCGGATTGTTAAGCAGCCGTTTGACGTGATTAAGCGCCTGTTGAGCCGTTACTCCGTCAATTACACGATGATCGATAGTCAATGACACGGCGAGAATAGGCGCCGCAGTTACTTCTCCGTCTTTGATAACCGGTTTCTCTGAAATACGGCCGATCCCAAGAATGGCCACTTCCGGATGGTTAATAACGGGAGTGAACCACTGGCCGCCAGCGGAGCCGACATTCGTAATGGTACATGATCCCCCACTCATTTCATCATTTGAAAGCTTGCCATCTCTGGCCTTGCCGGACAAATCAGTGACTTCGTTCGCAATCTTGTACATGGATTTGCGATCGGCATCTTTAACCACCGGAACCATCAGGCCTTGTTCCGTATCGGTAGCAATTCCGATATTGTAATAATGCTTATAGACGATTTCCTGTGCATCGTCATCCACTGAGGCATTTAGAATCGGATATTCACGTAACGCGGAAATCAGCGCTTTAACCACATAAGGCAAGTAAGTTAGCTTCACACCTTGCTCCGAAGCGGCTTCTTTAAATTCTTTGCGGTGTTCTACCAGGCCTGTTACGTCAACCTCATCCATAAAGGTAACATGAGGTGCCGTCTGTTTCGAATGAACCATCGCTTTCGAAATCGCTTTGCGTACTCCGCGGATTTTCTCGCGGGTTTCTCCGCCGGCCTGCGTACTCGCGGCTGCAGGTGCTTTCTCTACAGCAGCCTCTTCCGTTTCACTTCCGCTTTCCTCAGCTTCTGTTCCGCCTTCTAAGTATTTGTCAACATCTTCCTTCAGGATACGGCCGTTATCTCCGCTTCCTTCGACCTTCTGAATCTCGACTCCCTTTTCACGGGCATACTTACGTACTGACGGCATCGCAATCACACGTTTTTGCTCTCCACCGTCTTCTTTCTCTTCTTCCGCATCAGATTCCTCGTCTTTGGAATCCGATTTTTCCTTCTTCCCTTCGTCTTCCTTTTCGCCTTTGGGCTCATCATCGGATGACTCTTCTTCGCTGCCTTCGCTTTCCTCTTCACCGTCTCCGTCCTCATAACCTTCAGCTTCGAACAACACGACCACCTGGCCAACCTCGACCGTGTCGCCTTCTTCAGCTTTCAGCTCAAGTACCTTTCCATCTACCGGGGAAGGAAGTTCAACAACGGCTTTGTCGTTCTGTACCTCGGCGATTGTATCGTCTTCCTTGACTTCGTC
>DASVCO010000266.1:0-4606 GCA_036381575.1 Caryophanales bacterium
CAAGCCGAGTTGGAACTGCAAAATTACAATGCCGATATTGTATTTTTGGGAACATCCGGTGTGTCGCTCAGGCACGGATTCATGAGTGCGGATTTGTATGAAGCCGAAGTGAAGAAAATGATGGTTTCGGTTGGACAGAAAAAAGTTGTATTGGCAGACCATACAAAATTGCAAAAACCCGGGTTAATCTCTTTTTGCGCTTTTACAGATGTAGACATTCTGGTGACAAGCGATCTGGCTGATCAGGAAATATTGAATGATATTGAACAATACGGCGTAGAGATTATTAAATGTTCGACGGAGTCTCTAAATACTCAAAATCATAAAACGGAAAGAATGTGATGGCATATGTTGAGGGTTGGATTAATCGGAGCGGGTGGAATCGCGCAGGGAGCACACATTCCCAATTATTTAAAATGCGGGGATAAGGTTGAAATCGCAGCGGTTTCCGACGTGGTTAAAGAAAAAGCAGAAGAATGTGCAGGAAAATATAGTATCCCGAATGTGTTTGCGGATTATGAGGAAATGTTGGAAAAGGTTGAGCTTGATGCGGTCAGTGTATGTACCCCGAACAAGTTTCACGCATCTGCAGCGATTGCGGCGTTAAGAGCCGGATGCCACGTATTGTGTGAAAAACCACCGGCCATGACGGCTGAGGAAGCGGCCGAGATGGAAGCCGTTGCGGAACAGGAAGGCAAAATTTTGACATATGGCTTTCATTTCCGTCATTCTCCGGAGGTCTCAACACTGAAAAGGTTTATAGATGCCGGTGAATTTGGAGATATCTATGCAGCCAGTGTTCATGCAACCCGGCGCAGAGGAATTCCGGGATGGGGTGTCTTCACCAACAAAGAATTGCAAGGCGGAGGCCCTTTAATCGATATTGGTGTTCATATGCTTGATTCCGCCTTGTACTTGATGGATTATCCCGAACCGGATACAGTGTTTGGCGTTACCTATCAAAAGATCGGCACTCGAAAAGGTGTCGGAGTGATGGGAGATTGGGACTGGCAGAACTTTTCGGTTGAGGATTTGGCTCGCGGGATGATCACCTTCAAAAACGGAGCATCATTGTTGTTGGAAACGGCTTTCGCTGCCAACATTGAGAAGATTGATGAGATGAATGTCAAGCTTATGGGAGATCAAGGAGGCGCCGATGTATTTCCACTGAAAATTTATCAGGAGAAATACGATACGCTTGTGGATCTGACTCCGGCCCACTTGCCAAAATGGGAGTTCCACGAACGGGAGTTAGCCCATTTTGTAGATGCCTGCTTAACAGGAACGGAGCCCCTTTGTACCGCCAGACAGGGAACGATTTTGCAACAAATTATCAATGCCCTTTATCAATCGGCTGAAAAAGGCGAAGCTATAAAGGTTGGTAAAATGGACGCGCGTGTAAAATAAAAGTGATGTTGAAAATGTTGTATGATAGCGGTTTTTCGGAACCGCTGTCGTTATAGGATTTTGACTTTTTGGAATTTTAGTTAAAGGTGCTGAATGATGGATGTATTTTACGAAGAAAAAGGTCAGGAAGCATGTGGAGGAAATCCGTTCGCTTATATATCGGAAGGTTCAAGAAATCCCTTCATTTAAATATTTGGAGGAAGAATGTGAAGAGGCCAATCGTCCCGAGTTTGATGATTCGGGTTGGAGTGATTTTCATGTAGGTGAAGTCTGGGGCGGTTACGACAAAGTTGCCTGGTTCAGGACCAGGGTCAAGATTCCGGCTGATTGGAAAGAGCAAAAGCTTGTTTTGCGCTTTTTGGTGGGGCCGCGGGACGGGGGCAATTCCACCGCAGAAACGTTGTTATATGTCAATGGCAGGCCGTTGCAGGCGATAGATATCTGGCATGAAGAAGCCTGGATTCCCCCGGAATTGATTGAGGAAGGTGAAATCCACATTGCCTTAAAAGCTTGGAGCGGGGTACTGGGTGTTCCGGACCGGAGACGTTTCAAAGTCGCGCAGTTGGCTTGTGTCGATGAGGCAAGCGAACATTATTATTATCTTGCGGACACACTCTTGAAAGCCATTGATGAGCTTGATGAAAATGATTTGCGCCGGACGGAGATGTTGCAGGCGCTAAATGAATCGATTAAGAAGGTGGATTTTCTGAAACCCGGGTCGGACATTTATTATGATTCTGTGCGTGAGGCCGCTGATGAACTTCAAGGGAAACTCGATAAAATGGCGGAAGTAGAGGAAATCAAACCGAAGGTCGTCGCCCTTGGGCATTCCCACATTGATATGGCCTGGCTTTGGAGATTGAGTCACACAAGAGAGAAGGCTTCACGGACGTTTTCAACCGTGCTGCATTTAATGCGGCAATATCCGGAATACCGCTATCTTCATTCATCTCCGCAATTATACCAATTTATGAAAGCGGATTATCCGGAAATTTATGAACAGGTGAAGGAGAAAATTAGTTCCGGTGAATGGGAAATTACCGGAGGAATGTGGGTGGAGCCCGATACAAACTTGCCTTCAGGAGAGTCATTAGTTCGGCAGCTCTTGTTTGGTAAACGATTTATGAAAGAGGAATTTGGAGTCGAGTCGAAGGTGGTTTGGCTTCCGGATGTTTTCGGCTTCACATGGTCGTTACCGCAAATCATGAAGAAAAGCGGGATTGATTTCTTTATGACGACCAAAATCAGCTGGAATCAGTTCAATCGCTTTCCGTACGATACTTTCAATTGGCGCGGCATTGATGGAACGGAAATTCGATCTCATTTTATCACGACACCTGAATTTGGGAGCCCGCCTTATACATATAACGGTGAAATTGATCCGAAAAGCGTCAAAGGCATCTGGGATCTTTACAGGCAAAAAGATGTCAATAATGAATTGCTTCTCGCCTATGGCTGGGGAGACGGCGGAGGCGGCCCAACGAAAGAAATGTTGGAAGCCCGCAGAGTTATGAAGAATTTGCCGGGCTTTCCGAAATTGGAAACCGGGAAAGCTGAACCATACTTCGAACGGCTCGAAAAACGGCTTGCAGACAAAGAGTTGCCGGTTTGGGACGGCGAGTTGTATTTAGAATATCATCGTGGAACGTATACGTCTCAAGCAGCCTTAAAACGAGCGAACCGCAAGGCAGAGGTCACCTATCATCAGGCCGAGTGGCTCAGCGTAATAGCATCGTTGTTAAGAGGCAGCGCAAACCATTCCAATGAAAAATTAAGAGAAGGTTGGGAACGATTATTGCTCAATCAGTTTCATGATGTGCTTCCCGGTTCTTCCATCCGACAGGTTAATGAAGATGCCAGAGCCGATTATACGTGGGTTCAACAGCTTGGGGAGGAGGTCAGGGAAGAAGCGAATCAATCGGTTCTAGATGCCATTCGTACCGAGACCGACGGTGTGGTGGTATTTAACTCCCTGGCATTTGAGCGAAAGGACCTGATAGAGCTTCCGCTTTCGGATCGAATTCAAGAAGATCAAACAGTTGTTGATGAGCAGGGGCACCCCTCTCCCGTTCAGGTCATCGGAGAAGGAAATGATCAAAAGATTCTGCTGAATGCTGCAAATGTGCCGCCATTAGGCTATAAGACTTTCCATCTCGCCGAAAAGGCGAATCATGAAACAGAACATGCAATGACGGTTCATCAAGATTACCTGGAAAATCAATTTTACAAGATCCGGCTTAATGACAGGGGGCAAATTGTCTCCATTTATGATAAAAGGATTCAACGTGAAGTGTTGGAAGAAGGAGCCTCAGGCAATGTATTTCAGGCATTTGAAGATAAGCCCATGGATTTTGATGCCTGGGACATTGATCTTTATTATCAGGAAAAAATGCGCGAGATTACAAAACTAGTAGAAGTGAGTGCAGTAGAGGAAGGTCCTTTACGCGGAACACTGCGTCTCAAGTGGTTATTTTATGATTCCGAAATTAGTCAGGATCTTACTATCTACAGTGATTCGCCGAGGATTGATTTCAAGACCAAGATTGATTGGCAGGAACGTCAGACATTGTTGAAAGTCGCTTTCCCTGTCGATATTCGCTCTACAAAAGCCAATTATGACATCCAATTCGGGAACATTGAGCGGCCTACGCATTGGAACACAAGCTGGGATTACGCCCGTTTTGAGGTTGTTGGGCAAAAGTGGGTTGATCTTTCCGAGGGAAACTATGGAGTCAGCCTTTTGAACGATTGCAAGTACGGCCACGACGTCAAGGACAATGTCATGCGTTTGACGTTGATTAAATCAGCCATAGAGCCTGATGAGACAGCTGATCGAGGAACGCATTCTTTTACGTATAGCCTGCTTCCCCACGAAGGGGGTTGGAGGGAAGGCGGTGTTGTTGAGGAAGCCTATAGTTTGAATCAACCGTTATTTGCCCGGGAGATCACTTCTTGCCAGAATGGCACCCTTCCATCGGAATACCGGTTTGTCGAGATCAATGCAGATCATGTGATGATTGAAACTGTCAAGAAGGCTGAGGAAGACGATGCTGTGGTCGTTCGTTTGTATGAAAACAAACAATATCGGAATCAGGAGGTGAATCTATCATTCAGCCAACCGATCCGAAGGGCCGTTGAATGTAATTTATTAGAAGAGGAAGATAAGGAAGCCGACTACGACAATGAGAAACTGAGTTTT
>DASVCO010000267.1:0-20428 GCA_036381575.1 Caryophanales bacterium
AAGGTCGCGGACATGCCCCATTGAAGCCTTCACCTGATATTTCTTTCCGAGGTATCTCTTTATCGTTTTCGCCTTTGCGGGAGATTCAACGATGACGAGATAATCTTCCATCTTACGTCTCTCCCTTCTCTTTAATCAAATACGCCTTGATAATCAAGTTAAATCTTCACTCATATTAAAGATTGAACCTTCATTTGTCAAACCTGATGCAGAAGAGGGTGAACCAAATCCGAAGAAAATAACAGCTTTCACTGCAAAAATCGGGAGGATTTCAAAAGAGGTTCCAGGACAGGATCGCCGATTATGGGGCCCATTCCTCCAATAGATCTTCCGGATTCAAAACGAGCTTGGCGCCTTGCTGGATCAGGCGGTTCGTCCCGACCGAGCGGGGTTCAAAAATAGATCCCGGAACAGCAAATACATCCCTTCCTTGCTCAAGCGCTTGATCGGCAGTAATCAGGGATCCGCTCTTTTCCCTTGCCTCTACAACAAGAGTTCCGGCGGTCATTCCGCTGATTACACGATTCCGATGGGGAAACTGCCATGGATGTGCAGAAACGGTGGGAGGATATTCGCTGACAAGCAAGTGCGAGGCAGCCATTTCATCAGCCAGTGGGCGGGAATTTGCGGGATAAATATGGTCAAGCCCTGAACCGAGTACGGCAATAGTACGGCTGCTAAGCGACAACCGGTGGGCTGCGCCGTCTATTCCATCTGCCAGGCCGCTGACAACACCCCAACCGTCCTGAATAAGCGGTACAAGTAATTTCTTAAGCGCCTGCAACCCCGTTCGCGAAGGATTTCGAGTGCCAACGACACTCAACATACGAGGTTCAAGAAAAATCGACACCTCTCCCTTGCAGTACAAAACCCATGGAGGATCGAAAATTTCTTTTAAATGAGGCGGGTAACCTTCATCAAAAACCGTGACAATTTCAATCCCTTTTTGTTGATATTCCTGAAATAAGTCGAAAATATCCGTACTATGTAAATCACGATAAAATCGTCCCGCCCGATCCGCTCTCATCGAAAAAACAGAACAGAGCTCCGATTCCTCCAAGTTAAAAATCTCTTTCAAGGTACTATCATAATCAAAAAACTTTGCGATTGTTTTCCAACCTATGCCCTTGCAGGCATGAATATGAACCAACCTGTTCCTGATTTCTTTCTGTTCATCCAAACCCTTCACAACCTCATTTCTTTTTTCCTTTCAATGTAATATCGTCCAAATTGGTGAAAATGTGAAGTTTTTCCATGAAAATTTCATCAAAAAAATAAGCTCCCCATACTTGAGGAGCTTCATTCATGATGCGACTAGTTATGGACTTTCTCAAATAAACCTTTTTCCTTCAGGACAGAAATCAAGGTTTCTCCGATAACAGCCGGAGTTTCCGCTACTTTGATGCCGCAAGCGTTCATTGTCTTGATTTTTTCATCTGCGGTGCCTTTGCCGCCGGAAACAATCGCACCGGCGTGGCCCATCCGCTTTCCTGGAGGAGCCGTTTGCCCGCCGATAAAGCCGACAACCGGTTTGCTCATGTTTTCCTTTACCCACTGAGCAGCGTCTTCTTCAGCGGTACCGCCGATTTCACCAATCATAATAACAGCTTCCGTATCATCATCTTCATTGAACGCTTTTAGAACATCGATAAAATCGGTTCCGTTTACCGGGTCACCACCGATGCCCACGGCTGTGGACTGACCGATTCCCGCTTTTGTCAGCTGATCAACAGCTTCATAAGTCAAGGTTCCGGAACGGGAGACAACGCCAACATGGCCTTTCTTATGAATGTATCCCGGCATAATGCCGATTTTGCATTCTTCCGGTGTAATAACACCCGGACAGTTCGGACCGACCAAACGTGTCTTCTTTCCTTCCATATAGCGTTTCACCTTAACCATGTCGAGAACCGGGATGTGTTCAGTAATACAGATGGCGAGATCAAGTTCAGCATCAACCGCTTCCACGATCGCATCCGCTGCGAAAGCCGGCGGAACATAAATGATCGAAACATTTGCCCCGGTTTCTTCAACCGCATCGGCAACAGTATTAAATACGGGAACGCCTTCGATGTCAGTACCGCCTTTTCCTGGCGTTACGCCTCCGACAACCTTAGTCCCGTATTCAACCATTTGTTTGGTATGAAACACACCTTGAGACCCTGTGATTCCTTGAACAATCACTTTTGTATCTTGATTTACATATATACTCATTTAAGTCATTCCCACCTTTCTATTTCACCATGGATACGATTTTTTCAGCAGCATTTGCCAACGAATCCGCCGCTGTGATATTCAATCCGGAATCTTCGAGAATCTTCTTCCCCTGCTCCACATTCGTTCCTTCCAAACGGACAACAAGCGGAAGATCAAGCCCCATTTCTTTCGTAGCTGCGACAATTCCCTCGGCGATAACATCACACTTCATAATGCCGCCGAAAATGTTAACGAGAATGCCCTTAACACTTTCATCGGAGAGGATAAGCTTAAAAGCACCCGTGACTTTTTCCTTGGAAGCTCCTCCTCCAACATCAAGGAAGTTGGCAGGGTCGCCGCCGTGATGCTTGATGATATCCATCGTTGCCATTGCCAGGCCGGCTCCGTTAACCATACAGCCGATGTTGCCGTCGAGAGAAATGTAGCTAAGATCATATTTGGAAGCCTCGATTTCCTTCGGGTCTTCTTCATCAAGATCACGATATTCCAGTATATCCTTTTGGCGATATAATGCATTGTCGTCAAAGTTAAGCTTGGCATCGAGCGCCACTACTTTTCCGTCACCTGTTGTAACAAGGGGATTGATTTCCGCAACGGAACAATCTTTCTCAACAAATACGTTGTATAGACCCACCATGAATTTGGTCGCCTGGCCGACAAGTTCCTTTGGGATATTGATATTGAAAGCAAGCCGACGGGCCTGATAAGGCAAAAGCCCGACAACCGGATCAATTTCTTCACGAAAAATCTTTTCCGGTGTGTTTGCGGCTACTTCTTCAATCTCCGTGCCGCCTTCTTCCGAAGCCATCATAACAACTTTTGATGAAGCTCGATCCAGGACGAGGCCGACATAATATTCCTTTTGAATATCGGAACCTTCCTCTATATAAAGACGCTTGACTTCTTTTCCTTCCGGACCGGTTTGATGCGTTACCAACGTTTTGCCCAGCAATTCTTCCGCATATGTACGAACCTCGTCCACATTTTTCGCCAGTTTCACGCCGCCGGCTTTTCCTCGTCCGCCCGCATGAATCTGTGCTTTTACCACCTTAATGTCACCTTCCAGTGAATTGGCCGCTTCCACCGCCTCCTCAGGCGAAAAAGCCACTTTCCCGTTTGGAACGGCCACACCGTACTTTCTCAAGACTTCTTTTCCTTGATACTCGTGAATGTTCATTCTCCATCCTCCTTCATTTTTGTCGCACTACGCTGAACTTCCATCTTGGCTCGACAAGAATCTGAGTGCCGCTCGACGGTGCTTCATTTTTGTCGCACAGCGTCGAATTGTCACCTTAGCTCGACAAGAACCTGAGTACCGCCCACCCCATAGCCAATTCAATGAAGACTATGTTTCCGGTCGGCGTAACGCAGCCTACTCTAAAGATGCTTCGCTAAGTCCTCCGTTATTTTTGTCGCACTACGTCGAACAAATCGAGGACTCATTAGCACGACAATCATCTGTGCACTGCCACTCTTTATTGTATATAAACTTAACGGCAATTGTCCACCAATCGAAATAGGCGATTCTTTCCATCCAAAAAAACCGGCTCCTGTTCGGAGTCGGCCATCAAGAATTTCAGCTTCATCATTCCAGCTGTTGGGACTGGTTTGAAACTGAGTCCTTTTTCGTTATTTTATTGTTATGTCGGGAACTTTTTGAGTGCTTCCATCATGGAATGGTTGGCTTTGTTCAAATGAAGAATCTCCGGCTTCCGTCCCTTTCCCTGTCGGCCCGTAGAAAACAAAAAGCACGAAACAGACTAAAGCCACAACGATAAGCCCTTGTACCAGCCATTTCAACGCCTGTTTTTGTTGAGCACTCATCCCGTTCCCTCCGTTTGAATTGTTCTATATATTTAGACGAGAAAACCCCCTGGAAAGTTTCATGGCAGAAGCAAAAAAATGCTCAATCAGAAAAAAATCCTTTCTACCGCAAACATCAATTCCAATTACGTCAATTCGTTTCAAGCACTGTACGGATTTGATGATTTAACCGATCAACATCTACTTTCCCCTCAGGAGAATTGGTTAAGCCATATCCTCTTTTGAGGCGGAGAATTCTTCTGACATTTCGGTTCAATTGCTCCTTGGAAATTTCTCCATCCTTCACCGCCTGTTTTAATGCATGAAGAACTGAAATCTGCTGATTATAATTGAACGCAACCAACACAATGTCAGCTCCGGCTTTGACAGAACGAACAGCTGCCTGATCTATTTTGTAATTCTCCTTAATTGCGCCCATCGTCATATCATCGGTTATGACAACACCATCAAAACCAAGTTTGTCTCTCAGCATTCCGGTAATCACCTTTTGCGACATTGAGGCCGGATAATCCGTATTCAATTTCGGTAATAAAATATGGGTGACCATAACGACATCGGCTCCGTTTGCAATGGCTTTTTGATACGGAACCCAATCGACATTTTGCAACCTCTCCAGGCTGACCTTGGCCACCGGCAATCCCGTATGAGCGTTTGTAGATACTTCACCGTATCCGGGGAAATGTTTCACTACCGGAATGACATTCTCGGATGCAATTCCCTTCATTGCTGCGACACCGAGTTCACTGACAAGTTGAGAATCCGAACCAAAGGAACGGTCTCCTATAACAGAAGTTTCAGGATCCCGGATTACATCAAGCACCGGGGCAAAATCCATGTTGAAACCAAAAGCGCTTAACTCCGTTCCAATCAGCTGCCCAATTTGGCGCGCAAATCCCGGGTCGCCAGCTTTACCGACTTTCCCCTGGGATGGCAACTCTTCGATGGCATCAGGCATCCGTTCAACCCTTCCACCTTCTTGATCGACACTCAGAAACAACGGAAACGGATTATTAGCTTTATCATTAATCGATTTTAATTGGTTCAGAAACTGAACCGTCTGGCCGGCCGTCTCAATATTTTTGCCGTATAAAATGATTCCCCCGACGTGATAATCGCGAATCAAAGCTTTAATATGCGAGCCAGGCTGAGTACCGTTAACTCCAACCATCACAAGCTGCCCGATTTTCTCATTCAATGTCATGTTTTGAACGACTGCAGGTATTGATTTTCCGGGAGCTTCGGGCTCATTGTCCGGCTCAGGCTCCTCACTTTTCCCGCCTTTATCCTGTGCATTTTCTGAGGTTTCGTTCATGTTGCCGGAAGGCTTACCGTTACCAATTTCACTTTGATTTTCCTTTTCGGAGTCATCTTCTTTTCCTTCTGGAGGATATTCGGTATCAGGTTGGGAACCTGTTTGATCCTCTATGCCAGAACCCTTTTCATGAGTTGACTGCTCGCTTTGTTCTGTATTTCCGGGCTGATCCGAATGACCTCCGGGTTGATGAGAGGGAGCAGTTTCCTCCGGTGCCGGAGGATCAAACCCAAAGCAACCGCTTATCGTAAATAAAAAGGCGACTAACAAACTCATCAGCAAAGAATGATATTTTTTCATAATAATTGGCTCCTCTTGGTGTTAACTGTTCTATTCATAGATATAACAAGGTCAATGCAGAATTAGTTTCATTCTATTCTTCCCAAAAAGTCCGGAGATAAAAAAAGTACGGGTTTCCCCGTACAAATGAAGCTGGTTGCTCGACCAGTAAATTTTATAATCAATGTTTGTTTTTAACAGTAAATGTATCGCCAGGTTCATGATAGTTTGAAGATAACTGTTTTATTACGCGATAGTAACCGGCTGTCATGTTTAATTTTTCCTTTTGAGTGTATCCATCGCCGGATTTTATTATAATTCCTATATCACTAAAACCTTTGTTATATGTGTATTTTGTTTGATACCATATCCCGTCTTTCTTCTTTTCTATTATATAAGGGGTGCCAAAGTACAATTTTTTCGATCCCTGGTTGTCTAACACGATCATCATTTGACCTTCTTCATAAGAAACGTCCATTGTGAGGTCGATTCCTGCAGGCTTATCAGCAACATGAGATTGAATCTCTGCATATTTGCTAACTTTATCTGTTCTTTTAATATCATAATTCCTACACCTTATCATCAAAATTCCTATAGCGAAAACGACAATGAACCGATGCTTCTTGATGATCACCATTTCCCTTCTCGGATTTGACTAAATGGAAAAATCGGCTGTTTTTAAGGAATGATTTAGATAAAAACAGTTCCAAACATCTCTAATTGCTCCTCCAAGAATCAGTGATTTCTTCCAATGTGCCCGTTCTGAGTTAAATATTCACGGTGCCAAATTGCGTCTTCATCGGGGAGACGATGCTCGGGAAAGAAGGGTTTCATTTTTGTTACAGAAAAAGGATCGTTTCGTTGGATTCAGAAGGATAAACACGTCCATTGTAGAATATTATGTATTGAATTCCTGCCATTTCGGCAGAACCATTCATCTTTTATCAAAAGGAGTTGGACTTATGTTTAAAGCAGTAACGTTATTTTTCGATCGTTTGGTGCGGCGATACTTACCGGACGCTTTTTTATTTGCCATTGTGCTGACCTTGATCGTGTATATCCTGGGGTTTGTGTTTACAGACAGTTCTCCGTTGGACATGGCAAAATATTGGGGAGAAGGATTCTGGGATTTACTTGCCTTTGCCATGCAAATGACGCTTATTGTTGTAACAGGGTATATCCTTGCGAACACGCCTGTAGTGAAATCATTGTTAGGCAAACTTGCAAAATTCGCTCATACGCCGGGGCAGGCTATTATTCTTGTCACTGTCGTTTCGGTTATTGCATGTTTGATCAATTATGGTTTTGGCCTTGTGATTGCTGCTTTGTTTGCCAGAGAGGTCGTTCGGGTTGTCCCGAAGGTTGATTATCGGCTGTTAATTGCAAGCGGTTACACCGGCTTCCTTGTCTGGCACGGAGGATTTTCCGGTTCTGTGCCTCTAAAAATCGCGACTCCAGGGCATTTTCTGGAAGACATGATAGGCGTGATCCCTGTAACGGAGACGCTCTTTAGCAGCTATAATATTTTTATTGTAGTGACTTTGTTTATCACATTGCCGATCTTGAATCGCCTGATGTTAAATGCGACAGAAAGCGATGGAAGAATTGATCCGGAACGGCTAAATCAAACGAACGATTCAACTGACAAAAAAGAAGATGAAACTTTACAGAAACAAGAGATGACTCCCGCTCAACGGATGGAAAATAGCATGATCCTTTCGATACTTATCGGACTGTTAGGTTTGGGGTATCTTGTTTATTATTTTGCTCAAAACGGGTTTAACCTGACGATTAATATAGTCAATTTCATCTTTTTATTTGTAGCGATTCTTTTGCATAAAACACCGCGGAAATTCCTGAACAATGTAACAAAAGGTGTACAAAACGCCGGCGGCATTATCATCCAGTTCCCTCTTTATGCGGGCATTATGGGGATGATGGTAGCGTCAGGTTTGTCGGAACAACTGTCTTCGTGGTTTGTACAAATTTCAACTGATGCCACCTTGCCGTTCTTCACTTTCCTCAGTGCGGGCATTTTGAATATGTTCGTTCCTTCGGGCGGCGGGCAATGGGCTGTACAAGGCCCGATCATGATCCCGGCAGCCATTGACCTCAACGTATCGACTGCCAAAACCGCAATGGCCGTAGCCTGGGGCGACGCCTGGACGAATATGATCCAACCGTTTTGGGCTCTGCCGCTATTAGCCATCGCGGGATTGAAAATCAGGGACATCATGGGATTTTGTGTCATGGCCTTGTTTTTAAGTTTTATCGTCATTTCGATCGGCTTCTTGTTTCTCTAAGATAAGAGAACCAGTCTTTGGAATTCCCGTGTAGTTCACTTGCTGCGGAGAATATGTCAAATAATATATAAAGGAGCTGCGCTTACAACTATTGTCCCACCGGATTTTAATAAGCCGTAACGCTTGGATAGCTATAACTTATCCAAGCGTTATTTGGTCTTATCAAATACCCGGGATATACCGAGTGTTTTTTGCAAATGATAAGATTGTTAAACAATAATTTGAGGAGGGCTTGCAGGCAATGCAACAGGATAAAAAGGGCAAAAAAAATTCTGTTACGAAACCAGGCTTTGCTGGAACTGATGCACAAAAAGTAAAAAAGGAAATTCAAAAAGATGTAAACGAAGGACAAGGGGCAATGACTTCCCGAGAGGCTGGAGCAATGCGCGATTAAAAACCACTCTGAGTGGTTTTTAATTTTTCTCCATCAATAATTGACCGTTATTCCACTGGGCTGTGCCTTTCTTCCCATTCCAGGTATCGATCAACTTCCTTACGCAGATTGTCCACAATGAAACCGATCACAACAGCATCGTCGATTAAACCCAGCCCGAGTATGAAGTCCGGAACGGCATCAATAGGACTCACAAAATACAGCAGACCAGCAAGAATTTTGACGATCGATTTCCCGGATATCTCCCGGTACGTGCCATTTGCATAATTTTTCACAAGCCGAATCAATCCTTTTGTTTCAGCCATGATTCGTTTTATACCTTTGTCATTCTTGTGCTTATCCAGTTTTCTTTCAGCGTCCGTAACAAGTTTATTGGTTTCTCTGTCATCATCTTTCATTTTCCTGGCAATCTTCAGCATGCTTTTGAAGGTTCGATTTATTCTTTGTGTCCTACTCATATAACCATCCCCTTGTTAATAAAACACCCAGCCCGATGTGAAAATCGAGCTAAGGTTTAAAAATCATCTCCATTCATCCGGTCTACCTTTTCGTACGCTTGTTGATTTCATTTTTGATTCTGTTCTTAATATCTCCAGATTCCCCCTGACGATTATTTTCTTTTTTATGACCAGACCGGGAATGATTGTTGACTGCCTTCTTCGCTTCGTTTTTCAGCATTTCTTTCCCTTTATCTTTTAAACTCATTTTTTGACCTCCATTTTCATAGGAATAGTTAAAATCAATATTCCCGAAAAAAGCCTTGTCGAAACTGGTCAGATTGGATCGCTGCCCCATGATATTGAGCTATTTTTCCCCAGTTCCGGAGATAGGGTGATTTATACCGTTACAGAATAACCGCACTCTATCATTTTCTTTTAAAATGGCCGCGTATAAAATAAAATCTTCGTGATCAGAGAGCTTGTTATATTTGCTGTCGCATGAGCCACCATAGCTGTAGGAGTGTTATAACGTTTATAAATCAGCCCAAATATCAGTCCATATAAAAATGGGACCAACGTATAAAAAGTTAAACCATGGGTATGTAACACTGCGAATAAAACAGATGTAAAAAGAAGTCCGAACCGCGGTAGTAAAACGCCCCTCATCAATGTCTCTTCAGCAACACCTGCACCAACACCGGCGATCAAAAAAGTAAAAACAAAAGACCAATTCCTCATAGGAAGGGACCATATTTCCAAGTACATAGCAAAATATGAAACAGATGAAAAAATTAACCTCGAACCTGCACCAACTATCACAGCGATCAAAACTTGCCTTCCAGTCGGAACTACAATTTTCAAGCGTTTTAGGCACGCTTTAAATGAACGCCGTGAGAGCCAGCCCACCCCAACAAAGGAAAGGGAAAGTTCAAAAACAAATAACAGTCCTTCTTCCAAAATTTTTTCTTTTGGCTCAGCAACATAGATTACAGAATCTGTAGATTGATTTACACCATAATACACTGGCAAAATAAAATTCCAAATAAACATAATGGAAACGGCAAGAGCCGAAGTGTGGACCAACCGATCCGGATCAATGGGGATCAAATGAGCAATTAAACGGCGCAGGGGTTTCAACAGAACTAAAAAGCCAATGAAAGGCATTAAAATCAGTAAAAATTTCCCGGTTGAAGAAAACCCGGAACCTAATCCTTCTATAAAAGAAATATCTTTTGGTGTTATCACCTTAATCACATTTCCATGTTTCACGATTTTAGAAGTCACAACAGAAATATTTTGAAAAAGCATCCCCAAAAAGGCAAGAACCATTACTGTATAAACAACTGCAGCAAGAATGAAACCTGTTTTTCTATATTGACTCAAAAGACTCCGGTCTGCCATATTTGCCAACCACAATAAAAATAATCCTAATCCGGAAACCATTAGACCAAAATTCAGGTCAGAACCCATTCCCATATATATACTCCTTATTTTATTCGTATATCTTGGTTATTCTATAAATGTTACAAAATTCCTTCTTCAAGGTAACCTTTATGCCAGGTCGATTATTACACAACAAAGAAACCTTCAAGCCACTTGAAGGTTTCAGATTATGAAAAATCAAGTCCAAATCACCGCGCCTTCGGCAGTATTCTCGCTACATCCCTCGGGCGCCATTTCTTACGGTGATGCTCCTTTACAAAAATCAAATCGGGATCGGCTTCCACTTCATCATACGTTTCGTTTGGATAGACGCCAACAACAAGCGTGGCATGGTATTGGCTATAAAAAACAACATCTCCAACCTTAGGCTGATCGGCCTTCTCAATCAAAAAGCCATTTCCCTTCGCAAAATCATAAACATTTCGTACCCTGCGGAAGAAATAGTCTGTCGCAGGCGTGTTTACCCCATTCTCCGTGTCATAATGATCGGGGTTTTGACGATAATCTATCGTGAGGATCTGCTGAAAATAAAGGCCAGCATCAGCGTAGGCGATTCTTGGCACATCAGTACATACAATAAACCCCATTCGGCCACCGATGTTGGAAAACGCCCCTTTTAAAGGATCGTATAATGTACCGGCCAGGCTTTCCGCCTTCATTACAATTTCTTTTTGATTACTAATTTCATTTCCGTTTGCATCCGAATCCTGTAAATTTCCAATACCGTCTCCATCTACATCACCATCCAGACTGTTCACAACGTGATCTTCATCCAAATCCAGATCTGCTCCTGTTTCTCCGTGATAACCGTGAAAAGAATAAAGATAACCGCCTATCGCAGCGATCAAAACAACAACTATCAGCGTTCCGCGAGTGAAAATCCTCATCCATTTTTTCATAACATCATTTGTCCCTTAATTGAGCCGATACTCTTTGCTTTTCTTTTTCAGAAACCGTAAAATAATACAGCCCGTTTATCTTTTCCGCAGAACCCGCCAAATGAAGAACCTCGATATTGTCAATGCTATTCCTATTGTTCTGATAGAAAGCAATCATTTCACTGAAGGCCATATTGGTTTGGCCGGCGTTTTTAAAAATGGTCAGAACCTCTTTCAGACTGTTCGTGGAAGAGAAGCTTGAGATTTTGCCCATTACGGCCCTCAACACCTGACGCCCGCGATCAAAACGCCCTTCCGCCCCGGCCGGATCCTTTTTGTACATACTTGAATAAGCAAGGGCTTCCTTTCCATTTAATTCGATCTTCCCTTTTGGGAAATCATATCCGCGAAAACGAAAGGGAACCTGATTCTGGACAGTAATCCCCCCAATGGTGTTAATAATATCCGCATAAGCTCCATTATCCAAACTTAAATAATAATCTACATCCATGTCAAAATACGATCCGACAGTAGTCAAAAACGATTCCGGATTCTCGAGGCGAAATATATTGCCGAGCTTGGCTGGGTCTTCTCTTCCTACCTTTAAATCTCTGGGCAAGCTAAGTATAGAAGCTGTATGATCGTCAGTATCAACGTTTAATAGCATTATGGCGACCGGGTTTTTGTACTTTGTCTCAGTTCTTACCCATACAATGGAAAGAGGTTCCTGATTTTGCGCCATGAGTGCATGTTGGGAGGCATTTTGTTCTTTTTCCTGAATAACCTGATGCCACGCAAACTGCACCACCAATAAAATCAAGGCTGCACAAACCGCGAAACTGAAGTAAGCCATCCAACGTTTTGGTTTCGGCCGAGGACGAGAATGAATTTTATGAAAAACCTTATTTTTATGCTTTTCGGTGAAATGGGTCCCTTTGTAGACACCCTCATCCAGCGTTTTCTTTAAATTTCTCAGCTCATCATCCATGGTAGCCATCTCCCTCCATAAGCCTTTTCAACTTTTCACGAGCCCGGTCCAACCTGGTTTTCACTGTATTGGGTTTGATGGACAAAAGCTCGCTGATGCCGTTAACGGAGAATTCTTCGTAATAAAACAGCAAAATCACTTCACGATACTTAACCGAGAGCGAGAAAATATGACGGGCCAACTGTTTTTCCGTTTCTTTCTTGACCAGAAATAATTCCGGCGTATGGGCGGTTTCCCGGCGGGGTGTAAAATCGAACTTTCCTAACAAAGTCTTGCGAAAGGCTGAGCTTTTCAGCACATCCTTGCACCGGTTAATAGTAATCCGATAAACCCATGTTTTGACTGAAGAGTCCCCTCTAAAATCCTCATAATGATCGAAACAGCTGACGAAAACATCCTGGACAATATCCTCGGCTCGGCCCCAATCTTTCACATAATGGTAAGCCAGCTTGGTTAAGCCTTCACCATACTGATTCATAATGGTCCCCAGCCATTCTTCACGAACTTTGTGCCCTTCCACAGACAATGGAACCTTCCCTTTCCTGTCATCCATCCCCTTCACTCCCATCCTATTCGAACCGGTTCTTCTATCCTTTAGACGACATTCCACCGCCCGGGTTTCGTATAAAAACAAAAAAAGTAGTGCGAACCAATTTTTCGGTTTACACTACTGATCTTAGCATGACCTTCACTTATTTTTTGAAATGTGACAGAAATCGACCTGACAGTGAAAAACATTCCTTTAGTTACGGCAGCCACTCAGGCTGTTTTGCAAAATAACAGGTCCCAACTTATTCGTTTTCGAGTTGGAAAGACGTACTTGCACGATTGCATTCTCAGGAAGTTCTGAGGATATCTCGTCAAATTTGCCTACCCAGGCAGTTCCATCAAACCAGCTCGGGTCGTCCTCCTTTACCGAATACATCTTGAATCGCCAACTGATAACATCAGGTATTCGGGCGAAACCTTCATATTGATCATAGTTTCCAAATGAAGAAGGCGACGGAAGCCAATCAGCATAAATCCCCACGCTCTGTCGTTTGCGCACAGGACTGGTGGGTGAATCGGTATAGGGTTTTTCAACCTGAGCAATTAAAGCAGTGCCCAGGGCATTGGGAGTATCCTTGACCGGTTGAAGAACCACGCTGCATGGATAGGATACTTGATCCGAAGCTCGGGCTTGGGATTTTTCAGGGCTTGCCAGGAGTGGTGTGAAGTAAAACATGGCGAACCCTAACATCAGGCAAATAAAACAACGGACTGGACCTTTCATTTCCTTTCCTCCCTACCGTTACTCCGCCTTATTTTTTCTCCCTATTTTTTTCTTATACCAAAAGAAAAAAGGACAGCCTCTCTGGCTGTCCGCAGTTACATATCTTCATTGGTTTTGGTCCGGTTATCCTTCTTTTGACCGGCATTTTCGAGAATTTTCGGCGTAATCACATCCCGGCTGGCAGGTGAAGCATGTACACCGAATTCTTCGGCAATTTCTTCTTTGTGCTGCCGGAGCATTTCTTCCGCTCCCTGGACAACAAGCTTGTTGCTGGCTCTCATTTTCGGCCTCCTTCACAAATGGTTTATCCTTAAGCTAACCCATTTGGAAGGAATTTATTTATCAGCTTGGTTTTGATCCAATCGATAAATAAAAGCAAAGACCTCTGCCACAACCTGATAAAGATCAGGCGGAATAGATTCATTTAGGTTCAACTGTGCCAGCAAGGACACAAGGGACTGGTCCTCTTGAATAGGAATGGCATGTTCTTTGGCAAGGCGGATGATTTTCTCTGCAATTTCTCCCTCACCTTTTGCGGAAATGTATGGGGCATCGTTCTTTTCCTGTTCGTAGGTAAGGGCCACTGCTTGTTTTCTTTTATTTTTCATACACGAAAGTCCACCTCACTCAAGGAATGTGCCCCATCACCGGACCATTCCGATCCGGGTGCGCCGCCCTGCGCCTGCTTCAATGACGATAAATGATAACCATCGGCCTCAAGTTTCTCTTTCAACATCGGCTCAAACTGATCGATCAAGGCACGAAGATCATAAGACTCATTAAAGATACGAATTCCGACCAATCGCTTTTGAATATTCACATCAACAACGGTTTC
The DNA here is from genome assembly GCA_036381575.1 of Caryophanales bacterium. GTDB lineage: Bacteria > Bacillota > Bacilli > Bacillales > DASSOY01 > DASSOY01. Next base: position 14,187 of record DASVCO010000267.1, read on the forward strand.
CTTCAAATGTTCCAAATCCAGATAAAAAAGCACACGGCAGAAATCAGAGTCGAAACTTCCGTCTTTCTGTTTCTTTCCTTCCCATTTGAGGGTGGCTTCTGAAAAATGAGAACCGGATTGGACAGGCAGCTGGATGATGGTTTGAAATTCACCTGAAGCATTTAACTGCTGTGAAGTGACATGCGCCAATAATTGCTGGGCTTGTTGTCTGACATCGCCTGATTGGGTTTGCTGGATTACCTGCATTAACAACGGCTTTAGCGTCGCCTGCTGTTGCATTACTTGGGCCTGAATTACACGGGAATCTGATTCAAATGAAAAGCCGGATCGGGCAAGGGTCCGGATTAATTGCGGCTGCATCAGCTTCTCAATATCGGCCAGGGTTTGAAATGGCTGTGAATTCATTTGGGCCAGCAGCTGTCGGGCTTGACGCTTGACCTCTCCCGGATTCGCCTCATGAATGGTCTGAGCCAACAAAGACTTCAATGTTTCCAACTGCCCGCTCTTAGAAGTATTTTGCACTTGGGCCAGGCCGTGTTCGAACAATAGCCCCAGGCGGGCGATCCCTTGTTGCAATGACTGTTTCATTTCCGTACCTGATATACTCGGTTTAAGGATTAGTTCAGGAATCAATTTTCGTAACTGCTGTAGTTCTGGAGCTTTCTCGGATGTCTCATTCAATGATGCCATTAACCGTCCCAATTGTTCATGAAGCGGCGGAGCCCCTCTCTGGGCAAGCAAAGTTTCAAACACAGTTCGGGTCAATGGAAGGCGTCTGGCCGCCATTTGTTTAAGAACATCCAACGCATTTTGTTTATTTTCGGCTGTGTGAAGCCACTCTGAACCTTTCACAATCATTTCTTTGGATAAGGGCAGCCTTTCATTTATGAAAGATTGTACAAGGGCCTCACGAGATTTGGTAGAGGCCAGTCCAAGACTTTCGAGCAACCTGAAAACAGGATTCCCTTCTTTCTGAAGCCCCTCATTTGACTGCAATACCTTTAAGACGGGGGTTCCTATTGCATTAGCCACTTGCAGCCAATAAGAACGCCCTGCAACCAAAGGGGCCTCCAATTGGGCATGGATCTTCAAGCCGCCAAGTTGAACCAGCGCGCGATTATGGGGGAACAGCTTCATGATTTTCCCAGAAAAAATTTGTCCCTTCACAAGGGAAATGCTTCTCACACCGGTTGATCTAACCGGTTGAAGGGACGCCAGGACAGCCCGGAGATTCACTCCTGTCTCCTCCTCATACCATATCGATTTTCAAGAGACCGTTTTCTAAGAACCTCATCCGACCTCAGGATTCGCAGAACGAACTCGTTCTCTTACCGGTGCAAAGGAGCGACGATGCGCTTCACATGCCCCGTAACGTTCAAGGTTCCTCAAATGTTCGGCAGTGGCATAACCAAAATGACTGGAAAATCCGTATTGTGGATAAACTTCGTGAAGTTCTTTCATTAACCGATCTCTTGTCACCTTGGCGACGATGGAGCCGGCCGCTATGGAAACACTGCGGCTGTCTCCTTTAATAATAGACGTTTGCTGGATGGAAATGGGCAGTTCCATTGCATCGGCCAGGACATGCTGAGGTTCCATTCCCAATGCCTCAATTGCTTGAACCATCGCATGCTTTGCTGCCTGATAAATGTTCAGGCGGTCGATTTCCGGTGCGCTGACAATTCCTACACCCACTGCCTCAGCCTTGTTATAGATTTCTTCAAAAAGCTTTTCACGTATATTTTCGGTTAGTTGTTTGGAATCGTTAAGGCCAAAAAGGGAAAAATCTTTGTTCAAGATCACAGCCCCCGCTACCACCGGGCCTGCGAGCGGGCCTCGTCCGGCTTCATCAACCCCGGCAATGAAGGATTTCCCCTGCTGCCAAAGCTGATTTTCATATGTACTCATTTCTATGTATTTTTCCTTTTGCTCAATATGTTTACGCTGCTGCTTTTGCCACGTAACCAACAACTGCTGCACACCTTTACGTTGATCTTGTTGCAGCTTTTTTAATTCCTCTTCGGAAATCGGCACGGTTTCATTGAACAAATGCTGTTTGATTTCCCGTATCGTTTTCTTCAACGGTTTCCTCACCTCTACATAAAAAACTTCACCTCATATGATTTCAACGTACAAAAGGTGAAGTCCTCTTTTCCTTTATATTTCAAGATCGTCAGGGGTTTCGAGTGACAGATTGCCGGTTTTCCCTGTTTGTAAATCACGCAGGATCAGGGCGCCTGCTTTTTCATAATCAATTTCTCCTCCGCGGATAATGCAACCGCGTTTCCTGCCGATTTTATCGAACAATTCAAGGTCATCGTCCGGGATTTCCTCCAACTGATACCGTGCCTTTAATTCCTCTGGGTAGCGTTTCTTTAATAAACGAAGCACGAACAGGGCCACATCTTGAGATTCAAACAATTCATCCTTAATGGCCCCCGTGGCTGCAAGGCGCATACCGGTTGTCTGATCCTCGAATTTCGGCCATAGGATACCCGGAGTATCAAGCAGTTCCAGCTTGCCTTTGACCTTGATCCACTGTTGTTGCCGGGTTATCCCCGGACGATCTCCGACCTTAGCAGTTCTCTTTCCTGCCAGCCGGTTAATCAATGTAGATTTCCCTACATTCGGGATTCCCAGAATCAAGGCACGGATCGCCCGCGGGTTCATGCCTTTCGCTCTCATTTTCTCATGTTTCTCTTGCATAAGGCGTTCCGCAGCAGGAATGATTCGCTCAGTCCCCTGGCCGGTTTGCGAATTCAAGGTCAAAATCTCTTCCACACCCTGACTTTGAAAGTGCCTTTGCCATTCTTCTGTGACAGCCGAATCTGCCATATCGGCTTTATTCAACAGAAGCAACCTAGGTTTGTCAGCCACCATCTCATCAACCATCGGATTTCTTGAAGAATTTGGAATCCGCGCATCCACAAGCTCCAGCACAACATCGATCTTTTTGATCTTTTCTTTAACTTCCCGCTTTGTCTTCGCCATATGACCCGGGAACCATTGAATCGTCATGAAATGCCCACCTACTCTACTATGTGAAAATCACTAATCGGCCAAAATTGCAAAACAACCTCGCCCACCACGTCTTCCATCGGAACAGCACCAATGATACGACTGTCTTTGCTGCGCCGGCGATTATCCCCCATGACAAATAGTTCTCCTTCAGGAACCGTTTTTTGGCCTACAGGTGTTTCCTGTAATGTGAAATCATAAGTTAATTCACCCTGTTGAAGCTGCTTTTTATAGGGTTTTAAATACGGTTCTGGTATCGGTTTACCATCAACATATAAAGTATCATTATGATATTCAATATGTTCACCCGGCAACCCAATCACACGCTTGATAAAATCCTTTGTTTCAGTTGCATGAAAGACTATAACATCAAAACGTTCCGGCTCTCCGATATCATAAGCCAATTTGTTAATGATCAGGCGATCGTGATTATGTAAGGTCGGCATCATTGACTTGCCGTCCACTATTATTGGCGCGAAAAGAAAGTACCGGACCAACGCCGCTAGAACAAATGCAATCAGCAACGCTTTGACCCATTCCCACGTTTCTTTCTTCACAGACATTGTCTTTCCCCCAAACGCAAATGTTCATCTGGATCACAGGATTCAAACACAAAGCAAATGGAACTTTCTCCTTTGAACACTGCCTCGTTTTGCGAAACACCTAACCCTCGCGATCTTTCGCGAGTTTGCACAGAGCAAAAAAGGGACTTGGTGTCAAGTCCCTTTCGCTTATGCTTCTTTGATCCGTGCCGCTTTTCCGCGTAACGCGCGCAAGTAGTAAAGCTTCGCGCGGCGGACCTTTCCACGGCGTACAACTTCGATTTTCGCGATTCGCGGAGAGTGAACAGGGAACGTTCTTTCCACACCGATTCCGAATGAAATCTTGCGGACTGTAAACGTTTCACTGATTCCTCCACCACGTCTCTTGATGACAACACCTTCAAACACCTGGATCCGTTCGCGTGAGCCTTCGACAACCTTGGCATGTACACGGACGGTATCGCCGGCACGAAAATCGGGAAGATCCTGTTTCAATTGCTCTTTCGTAATTTCCTGAATCAACTGTTGCATCGTGATTCCCTCCTTCTGGCCATGCTCATTCTCAAACGCGACAGCGGAACATGGTAATCACTCGGGCATTTTGCCACAAGAAATATCCTATCATATTGAGGTGCAACAATCAAGGATGCGCCTTGCCTGATCGGCTTTTAAATTCGCGAATCCATTCTTTCTCCTGATCGGTAAGCTTTCTTTCAACCAATAAATCAGGACGGCGTTCAAAAGTCCGCTTCAAGGATTGGTAATGGCGCCATTCTTCAATCCGACCGTGATGGCCGGAAAGCAAGACTTCAGGGACTTCCATTCCGCGAAACTCGGCCGGCCTTGTGTAATGAGGATATTCAAGCAGCCCATAGCTGAACGAGTCGTTCTGGTGAGATTGCTCGTTACCCAGAACCCCCGGCAACAAGCGGACAACACTGTCGATGACAACCATCGACGCTAATTCCCCGCCGGTCAGTACATAATCACCTATCGAAATTTCATCATCGGCCAATTCCCGGCGGATTCGTTCGTCGTAACCTTCATAATGCCCGCAAAGAAACAGTAAATGTTCCTCTTCCGCGTACTCTTTTGCCTTTTTCTGAGTAAAGGTTTCCCCTTGCGGTGATAATAAGACAATTCGCGGCTTTCCTCCGGACTCTGTGGAGCTCAAGGCATCCACCGCATCGAAAATCGGCTGCGGCATCAAAACCATTCCTTCTCCGCCGCCGTACGGATAATCATCGACCTTCCGATGCTTGTTCTCGGTGAATTCCCGGAAATCGGTTAATTGAAAGGAAACTTTTCCTTCTTCCTGGGCTTTTTTTAAAATTGATTGATTGAAAACCCCGGTAAACATCTCCGGAAACAACGTCAACACGTCGATTTTCATTCGAGCAATCCTTCCATCACGTGAATTTTCACGATCTTCTTATCTATATCTATCTCTTTTACAACATCTTCTATGTATGGAATTAAGATCTCTTTACCATGATGTCCTTTGACTGTCCATACGTCATTGGCACCGGTTGAAATAATATCTTTAATCTTTCCCAGTTCTTCGCCTTCTTCTGTGATGACAAGACAACCAATGATTTCATGGTAATAGAACTCATCGTCTTCCAGTGAAAAAAGCTGATCCTCCGGAACCTTCAGCGCCGCCCCGTTCCATTTTTCCACATCATTAATATGATGATAACCTTCAAAAGTCAGTAACTCGAACTGTTTATGTTTTCGGCGTGAAGCAATAACCAGGGGGATTAAATCTTCGCCTTTCCCCTGATCGAGGTATAAAGTATTTCCTACCGAAAAGCGTTCATCCGGAAAATCGGTATGACCGAATACCCGGACTTCTCCTTTTAAACCGTGGGGTTTTGTAATTTTCCCGACGCGAAACCATTGTGTCATTAGTAAAAATCCTCCGCCTCAGCGAATTTCGTAAACTTTTCCATCTTTAATAATGATAGCGGATTCAGCCGCCGCCTGTTCCCAATCATCACCGATGTTCACTTCCAAAATGGTTTCCACTTCACCGTCGTTTAATTCACTTCCGAGCGGTAAAATTTCCAATTGTTCAATTTGATATTCTAGAAGCTTGCTTTTTTCATGGCGGCGCTCAATCTCATCTTCGAATTTCAGCCTTAACGAACCCTTGTCATATTTGCGTTCCCGTTCATTTCTGCGCATCTCAAACCGAAGTTGCTCGCATTCTTTCTGCAACTGAAACATCTGGCTTTTGAATTTATCCAACATCGCCTGTTTGCTTGATTCCGTCAAAATCTGCTTCACAGTTACGGGTTTAATCATCTTCATAAAACATCAGCTCCGGTAAAAAAAGACTTGACATTCGACAAGCCTTATGCCGCAGGTGAATGCCGAACAAGGCCATGTGTAAAAAGGGACGCCGGCTAAAGCGCTTCTTTCGAAGCCAAGCCAGCGCCATTATTTTCCTGCGTCAGAAGGAGATCGGCTCTCCCTCTCCGTTATTCTTCGATGTCGAGAAAGACACGCTTGTTTTGCCCCGAGCCCGCAGCACTGATAACAGTACGGATAGCCTGGGCGATCCTGCCTTTTTTGCCGATCACTTTCCCCATATCTTCCGATCGAACAGACAGCTTGTACGTAACCGAGTTCTCTTCCGAGACTTCAGTGACACGGACCTCCTCGGGATAATCGACAAGC